>CAZBBB010000019.1:0-41601 GCA_964490005.1 uncultured Phycisphaerales bacterium | reverse complement strand
CGCGACCAGCAGCGCCGCCGGCGCGAGCAGCAGCCGCTCGCGCGGCGCGCCCGCAGCGAGCCACGCCAGTTGCGCCAGCCCCAGCAGCGGCGCGCCGGCGACGAAGGCCAGCCCCGCGCGGCGCAGCCGGTCGGTGGCCTGCGCGCCGCCGAGCAGCGACAGCAGCGCCCGCCCCAGCGCCCAGGGCAGGACGAGCGCGAGCAACAGCATCGGCGTGAGTCCCATCAGCCGTCTCCGGCGGCGTGCAGCAGCAACCAGCCCTCGCCCGAACCCAGCCGCGTCAGGCCGCGCACCGAGGCCGGCAGCCGCGCCGGGTCCAGGTGCAGCACGTAGCTGGTCGGCCCGGCCCAGGCGCTCAGCTCGTCGGCGTCCTGCGGCACCTGCGCGAGCTTGCGGACCTCGATCGGGTAGAGCAGCGACGTGAGCCGCGCGACGGCGAGCACGTCGGCTTCGGTCTCCTGCGCGACGACGACCAGGCGCGTCGCGTCGGGCGCCAGTTCGCCCACGGCCGCCAGCGCCGACCGCAGCGGCCCGAGCACGTCGTTCAGGCGCGCGTCGGCGCCGGTGCGCAGCAGATGCAGGCGATGCTCGAAGGAAGCCTGCGTGAGGCGCCGCGACTCGGCCCGCACCGCGCGCGCCCCTTCGACGAGCAGCAGCGCGGTCGCGAGGAGCAGCACCGGCGCCGCGCGCGCGCGTCCGCCGCCGCTCACGGCCCGTCGGCGATCGCGAGCGCGGAGGGCGAGAGCAGCCAGACGGGCAGCTCGCCGCCGGGGCCGCCGTCGAGCACCTCGTCGAAGCCGTTCCACACGACCAGCCCGTCGTCGGCGCGCGGGTCGAGCAGCTGGAAGGCCAGGCGCGCGAGCGGTTGTCCGAGCGGGACGAGCAGCGTGCCGGCGGGCAGCTCGCGCTCCTCGACGGACGCATCCCAGCGGGCCGTGCGCAGCCGGTGCCCCTGGAAAGGCTCGTCGGCGCGGCTGGCCTCGACCAGCCGGAAGACCGTCACCGCCGCCGGCCCGCCGCGCGCCGCACGGCGGCTGACCAGCCCGTGCCGCGCGAGCTGCGCCTCGATCGCGTCCGCGTGCGCCCCCGGCGGCAGCGCGTAGGCCGCCGGCGCCTGCACCTCCGCCGTCGCCGCGAAGCGCGTGAAGGACGGCAGCCGCCGCTCGCTGCGCGGCCCGCTCGCCACGCGCACGACGCCGCCCGTCTCGGCGCAGATCAGCTCCTGGAAGCCGCGCAACAGGATCGGCTCCTCGCCGCGCGAGACGAGTTCGGCGCCGGTCGCCTGCACGAGTTCGCCCTGCGCCCCCTGCCGCGCGGTCTCGTCGTCGAGCCGCGCGCACAGCGCCGTCAGTGCGTCGGCGCGCTCGCAGGCCAGCAGCAGGATCTCGGTGACGAAGGCGCGCGTGACGTCGATGCGCGTGCGGAAGTCGGCGTAGGCGTAGGCCTCGCTCAGGATCGCGAGCCGGTTGCGCAGCCCGACGTAGTTGTTGCCGAAGCGCGGGCGGTGGTCGAAGGTGCGCCAGCCGCGCTCGGGGTCGGGCTCGTCGCCCTCGACGCCCTGCGCCGACTCGAAGTTGCCGTAGTCGTAGGTCTCGTAGCCGTGCCGCGCGCGCATCCGCAGGCGCAGCGCGGGCAGCCAGTCGTCTTCGAGCGTGCGCAGCAGCTGCGGGTGGGCCGAGGGGCTCAGCGGCGGGCTGTAGGTGAGTTCGTAGCCGTGCGCGCTGCCGTTGGTCGTGTGCAGGTCGACGACGAGCGCCGGGTCGTACGCGTTCAGCAGGTCGAGCAGCACGCGCGCCTCGGCCGACTCGAGCTTGAGGTAATCGCGATTGAGGTCGAGCCCGGCGGCGTTGGGCCGCTGGCCCGTGAGCGCCGGCCCGTTCTGCAGCGGCCGCTGGCGCGGACCGAAGCGATCGTTGCCGTCGGCGTTGTAGATCGGCGCGACGAGCAGCACCAACCGAGAGAGCGGCCAGGGCGCCCGCCCCCGCGCCACCTCGCGCAGCAGTTCGAGGCAGGCCTCCTTGCCCTCGACCTCGCCGGCGTGGATGTTCGCCATCACGAGCACGACCGGCTTGCCGCTCGCGCGGGCCTGGTCGGCGTTCGCCACCGGCGGGTCGGAGACGATCACCAGCGGCAGCGCGCGGCCCTCGGGCGTCGTGCCGAAGTCGGTGAAGACCAGGCGCGGGTCGCGCGCGGCCGCCAACCCGTCGAGGAAGGCCAGCACCTCGGCGTGGCTCGCGGTGCGCGCATCGCCGCTCGACTCGGGCACGGTCCGCGGGAGCGGAGCGCTGCAGGCGGCGAGCGTCATGGCCAGCGCCAGGGCCGCCCGCGCCGGACTCCGGCGCGCGGGAGCGCGCTCACACCTGGGCCGCGACAACGCGATCCACCGTGACCACCAGGGGTTCGACGAACTCGGCGCAGTCGAGGTCGATCGCGAAGCGCATCGTGCCGGCCGCCTTCGCTTCGAACGAAACGGTGTAGGTCGGGTTCTCGCCGGCCACCAGTCGCGGGCGGGTGTGGGCGATGCCGTGCTGATACGTCCTCGTGGTCGAGCCGGGCGGCGGCGGCGGCAGCGCCGAGTGGCTGCTCTGATCCGCATTGGGCGAGTTGAGCCCGATCTTGACCTGGGTCACGCCCTCGTCGACGAAGTTCTTGCTGGCGAAGTTGAGCGTGAGCACGATGCTCCCCGCCTCCCCGACGACTTCGCCGCCCTCGACGACCAGGCGCAGCCAGTCCTCGCTGGCGCCCGCGAGCCGCAGGTTGTTCCACTGCGTGACGGGCACCGCATGCTGGATGGTCGCAACGCTCATGGCCGGCTCCTCCGCGGTGCGCGCGTCACGAGATCGTGAACGCCTGCTGCACGTTGACCCACGCGTTCAGTTCCGCGCTCTTGTAGCGATAGGTGAGATTGATGACCGAGCCCGTGCTGCCGACGACCTGGAAGCTCACCGAGTAGACGTGCTCGCTGTTGTTGGCGGCCGCGGGGTGCTCGAACTTCACCGAACTGAAGACCTCGGCGCTCACCAGGCCGGCGGGCGTCGGCTGCACCGAGTGGCCCGTGATCGCCTGACGCGAGACGACGATCTCGCCGACCACGCCCGTCTTGGCGCCCGCCTTCGACTTGACCTTCATCGAGGTCGAGCGCGTCGCGCCCGTGGGCGCGGGCAGGAGCGGCGGTTCGATCTCGATCTCGTCGAGTTGCGCGCTGCCCGAAGGCAGCACGGTGTAGAGCGAGCTGGGAAAGGTGTAGATGATCGGCATCGTGCTTTCCTCAGCCTCCCGAGGCGGCGTCGAGCGCGGCATCATCGCGCCGTCGGCGCGTGTCGTCCAGCAGGGCGGCGTGCTCGGCGGCATCGGGGTGCGCTGTCGGTGTGCGATCGACAAGGCGCTGCGCCCAGGGCAGCGCCTCGTCGAAGCGCCCCTCCACGCGCAGCAACTGCACGAGATGCGAGAGCGCCTTCAGGACGACCTCGGGCTCGTGCAGGGGCCGCTCGAGGTCGGCCCGCGCCACCGCCAGCCACTGCTGCTCGGCGGCCGACCGCTCGCCCGCCGCGTACAGGGACACGGCCAGGTTGTTGCGGGCCGAGAGGGCGTCGACCGACGCCTCGCCCGCGCTCGCCTCGAGGATCGGCACGGCGCGGCCGAGCAGCGCGCGCGCCTCGTCGAGCCGGCCGAGCTGCCGCGCCACCTTGCCGCGGACGTTGAGCGTGCGCCCCAGATCGCCGTGACGCGGGCCGAGTTCGGCGAGCAGCGTGGTCTCGAGCCGCTGCAGGTCGGCCTCGGCCAGCGTCCACAGGGCCTGCGCCTCGTCCGCGCGCCCGGCGCGCGCGGCCCGTTCGGCCTTCCGGACGACGAGTTCGGCCGCGAGCCGTTCGTAGCGCAGACGGACCCGGGCCGGCACACCCGCGCGCGTGCCGGCCTGCACCGCCGCCGTCGCGCGCGCGCCGCCCTCCTCGAGCCGCCCGAGCCGGGCCAGCAGCAGCGCGATCTCGACGTCCAGCAGGATCGCGGCCGGATGGTCCTCGCCCTCCTCCGCGACGATCTCGGCCCGCCGCCGCTCGAGTTCGGCCACGCCTTCTTCCGGCCGACCCGACGCGACCCGCAGCGCCGACTCCTCGCGCGCGATGCCGGTGAGCAGATCGGGCGGCGCGCGCATCGTCGCGGCCGCCGTGCGCGCCGCATCGAGCGCCTCGCGCGCCTCGCCCAGACGCCCCTGCAGGCGCAGCGCGGTCGCCAGCGAGGAGGACGACTCGGCCAGGTAGAGGCCGATCTCCGCGAGGGCCGGCGCGCGCGCGAAATCCAGCGATCGCCGCAGGAATTCCTCGGCGCGCGCGGCCTCGTCGATGCGCAGCAGCGCCCGGCCGATGAGCACGTGCATGAAGTGGTTGGTGTCGGCCCGGGCGCCGAGACCGGGCAGTTCGGCGATGCAGCGCTCGATGAGCGCCCCCCACGCGACCGGGTCGACGAGCGCGTCGTGCTCGGCGTCCGCCAGGATGCCGGCCAGCATCTCGACGGCGCCGCGCGCGCCCTGCTCGGCCTCGCTGGCGACGTCGCGCTGGGTCGAGGCGTCTTCGCGCGCCTGCCGCGCCTCGACGAGCAGCGCCGCCGTGACGAGCAGCGACGCCAGGGCCATGCCGGCGACGGGGTGCCGGCGCACCCACATCGCGCCGCGCGCGAGCGGCCCCGGCGCGCGCGCCCGGATCGGCTCGTGCGCCAGAAAGCGCCGCAGGTCGGCGGCCAGTTCCGCGGCGCTCGCGTAGCGCCGTTCGGGGCGCTTGGCCAGCGCGTGCAGGCAGATGGTCTGGAGGTCGAGCGGCAGCCGCGGCGCGAGGCGGCGCGGCGGCACGGGTTCGTCGAGCAGGATCCCGCGCAGGATGCGCTCGCGGCTCTCGCCGGTGAAGGGCCGCTGCAGCGTGAGCGCCTCGTACAGCGTGCTGCCCAGCGAGAACACGTCGCTGCGCGCGTCCAGGCCCAGCCGTCCGCTGCCGGCCTGCTCGGGGCTCATGTAGAAGGGCGTCCCCGCCAGGCCTCCGGTGCGCGAGCCCGAGCCGTCGTCGGCCACCAGCGCCAGGCCGAAGTCGGCCAGCTTGGGCGAGCCGTCCGCCGTGAGCAGGATGTTGCTCGGCTTGATGTCGCGGTGGATCACGCCGGCCGCGTGGGCCGCGTGCAGCCCGTCGGCCACGCTCGCGATCGTCGCCGCGATGCGCGCGTACCAGTCGCGCGGGGTCTCGGAGGCCGCGCGCGCCTCGGCGATCAGGTCGGCCAGCGTGCGGCCGCCCGGGACGAGTTCCTCGGCGATGTAGTGCACGCCCCGGTCCTCGCCGATGGCGAAGACGGTCACGACGTGCGGGTGACTGAGCCGTCCGCCCGCGGAGGCCTCGCGGCGGAAGCGGGCCAGCGTCTCGTCGCCGAACACCAAGTGCTCGGGCAGCAGCTTGAGCGCGACGCGCCGCCCCAGCGAGGGCTGGGCGGCCTCCCAGACCTCTCCCTGGCTGCCGCGGCCGAGCCGCGCGAGCAGCTCGTACTCGCCGACCTTGCGCGGAGCGGAGCCGGACATCGGCGGCACGATAGCACGCCGCGATTGACGGCCGAGCGGCCGCCGCCCTAGGCTCGGCGACCCGTCGCGCGTCCCCGGGGACGCGCCCGTCGCAGCCCGTCCCGGAGCGTGCCCGTGCCGCGCGTGACCTTCACCGCGAATCTGCAGCGCCACGTCGCCTGCCCGCCCTGCGAGGTCGACGGCGCGACCGTGCGCGAGGCGCTGCAGGCGGTCTTCGCCGGCAACGAGCGCGCGCGCGGCTACGTGCTCGACGAGCAGGGCGCCCTGCGCCACCACATGTCGATCTTCGTCGACGGCGCGCAGATCGCCGACCGCATCGGGCTGAGCGACCCGGTCGGCGCGCGCGCCGAGATCTACGTCATGCAGGCGCTCTCGGGCGGCTGAGGAGACCGGAATCCCCATGCACGACACGCTGCTCGTCGCCACGAAGAAGGGCCTGTTCACCGCGAGCCGCAGCCGGCAGGGCCGCTGGTCGATCACCGGCAAGGACTTCCTCGGCGATCACCTCTCCTACGCCTGGGCCGACCCGCGCAGCGGCCATCGTTTCGCGTGCCTCGAGCACGGCCACTTCGGCGTGAAGCTGCATCGCTCGACGGATGCCGGCGCCAGCTGGAAGGAGCTGCCCGCACCGGCCTTCCCGCCCAAGCCCGAGGGGCTCGTCGACATGAACCCGGTGTCGAAGAAGGAGACGCCCTGGGCCGTGAAGCGCGCGTGGGCCATGGCAGCGGGCCTGCCCGACCAGCCGGGGCTGCTGTGGCTCGGCACGATCCCGGGCGGGCTGTTCCGCAGCGAGGACGGCGGCGAGAGCTGGGCGCTGGTGCGCCCGCTGTGGGACCATCCGCAGCGCAGGGAGTGGTTCGGCGGCGGCGCCGACCTGCCCGGCATCCACAGCATCTGCGTCGACCCGCGCGACGGGCGGCACGTGCTGCTCGGCGTCTCCTGCGGCGGCTGCTGGGAGACGCGCGACGGCGGCGCGAGCTGGGCGCTGCGCGCCTCGGGCATGCGCGCGGCCTACATGCCGCCCGAGCAGGCCCACCTCGAGAACGTGCAGGACCCGCACTGCGTGGTCCGCTGCGCCGGCGCGCCCGACGCGCTCTGGGCGCAGCACCACAACGGCATCTTCCGCAGCGTCGACGACGGCGCGCACTGGACCGAGATCGAGCGCGCGGGTCCCAGCACCTTCGGCTTCGCCGTGGCGGTGCATCCGCGCGAGCCGGGTACGGCCTGGTTCCTGCCGGCGATCAAGGACGAGAAGCGCATCCCCGTCGACGGCCGGCTGGTCGTCACGCGCACGCGCGACGGCGGGAAGAGCTTCGACGTGCTCTCGCGCGGGTTGCCGCAGGTCGACGCGTACGACCTGGTCTACCGGCACGCGCTCGACATCGACGGCAGCGGCGAGCGGCTCGCCTTCGGCTCGACGACCGGCGCGCTGTACGTCAGCGAGAACGGCGGCGACGCGTGGAGCTGCCTCTCGGAGCACCTGCCGCCGATCGACGGCGTGCGCTTCGCCTGAGCGGCGCGCGGCGCGCTCAGCCGGCCGCGCCCGCCACGAGCAGGCCGCGCCGCAGTTCGTCGGCCTTGGCCCGGCCCGCGAGCTGCGCGACGAGCGTCAGCGCGAACTCCAGCGCCGTGCCGGGGCCGCGCGAGGTCGTGAGCGGGCCGTCGACGACGACGGCGCCGTCGGCGATCTGCGCGCCCGTGAGCTGCTCTTCGAAGGAGGGGTAGCAGGTCGCGCGGCGGCCGGACAGCGCGCCGGCGGCCGCGAGCGCGATCGGCGCGGCGCAGATGGCCGCGAGCCTGCCGCCGCGCGCGTGCTGCGCCGCGAGCAGCGCCCGCAGCGTCGGGTCGTCGCGCAGGTTCGTCGCGCCCGGCAGGCCGCCGGGCAGCACGATCAGGTCCCAGCGCTCGCGGGCGGCCGCCGCCAGCGGCAGGTCGGCGCGCAGCGTGATGCCGTGCGCGCCGGTGACGTCGAGCGCGCCGAGGCCGGCGGTCTGCAGGTCGAGGCCCGCGCGCCGCAGCACGTCGATGATCGTGACGGCCTCGAGCTCTTCGAAGCCGGTCGCGAGGGGCAGCAGGACGCGCGGACTCATGGTTCGGCTCCGGGGGCGGCGGCGGCGCGCGGCAGGCGCCGCGCCCGTGCACGATAGAGGAAGACGCCCGCGCCGCCCAGCACGACGAGCGCGATGCCCGCCACGCGGAGCAGCGCGTGCAGCGCGGCGGCCGAGGCCGGGCCGCCCGCGGGCGCGCCGCTGGCCGCGAGCAGTTCGCCCCACGCGGGCACGGCCACGAGCAGCGCGCGCAGGTAGACCAGGTAGATGCCCAGGCTCGCGAACAGGTAGTGCAGCCACAGCGCGGCCGGCGTGCGCGCGCGCATCGAGTACAGCGCGCCGAGCATCAGCGTCCACGGGACGGTGAGGGCCAGCGCGAGCACCAGGTCGAAGCGCTCGCCCGTGAGCAGCACGCCGAAGAGCAGCACGATCCAGGCCGAGCTGCCGAGCAGCCCGCCCCAGAAGTTGAGGCGCGAGACGCCGTGGCGCCGCACGTAGGGGTCGAGCTGCGCCCAGCGAAAATCGCGCGCGGACTGCACGTTGCGCAGGATCAGTCCGCAGCCGCCGCACACGAAGGCGCCGCCCTCGCCCACGTCCGCGGGCACGGCCAGACGCCGGCCGCAACCGCAGCACTCGATCGCCGTCGCGCTCATCGGCCCTGCCCTCCACCGGCCGCCGGGGGCCGGGACGTCGGGGGATCCGGCGCGGATCCTAACGCCCGGCCCCGCCGGAACGAGCGCTCCGGCGCGCTATCCTCGGGCGCGCCGTGCTGCGCCCCGTGAGCAATCCGCCCGATCCGTGGGCCTCGACCTCGGTCGAGTGGCTCGGCGAGCCGCCCGTCGATGCGCCGCGCGTGCACGAGGAGACGGCCCGCACGATCGTGGCCGAGAACGACAGCCCGGACATCCCGTTCCGGTACAGCGTCAACCCTTACCGCGGCTGCAGCCACGCCTGCGCCTACTGCTACGCGCGGCCGACGCACGAATACCTGGGCTGGGGCGCGGGCACCGACTTCGACCGCCACATCGTGGCCAAGGTCAACGCGCCCGAGTTGCTGGCCGCGCGCTTCGAGCGGCCCGACTGGACGGGCGAACTGCTGGCCTTCAGCGGGGTGACCGACTGCTACCAGCCGCTCGAGGCCGGTTACGAACTCACGCGCCGCTGTCTCGCGGTCTGCCTCGACTACAGGAACCCCGCCGGTCTCGTGACCAAGTCCGCGCTCGTGCGCCGCGACGCGCAGCTGCTGGCCGAGCTGCACGAGGCGGCCGGCGCGCGCGTGTGGGTGAGCATCCCCTTCGCGGACGACGCGCTGTGCCGCGCGCTCGAGCCGGGCGCGCCCCCCGCCACGGTGCGCTTCGCGACGATCGCCGCCCTGTCGGCCGCCGGCGTGCCGACGGGCGTGCTCGTCGCGCCGATCATCCCGGGCCTCGCCGAGGAGCAGCTCGTCACGATCCTGACGCGCGCGAGGGAGGCCGGCGCGAGCGCCGCCGGGCGCGGCCTGCTGCGCCTGCCGCCCTCCGTCGGCGCCGTCTTCCGCGAGCGCCTCGCCGCCACCCTCCCGCTGCGCGCCGCGCGCGTCGAGCACGCGCTCGACGAGCTGCGCGAGGGCCGCCCCGGCGAGGCGCGCTTCGGCAAGCGTCAGGTCGGCGCCGGACCGCGCTGGGCCGCCATCGAAGCGCTCTTCGACACGACCGTGCGCCGCCTCGGCCTGCGCGCGCCCGCCGAAGAGCGCCCCGTCGCGCGCGGCACCTTCAAGCGGCCGGGCGAGTTGTTCTGAGCCCGCGGTGCGTCAACCGCGCGCCGGCGCGGCCGTGCGCGCGCCGACCGCCGAGCGATGGGCCCAGACGACGATGGCCGCGAACAGGAGCAGGATCAGCACGCTGTTGCCGAAGTACCAGTCGCGCGGCCGCAGCGTCAAGGGCTGCGAGCTGAGCATGGCCATCATGGCGGCGAACGCCACCACGGAGAGGAAGCCGAGCCGCGTCAGCAGCGTGAGGAAGGTCGCCAGCAGGACGGCCGTGCTGGTGATCGCCATGAACTCCGGAGCCTGGTCGAGGTTCGTCACCACGAGCAGCACGCCGAACCACAGCGCGTTCCCCGCCCAGGCGCGCCGCACGAAGCTGCGGAACGCGACGAGCAGCGCGAGCGCGATGCCCGTGAACATGACCGTGTCCCCCCACGCGTGGAGCAGCTGGCACAGTCCCGCGAGCGGGTTGTCGAGCCCGGCGGTCGAGAGAAACATTCCGCGGGCCCGCTGATCGGGCAGCGCGAGGCCGAGGGCCACCGCCCCGAGTGCGAAGGCGGTGATGATGGCGACGCCCGCGGAGGCCCCCACGAGGATCTCGCGCCCGACGGCCGGGTCCCCGAAACGGCGCTCGAGCAGGCGGGTCCAGGCGACCAGCGCGCCCGGCCAGTGCCTTCGGGCGAAGGGCTCGAGCGCGAGGAAGAACAGGAACACGCGGATGGCCGTGCTGAACGACATGGCCGAGACGGGGAACCACGCCACGCCGAAGCCGACGGCGTCCTTGGGGACGGTGACGTCGAGCGCGAGCACGAGGTGCGTGACGAGCGTGAAGGCGCCGACGACGAGCGCGCCCGACAGGTACGCGCGCTTCCTGCGCACGTTCTGCCACGCCACCCAGGCGGCGACGGCCTCGAGCACGTGGATGACCCAGGCGAAGGCGGCGCTGGGCGGGGCTTCCGGGACCCATCCCGGAGAGCGGTCGCCCTCGAGCAGCTCGAACTGGACCGTGCGGCCGTTCAGCGAGGCCGCGTGTATGCGCAAGGAGCCGCCGCCGACTTCCCACGCGCGTCGCTCCGAGGCGAACGCGCGCGGCACGAAGTCCGCGTTGATGGGGACGGCGCTCGCGGCGTCGATGCCGGCGAGCGCGAAGTGCCGCGCCCAGTCGGGCTCCGCGCCGGCCGCGGGCACATCGGTCTGCGCCGGCCAGCGCGTCCACGACACCAGCCGCCCGCTCGCGTCGAGCACGACGTGCGCCGATCCGGACGTCGGCGCCGGATCGCTCACGCTGACGTAGCCCGACTTCGGCGCGAAGGACGCGGGAGCCAGGCGCGTGTGCCGCAGGACCACGCCGACGTCGAGCGGCCGCTCGCCCTCGGCCGCTTTGGCCGGAGAGGCCAGTCGGGTCGCGTCGGCCCCGTACCAGTGGATTTCGAACTCCGGCGCCGACTCGCCGGCCAGCTCGGCGTAGATCTCGCGCGTGCGTTCGTCGAGCACGGCCGGCGCCTTGCCGTAGCTGATGCCGTCCGCGTCGAGCGTCCAGGTGCGCAGGACGGCGAAGCCGAGGAACAGGGCGACGCTCCCGAGCGAGAGCAGCAGCGCCGTGCGCGGCGAGAGCGCGCCCTTCGCCTGCGCCGCCGCGACCAGCTCCGGCGCGGGCGTCTGGCCCCGCGCGAGCGCCGCGGCCAGCGGATCGCCTCCCGGCAGGGCGCGCGCGACCTCGAGCACGTTCGCCGGGCGCTGCGCGGGGTCGCGGGCGAGGCAGCGCGTGAGCGTCGCGTCGACGAGCGGTTCGATCTCGCCGAGGACGCTCGAGGGCGGGTTCGGCGGCCCCTCCTCGTGCTCACGGCGCAGCTCGTCGACGGTGCGGCCGCTCAGCGCGCGACGCCCGGTGTACAGCTCGTAGAGCAGCAGGCCGAGCGCGTACACCTCCGAACGTTCGTCGGCGGGCAGGCCGGAAAGCTGCTCGGGCGCCATGTACTGCGGCGTGCCGGCGAAGGCATGCGCCTCGTCGGTGGTTACCGCGAGTCCGAAGTCGGTGAGCTTCACGCGGCCCTCGCCGTCGAGCATGACGTTGGCGGGCTTGAGGTCGCGGTGCAGCACCCCCCGACGGTGCGCCTCGGCCAGCCCGGCGCAGACCTGCTGGCTGATCTCCGCGGCCTTCTCGCGCGGCACGCGGCCGATGCGCCGCACCAGGCTCGCCAGGTCTTCGCCGTCGACGAACTCCATCGACAGGAAGTGGCGCCCCCCGACCTCTCCGATGTCGTGCACGCGCGCGACGTTCGGGTGCGTGACCTCGCGGGCGAGCCGCACCTCGGCGCGGAAACGGTCGAGCCCGCCCTCGCGGTCGGCCAGGTGCGGCGGCAGGAACTTCAGCGCGACGGACTGGCCGAGCACGAGGTCGTCCGCGAGGTAGACCTGCCCCATCCCCCCTTGGCCGACGAGCGCGATGACGCGATAGCGGCCGATGAGCACCTGACCCGGCGCGAAGTCGCCCTCGAAGGACGAGTTGGAGGCCGTGGTGGGCTCGCGGACCATCGGGGCAGAACGATATCAGCGCGCGAGCGATCGGCGAGCGCCGTGGCCTGGATGATTCAGAAGGATGGCCCCCGGGCCCCGCCGCTACCCGTCAACGTGCTCGATCGTCTGCCCGCGCGTCGGCTCGCCGCGCGAAACGCACACGCCGTCGGCGCGGTAGCCGAGGAACTGCGCGGGCAGGCCGGCGGAGACGAAGGGCGCCGCGCCGTCCTGCAGGTGGAAGTGCAGGTGCGGCTCGCTGCTGTTGCCGGAGCTGCCGCACAGGCCGAGCCGCTGGCCCCGCTGCACGCTGTCGCCGACGGCGACCGCCACGCTGCCCATTCGGAAATGGCAGAAGACGCCGAACTCGCCGCCGCCGAAGTCGAGCGTGACCGTGTTGCCGAAGGGTTGGCCCGGGTTCATCCGGCCGGGCACGTTGTCGTGCACGCCGTCGACCGCGTGCACGACGGTGCCCGCGGCCGGGGCGAGGATCGGCCGCTCCCAGCAGTGGTAGTCCTCGTTGCGCGTGCCGTCGCCGACGTGCGTGCGCTCGTCGACGACGGCGACCAGGTCGTAGGCGTAGCGCTGGTCGCGCGCGACGACGTGGTAGTTGCGCGCGTGGTCGCGCCCGCCCCAGAACACGTACCATTCGCCGTCGAAGGGCAGGCGCAGGTCGGCGCGCGTCGGCCGGCCCTCGTACGCGCTGTCCGCCGGCAGGGACGGCGGCGCGTAGTGCAGGCCCGCGACCAGCGCGCCGGGTTGCAGCGTCCACGTGACCTGCAGCTCGCGATCGACGCGCGGGTACCGCGCGCGGCGCGCGTAGACGCGGTACTTCAGGAAGGGCACGAGGTCCTCGCCGAGCAGCTCGCCCTCGGGCCCGATGCGCGCGTTGAAGTCCGCGACCATCGCCGCCACGTCGGGGATCGCCGCGAGCATCTCGGGTGAGAACCGCGCGCGCAGCAGCTCGGCCTCGCCGTCAAGCAGCCACTGGTGATACGTGCGGCCCAGTTGCAGGGCGGCTGCGTCCCCGGGCGCGGCGGGCCTCGCGGTCGCGTCGACGGCCGGTCCGGCGCCCGCGGCCGGCGACTCGCAGCCGACGAGCAGCGTCGACACGAGCGCGAAGACGACACGACAGCAGCACGACATCGCGCAACTCGAGCTCATCGGGGAAGCCTCCCGCGCCGTTGATACCATGCGCGCCGCGCGCCTGTCGCGGCGTCGCGATCGCGACGCGCCACGCCCGGCGCGCAGGAGGACGGCGATTCGATGGCCCCGTCACTCGCCACGCGCGCCAAGGGCGCCCTGCGGGCGCTGCTGCTGCAGCGGCTGCGCTGGCCCGCGGCGTACGCGGCTCTCGTGGCCGTCGAGAACGCGCTGCTCGGGCGGCGGCTGCGCCTCGACGCCTGCGCGGCCTGCCAGCTCGGCTGCCCCTCGTGCAGCACGGCGCACGCCAAGGACGACTGGCGCCGGCACCACGACCGCGTCATCGGCAAGGGTTCGCTGCGCGCGGCCGACTTCGAGCGTTTCCTGCGGCGCACGGGCCGCGTGCGCGCGCTCGAGATCTCGAGCTGGGGCGAGATCTTCCTCAATCGCGAGCTGCCCGAGATCCTGAGGATCGCGCACGAGCGCGGCATCGCCGTCCACGCGAGCAACGGCGTGAATCTGAACACCGCGAGCGAGGAGGCGCTCGAGGCGGTCGTGCGCCATCGCGTGCGCCACCTCTCGGTCTCGATCGACGGCGCGAGCCAGCCGACCTACGCCCGCTACCGCGTGCACGGCGATCTGGCCCGCGTGCTCGCCCACGTCGACACGATCAACCGCCACAAGCGCGCGCAGGGCACCGAGCTGCCGCGGCTCACCTGGCAGTTCATCGTGTTCGGGCACAACGAGCACGAGCTGGCGGCCGCGCAGGCCATGGCGGCCGAGCGCGGCATGGACTTCCATCCGATCGTGAATCTCGAGCCCGAGACCTCGCCGGTGCGCGACCCGGACGCCGTGGCGCGGCAGACGGGCCTGCCCTCGCCGCCGAGCATGGCGCAGGCGCTGTCGGGCGTGGCCGACACCTTCGGCTGGTGCGCGCAGATGTGGGACGCCCCGCAGGTGAACTGGGACGGCAAGCTGCTCGGCTGCTGCTTCAACGACATCGCCGACTTCGGCAATGCCTTCGAGGCGGGCCTCGGCCCGCTGCTGCGGAGCGAGCGCTACCGCTACGCCCGGCGCATGCTCGTCGGCCGCGCCCCGCCGCGCGCCGACATTCCCTGCACCACCTGCCCCCTGTATCGTGGCGCGCCGGCCGGTGCCGGGACGCCCTGAGGCGCCCGCCGTCCCGCGAAGGATCGCCGCGCCTCACGACATGAAGGGCTCCGTGGACGCTCTGCTCACGCTCTCGGGTCTCGGCTACGCCTACGACGGCCGACCCGCGCTCAGCGACGTGGGTTTCGAGGTGCGCAAGGGCGAGGTGCTCGGGCTGCTCGGGCCCAACGGCGCGGGCAAGACGACCGCCATCGGCTGCATCGCGGGGCTGCTCGCGCCGGCCGCCGGCTCGCTGTCCTTCGACGGGCGGCCCTTCGATCCGCGCCGCAACGCCGCCGACCGCGGCCTGCTCGGCTACGTGCCGCAGGAGCTGGCCGTCTACGACGAACTGTCGGCGCGCGAGAACCTGTCCTTCTTCGCCGAACTGTGCGGCGTCGACGACGTGGACGGCGCCGTGCAGCGCGGCCTGGCGCTCTCGGGCCTGTCGCCGCGCGCCGACGAGCGCGTCAAGAAATTCTCGGGCGGCATGAAGCGCCGCCTCAACATCGCCGTCGCCACGCTGCACGAGCCGCGGCTGCTGCTGCTCGACGAACCGACCGTCGGCGTCGACCCGCAGAGCCGCCACCACATCTTCGAGTTCATCGAGGCGCTCGCCGGCTCGGGCCGCAGCCTGCTCTACACCAGCCACGCGATGGACGAGGTCGAGCGGTTGTGCGACCGCATCGTGCTCATGGACGGCGGCCGCGTGCTCGCGCACGGCACGCGCGAGGAACTCGCCGCGCTCTCGGGCGCGCCCGACGCCGACCTCGAGGCCACCTTCCTGGCCCTCACCGGCCGCGGACTGCGCGACGGATGAAGCCGCGCGGCCTGCTCGCCACGACCTGGACGCTGGCCCGCAAGGACCTGGCGATTTCCTTCCGTGACCCCGTCGGCGTGCTGCTCGGATTCGCGCTGCCGCTGCTGCTCGTGGCGGTCTTCGGCTTCGTCATGGGCAACGTCGGCGGCGGCGACGGCGCGATGCCCAAGGTCGAGATCGCCGTGCTCGACCTCGACGACAGCGGCGCGAGCCGCGCGCTGCTGGCGGCGCTGCGCGCGAGCGACGCGCTGCGCGTGCGCGAGGCGAGCGCCGAGACGCCCTGGACGGCCGAGGACCTCACCGCCCGCGTGCGCGACGGCGAGGAGCCGCTCGCGCTGCTCATCCCGAAGGGCTACGGCGCGGGCGCCGATCTCACCTTGCTGCAGGACCCGGGCCGCGCGCTCGAGCGGCAGCTCGTCGGCATCGGCCTGATGCAGGCGCTGCTGGCGGCCGAGGGGCAGGACGCCGGCTGGCGCATGACGCGCCGCGCGCTCGTGCGCCTCGGCCTGCCCGAGGCCTTCGCCGAGCGCATCGACGCGACGACGAACATGTTCCGCGGCGCGGTCGAGACGCTGTTCGAGGAGGCGCAGTCGCTGGGGCTGATCGCGCCCGACGCGCCGGTGCCGCCCGTCGACGCGGGCGCCGACACGAGCGCCGCCGCACCGGCCCCCGAGCCGGGCCCCGACTTCGGTCAGGTGATGATGGACATGCTCCCCGTGCAGCGCCTCGACGTCGAGCCCGAAGGCCGCGACAAGCAGATCAGCTACCAGGTCAGCCACGCCGTCTCGGGCATGACCGTGATGATGCTGCTCTTCTCGCTCATGGGTTTCGCGCGCTCGATGATCGAGGAGCGCGACAAGGGCGCGTTGCGGCGGCTGTTCGCCTCGCCCATCGACCGCCGCGCCGTGCTGCTCTCCAAGTTCGTCGTCACGCTGGTCATGGGCGGCCTGCTCGTGGTCGTGCTGTTCGGCTTCGCCGCGATCGCGTTCCGGCTCGACGTGCTCTCGCGCCTCGACACGCTGGCCGTCGCGGCGCTGCTGACCTGCTTCACGAGCGCGGCCTTCGCGCTGCTCATCGCGAGCTGGGCGAAGACCGACAAGCAGGCCGACGGCCTCTCGACGATGCTCATCCTGGTCATGGCCTCGGTCGGCGGCTGCTGGGTGCCGCTCATGCTGCTGCCCGAGGCCGTGCAGTTCGCGGCGCAGTTCACGCTGCCCTACTGGTCGATGTCGGCCTTCCAGGGCAGCTTCTGGTACGGCCGGCACTGGACCGACCCCGCGATGCTGCTCCCGCTCGGCGTGCAGCTCGCGATCGGGCTCGCGCTGCTGGTCGTGGCGATCGCCGTGTTCCGCAGGCGCTACCTCGACGGCTGAGAGACGCCGCCGAGACGAGAGGAGGGGAAGCTCCTCACAACTCGCCCGGCGGCGTGACCTGCCAGTCCCAGCCGGTGGCGCCGCTCAGGTCCGCGACGCTCGCCTCGACCTCCCACTGCTTGTCCGACGGCAGGGGCAGCGCGCCGAACAGCACTGTCGCTTCCGTCAGGTCGGGGCTCACCTCGATCCAGGTCAGGAAGGGCAGCAGCGCGCTGAACACGTTGCCGTACGGCCCCAGCGTCAGCGAGATCGATCCCGCATCGAGGCCTCCGACCGGGTCGAGCAGTCCGTCCTTGTCCTTGAAGGTCAGGATGAGCGCGTTGTTCGACGGCGCGAAGTCGATGTAGATCTTCGGGCCCTCCGGCCGCGAGAGCGCGTCGAAGGGATTGCTGCCGGCCGCCGTCTCGGCGCGATTGCTCACCCCGTCGCCGTCGTTGTCGCCCTGCTGGTCGATGACGTTGGCGAAGATGAAACCGGTCGAGTCACCGTTGTTGATTCTGAGGTCCTTGGAGGGCCCGGGGGCTTCCATCGCGATCGACGACTGCACGCCCGTCACGAGGTTGAGCCGCACGAGCCGTCGCGGGAAGGGCGGCACGAGCTGCGCCGTGAGCGCGAGAAGGTCCTCGCCCGTCGGGCCGAGCGCGAAGCCCTCGACGTAGCCGCCCATGAAGTGCGTCGCGACCAGTTGCCCCGTCACCGTGTCGTACCCGTAGAGCAGGTCGGCGTACTGCTTGGGCGGGTCTTCGCTGTTGCGCAACCAGAGCCGGCCCACGCCGTCGGCGCGCACCTGGTGCATCGAGGCATCTCCGACGCCCAGCACGGGAAACTGCTGCACGATGCCCGCGTCGCGAATGGCGACCACGAACGCGCCCTCGCCGTGGTCTCCGAAACTCACCCAGAACTCGCCCTCGGTACCCGCCACCGCGAACGACATGTACGAGGGCCCGGGCCAACCGGGCGTGGGGCCGACCATGGCTGCCAGCACCTCTCCGTCGGTGCGGTCGATCTTCGTGAACCACGGCACGTTCGTGCCGTACGGCGGAATGTTCGCGGACGTGGACGTGATCCACAGATTTCCGGAGGAGGTCATGCTGAGCTGCTGCGGCGGCGTCCAGTACGTCGATGGGCCGGCGAGATTGCTCCACTCGATCGCATTGCCATCCGAGACCGAATACAGCGGCCCCTTCACGAGCAGAGGAATGCGCGTCAGCGCGTAGACATCGCCCTCTCTGGACGAGAGCGACGTCAAGGGATTGTGACCGAGCTGCACGGACGCTGCCACTTGGCCGGCCGAGGACACCCTCACGAGTCGTTGGTAATTCAGGGCGTCAAGGCCGATCCAGAAGTCGCCATTCTCCACGACCGTCGAATTGCTGGAGATCGAGAACGTCTCGGTGTACCCCGTCATGTCCGTCGTGCCGATGAGCTTCAGGTCGCGCGCGTAGCGGTGGATGTACGGCGCGCCGGTGATCGGGTCGTCCGAGTACACGATGAACTGGTCGGCGATCTGGCCTGCCGTGTGCGCCGAGCCGATCAGCAGCGCGACGGCGGCCCCGAGCATCAGACGGCCGAGCGAGGTACGCGCGATGCGGCGAGGCGTCGCTGCCGCGAACATCGTCACGGCCCCACCGGCGCCGGGCGGAAGCTGTACACCTTGCCCGCCCCCTGCAGGGCAGGCACGCCGGCCCGGGTGTAGCGCCCCGACGCCACGAACTGCTGCCCAGGATAGGCCGCGTCATTCAGGTAGTCGCCGACGACGATGTCGGCTCCGAACACGTTGCCGTCGGCGACCTCCGGCTCGGAGATCGGCTGAGCGAGCGCCGAGACGCTCGTCGTCGTGAGCGGCAGCGCGAACATCCAGATCCGGCCGGCGTCGACGAACGAGGTGGTCACGTTCGGGTCGGCGGGCGAGACCGCGTCGACGGTGGCGTTGGGTTCGCCGACGAGCAGGTGGTCGGCCAGCGTCCCGTCCGAGCGGGCCCACCGGATGCGCGCGGCACCGCGCCCGAAGCGACCCCTGTCCTGCACGTCGGGAGAGGCGAAGAACAGCCGCGTGCCCGGCGTGTCGTTCACGAACGGCGCCCCGAGCACGCCATCGTCGTTGTTGAAGTACACGAACAGCGCGCCGGCATCGTTCAACGACGCCACGCGCGTGCCCTCACCGTGCACCGCGACGTCGGGCAGCTCGTCGAGCTGCGTGACGCTCGCCAGCGGGTGGCTGCCCACGTCGCCCGGCGCGTAGACGCGAAAGCCGTACGCGTCCTGATCGGGGTCGAGCGGGTTGACCAGGACCTGCGACGCCGAGGTCGGCGCGCCCCCCATCGCGTGCAACTGGCCGCGGGTCAGGCCCGCGATCCACGCACCGGAGATGAGGTACGTGCGCCCGGGGCCGGTGCTGCGCTCGGGACGCCCGACGATCAGCTCGGACAACCCGTCGCCGTCAAGGTCCGCACCGCCCACGTCCGTGCCGAAACCCGTGCCGGTGCCCCCGCCCACCGGCGGATGCAGCGCGACCCAGCTCGCGTCGGGCGCCTGATCGAAAGCGGAGTGGCCGAAGAACACGTACACACGGCCCACGGCGTCGTCCGAACCCGGCGCACCGACGATCAGGTCGCGATACGCGTCGGCGTCGACGTTCGCGATGGCGATCGACAGGCCGAAGTGCTGCACGCCGATCGGTGCGCAATCCCCGGCGTCCGGCGGCGGCAGCAGCGTGTGGACGAGAGCCGTGCCAGCGGATGGCACGTCGTAGATCTCCACGGCGCCCATCGCGTTGACGGCGACCGGAGGCTCGCAGGAGGCGAACACGTCGGACCGCTGCCACGTGCCGAGGAAGAGCAGATTGCGCTGACCGCCGCGCACGTCGCCGAGGGCCGGCCTCAGCCGGCCAAGTTGCAGCAGCGTCTGCTGGACAGACGGCTCGAGATCGGGATGGATCGGGTGCGGCGCGAGAGACTCGTCGATGAAGGGATATGCCACACCGCGGTCCACGCCACCTGGGGTCAGCAGCGGACGGTCTTCGTTGATCGCGCACGCGATCACGTCATCGCGTGGGTCGAGCAAACCGCCGATCTTTCCCATGACCAGCGTGTAGCCGAAGGTCGCCTGACGCTGCGGCACGGTCGCCGTCAGCGTCCGGTGCAGCACCGGTGAACGCGGACTCTGCCCATGTGCGATGCCCGCCGACACGATCAGGGCGGCAACCCACCCGACCCGACCACGTTCGCGTGTGCGCGTCGATCGCCCTGCCCCGAACCGATCGCACAAGCAAGCCATGTCGGCCTCCTCGTCCTGCCCTCGCCGCGCCCGGAGTCTGCGCGCACTCCGGCGATCGGTCAAGGGGCCCCCGACCGCTCACCCGCTTTGGACATCCTGCTAGAATCGCGCCCGCTCGCGGCGCCTCGGTTCCTCCGGCGGCGAGCGAGCGCGGAGGGCCGCGCCGTGAAGCACTGGCTGCTCATCGTGCTGTTGTGCGGCGCGCTGCGCCCGGCGAGCGCCGCGACCTGGATCGTGGACGCCGCGGGTGGCGGTGACTTCACGTCGATCCAGGCCGCGATCGACGCGGCGGCGCCGGGCGACGTGCTGCTCGTGCAGCCCGGCAACTACGCGCCGTTCGTGCTCGACCGCAGGCTGGCGATCCTCGGCCCGCCGGGCGGCCACCCTTCGGTCTCGGGCACCAGCCGCGTGCAGACCGACGACGCCGTGCTGGCCGGCCTGCGCCTCGGCTCGCTCCAGGTGCTCGGCGCGCGCGGCACCGTGCTGCTCGACGACCTCGACGTCCACGGCGGCGTCGCCGGCCTGCCGGGCTGCCAGGGCATGCTCATCTCGGGCTGCGCGGCGGTGCACGTCGCCCGCTCGTCCCTGCACGGCAAGGACGGCGACGCGCTGTGCGAGTCGCGCGCGCTGCAGATCGTGGACTCGGACGTCACGCTCACCGACTGCACGCTCACGGGCGGCACGGGCTGGGGCGAGGACTTCTTCGCCTACGACGGGCAGGAGGCCCTCGACGTGGTGGGCGCGAGCCGCGTGCTGCTCGCGCAGTGCCGCGTGCTGGGCGGGGCCGGGGGCAGCCCCGAGATCCTGTTCGGCGGCACGGGCGGCAACGGCGCGGTCGCGCTGCGCATCAACTGGGGCGAGCACGCCGGCCCCGCGAAGGTGATCGTGCGGGGCAACGCGCAATCCTTCGTGAACGGCGGCTCGGCCGGCCTCGGCATCGGCGCGCAGGACGCCTTCGCGCCGGCCGCCGGCTTCGGCACGCTCGTCCTGAGCGGCGTCACGCACTGGCCCGCGAACTTCGGCGCGAGCCTGAACCTCGTGCTGCCCGCGCCGGCGCAACCCTTCATGCACCTGGTCGGCGAGGACGGCCCGGGCGACTTCAAGCGGCTCAACCTGTACGGGCCGGCCGGGGCGAACCTGCTCTTGCTCGCCTCGCTGCAGCTCGACAAGCTCGGCCTGCCCGGCCCCGTCGACGGCACGCTCTGGCTGAACCCGGCGACCACGGCGATCCTCGTCCCGGTCGTGCTCGCGGGCCAACAGCTGTCGCAGAACCTCACCTTCTCCTTGCCGCCGTCCCTCGAGGGACTCGAAGGCCTGGCGCTCGTGGTGCAGGGCTTCGCGCCCGGGTTCGGCGCGGGCGGCACGATCCTCGCCGGCAACCCGGTGCACCTGGTGTTCCGCGGCCAACCCTGAGGCGCCGCGCAAGGCACGCCCCGCCGGAGCGCCTGCCGACCGGCGGCGTGCGCCGGGCCGCGCGGCGTGCGTAAGATCGCGGTCGGTCGATCGTTGAGGGCGCGCCGCACCTCGCCCGCCCTCGCTCCGGGAGTCTCCATGCGTACGCATCTCGCCGTCGTCGCCGCCCTGCTGCTCGCCCCGCTCGCGCCGGTCACCTCGGCCGCCGTCGCGCCCTCGCCGCGCGTGGAGGACGGCACGCCGCTCGCGACCACGATCAGCGAGGTCGTCGTGTACGGCGGCTCGGCGCGCGTGCGGCGCAGCGGCACGCTGCCGGGCGGCGGCGTGTTTCTGCTCGCGGGGCTGCCGGGCGGCCTCGACGCCGACAACGTGCGCGTGCGGCTCTCGACGGGCAGCGTCGTGGGCGTCGAGGTCATCGACCGCGTGCAGCGCATCGTGCCCGACGAGCGGGTGCAGGCGCTGCGCGCGAAGGTCGAGGCGATCGGCCAGCAGATCCGCGCCTCCGAGGACGAGCGCGCGGTCGGCCAGACGGCGCAGAAGCATCTGTCCTCGCTGCTCGCGCAGGAGGAGAGTTCGCACCGGGACGAGCTCGCGCAGGGGCGGCCCAACGCCGAAGCCTGGAAGGCCAGTCTCGAGTTCGTGATCGGCGAACTGGGCCGCGTGAACACCGCGTTGCGCGAGGTGGACCTCAAGCTCGCCGCGCTGCGCAGCCAGCTCAAGGACGCGCAGGCCGAACTCGGGCCCGCCGAGAGCGGCGAAGTGCGCCTCAAGGACGTGCGCATCGACACCGTCACGGCTGCCGGCGCGAGCGTCGACGTCGAGTACTTCGTGAACCAGGCCGGCTGGGAGCCGCTCTACGACCTGCGCACCGCCGCCGACGCCGGCTCGGTCGACCTCGTCTATCGCGCCAACGTCTGGCAGCAGACCGGCGAGGACTGGCCCCAGGTCGCGCTGCTGCTCAGCACCGCGCAGCCGCAGCGCGGCGCGCAGGGCCCCGACCCCTTCGCGATCCGCCTGCGCGTGCAGGACAAGCCCAAGCCGGGCGCGCCGGCGGCGGCCATGGAGATGGCCAAGCGCGGGCGGAGGCTGGCCGCCGACGAGTCCGACTTCGAGGATGCGCGCCTGCAGGAGTTGGGCTACGTCGCCGCCGGCGTCGAGAGCCAGGGCCTCTCGGCGCAGTTCCGCCTGCCGCGGCGCGAGACGATCCCCAGCCGCCAGCGCCCGAGCAACGTGCTCGTCGGCCAGCACACGCTCGCCGTCGTACCCGAGCACCTCGTCGCGCCCGCGCTCGACACCACCGTCTGGCTGCGCGGCCGCACGACCAACAGCTCGCCGTGGATCATGCTGCCGGGCCGCGCCTCGGTCTACTTCGGCGCCGACTTCATCGGGCAGGCCTGGTTCGGCGCGCCCGTGCTGCCCGATCAGGAGTTCACGCTGCACCTCGGCGCCGATCCGGGCCTGGCGGTCGAGCGCATCCGCACCGACGACCTGACCGAGGAGCCCGGGCTGTTCAGCAAGCGCCGTTCGGCCACCGAAGGCTGGCGCATCGCGATCAAGAACCACGGCGGCCACCCGGCGGCCGCCGACGGCAGCGTGACGGTCATCGTGCGCGAGGCCATTCCGCTGCCGGCCGACGACCGCATCACGGTCGAGGTGAGCGGCGAGTCGCACAAGGCCTCAAGCGACGAGCGCTGGGCGGCCGACGCCAAGGAACAGGGTATCCGGACCTGGCTCGTGCGCGTGCCCAAGGGCGGCGAGACGAGCCTGAGCTACAAGCTCGTCACGAGCTGGCCGGCCGAGATGGACCTGATCCGCGACGGGGGCTGGTTGCGCTGATGGCCGCGCGGCGCCGAGCGCCGATCATGGCGGGCTGCACGGCCGCGCTGCTGCTCGCGGCGGCGTCGGCGCCGGCGCAGGACGCGCCGTCCGCCGCTCCGGACGGCCCGTCGCCGGCCGCGTCGAGCGCAGCGCAGGCCGCACCCGCCCCCGAGCCCGCGCCCGCGCCCGCGCCCGCCGCGCCGCTCGCCGACGACGAGGTCGGCCGCATCGACGGCGTGCTCGTGATCAAGCTCGCCGATTTCGACCGCTACCTCGCGACGAGCTACGGCCGGCTGCCGTCGGGCCAGGCGACGATCCAGCAGATCCTGTCCGAGCAGATCATCCGCGCCGAGGCGCAGGCGGCCGGGCTGGCCGTAGACGCATCCGCGGTGCAGGGCGCGGTCGACGCGCTCGAGGCGCAGGCGCGGCAGGCCACCGGCGGCCGGCACGGCCTTTCCGACAGCCTCGCGGCGCGCGTCAGCCCCGAGCAGATGCGCGAGGCGGTGGCCCTGCACGTGCTGCACGAGCGCCTCGTGCGCGCCAGCGCCGGCCTGCCGCCCGACGCGCCCGTCGCGCAGGAGGACCTCGCGGCCTGGCTTCAGGCGCGCCTCGACACGGCCGCGCTGAGCGAGGCGCCGCTCGACGCGCCGCAGGCCGCGACCTGGAGCGGCGGCACGATCTCCAAGGCGGAGGTCGGCGCGCGCCTGCGCAGCGTGCTGCCCGAGGAGGACCTGGCCGGCCTGCTCAACGAGATGCTCGGCATCGTGCTGGTGCAGCGGCGCGCCGCGGCGGTCGGCATCGCGCTCACGCCGGCCGAGGCCACGCGCGAGATCCTCGAGCGCGACGCGGCGCTGCGCGAGATGGCCGGCTCGGGCGACGTGACCTACGACCGGTTCATCCAGGTCACGCAGCAGATCTCGCTGGAGGAACTGCTCGCCAGCGAGCGCTTCGGCGCCGAGGTGCTCATCCGCCTGCTCACCGAGCGCGCCTGGAGCGAGGCCGGCGCGCGCCACGCCTGGGAGAGCAACCGCGCGCTCTTCGCCGAGGCCGGCGTGCAGGCGCAGGACTGGGAGGGCGCCCGACGCGGCGTCTGGAAGGAGCTGCGCCAGCGCACCTACCGGCAACTGTTCACGGAGAGTAGGATCGAGCGCCGCTTCTGAGCCGCCCTCGAGAGGTCCCTCCCGCGATGTTCATCGGCAAGGTCGTCGGCACCGTGGTCTCGACCGTGCGCGACGCGAAGGTCGCCGCGCTGAAGATGCAGATCGTGCAGGAACTCGACGAGCAGGCCCGGCCGCGCAACCGCTACCTCGTCGCGGCCGACACGATCGGCGCGGGGCAGGGCGACCTGGTGCTGTGCGCGCAGGGCAGCTCGGCGCGCCAGACGACGCTCACCGACGGGCGCCCCATCGATGCCGCGATCTTCGCCGTGATCGACTCCTGGGACGTCGAGGGCCGCCTCGTGTACCAGAAGGAGGGCCTCGAGGCGCTCGGCGTCGAGCCCGCGGAGGTCTGAGTGTTTCTCGCGCGCGTCATCGGGCGGGTCGTCGCGACGCAGCGCCTGCCCGGGCTGGTCGGCGAGAAGTTCCTCGTCGTGCGCCCGGTCGACGAGCACGGCGAGGCCGCCGGCGAGACGCTGGTGAGCTGCGACGCGGTCGGCAGCGGCCTGGGCGACCTGGTGCACGTCTGCGACGGGCGCGAGTCGACGCTCGCGCTGCGCGAGCGTTTCGTGCCGATCGACGCCACCATCGTCGGCCACGTCGAGCAGTTCGCGCACGACGGCGCGCCCCGTGCGCCCGAGCCGGCGCCGCGCGCATGAAGCTCGGTCGCGTCGTCGGCACGGTCGTCACGCCGGTGCAGCACCCGGCCTACGACGGCCGCCGGCTGCTGGCCGTGCGGCCGATTGCGCCCGACGGCAGCGAGGCCCCCGACCGGATGTTCGTCGCGGTCGACCGCTGCCAGGCGGGCTTGGGCGACCGCGTGCTGCTCATGGCCGAGGGCAGTTCGGTGCGCGCGATCCTGGGCGACGAGCACGCGCCGATCCGCTGCGCCGTCGTGGGCGTGGTCGACGAACTGCAGTTCGAGGGACGGCTCGTCGAGGCCGCCTCGACCGGTCCGGCTGCGCGATGAGTACGATGCACCCCATGCACGGCACCGACCGCGACCACGCCACGCCCCTCCTCGACCAGCCCTCGGCGCACCCGGCCAACTGCGCGCCGCCCGCCGTCGATCCCGCGCTGCAGGGCCGCCCGCTCGGCGCGACCTGGAGCGCGAGCGCGCCCGGGCCCGTGCGCCGCGGCGTGATGACCTCCGCCGCGCCCGCCGACAAGGCCGCACTCGCGCAGCAGATCTGCGACGTGATGCGGATGATGTACGAGCACGAGTTCGTGGTCGCCAACGACGGCAACGTGAGCTGCCGGCTGCCCAACGGCAACCTGCTCATCACCGCCAGCGGCGTGCTCAAGGGCTACATGACGCCCGACCAGGTCATCGAGTGCGACGCCGAGGGCAACAGTCTCGACGGCCGGCGCGTCACGACCGAAGTCAAGATGCACGTCGCGGCCTACAAGGTGCGCCCCGACATCTCGGCCGTCGTGCACGGCCATCCGACCTTCGCGGTGGCCTTCTCGCTCGCGGGGCTCTCGCTCGCCGAGTGCACGATCCCCGAGATCATCGTGACCATGGGCACGATCCCGACGGCGCCCTACGCGACGCCCTCGACCTACGCGCTGCCCGAGTCGCTCGCGGCGTTCCTGTCGAAGGGCGACGCGGTGATCATGGAGCGCCACGGCGTGGTCACGATCGGCAGCGATCTGATCGACGCCTACAAGAAGATGGAGATGGTCGAGCACACGGCCAAGATCACGCACGCCGCGCGCACGCTCGGCCGCGTCACGCCGCTGCCGCCGCCCGACGTCAAGGCGCTGCTCGACACGCGCAAGTCGCTGGGCATCTACACCAAGAACAACCTCTGCGACGGCTGCGGCGCGCGCGAGGTCTGCGCCGCGCCGCTGTATCCCGACGTCCGGATGCCGGCGGCGAGCGTGCGACCGAGGCCCGCGTCGGGCTGAGGCGCGCGCCCGCGCCTCGACGGAACCCGCCCACCGGACCGCGGAACGATCGTTCGGAGGGCGGCGGCGGCCCCCCTTACCGGGATTCATGTTCGGGGGTAGATTTCCCGCCTGCCGGCGGCCCCGTGGCCGGTCTGCACACCGCGCCGCCGACGCTCCGCTCTCCTCAGGACGCCCCCATGTCGCCCGCCCTCGTCACCGGTCTGATCGCCGTCCTCGCCCTGCCCTTCGCCGTCGGGGACCTCACGCCTCCGGTCGGCCCCGTCTCGCCGACGATGCGTTCGCTCGCCGAGGTCGAGCCGCGCACGCCCGTCGCGACGTTGCCGGGCGACGGCACCGCCGTGCACGTCATCAGCGCGCCGGGCAGCTACTACCTGACGGCCGACGTCGTCGGCGTCTCGGGCAAGAGCGGCATCGCGATCCGCGCCGACGACGTCACGCTCGACCTGTCGGGCTTCGCGGTCCGCGGCGTGACCGGCGCCTTGTTCGGCGTGTTCGTCGAATCGGCCGGCAAGGGCCTGATCGTGCGCAACGGGCACGCGATCGGCTGGCCCCTCGACGGCTTCGCCCTCGCGACCGCCGACGGGCTCGTCGCCGAGGATCTCGTCGCGCGCGGCAACGGCGGCGTCGGCATCCACGCCGGCGAGAACTCGGTCGTGACGCGCTGCGTCGCGCAGTCCAACGCCACGGGCTTCCGCGTCTTCTCCCCCTCCGGGCTGACCGACTGCTCCGCCATGCAGAACACCGGCACGGGGATCGTGCTGATCGGCGTCTCGAAGTTCGGCGGGAGCGTGACGAACTGCACCGCCTACGGCAACCTGACCGGCATCGCGGTCGACTCGTGGGGCGCGACGATCGCGGGCAACAGCGCCACGTCGAATACCGGACACGGCATCTCGGTCGAAGGTGGCGCCACGGGCTGCGTCATCGCGCGCAACACCTGCTCGCGGAACGGCAGCGGTGCCGGCATCGGCGCGGGCATCCACCTGAGCACGACCGACCACCGCGTCGAGGACAACCAGCTCTCCTCCGCCGACTTCGGCCTGCAGAGCACGGTCGGCGGCAACTTCATCGTGCGCAACACGACCGCCGGCAACACGGTCAACTACAGCCTGGCCGGCACCAACACGGTCGGACCGATCGTCACCGCCACGGGCGTGATCGCGAGCACGAGCCCCTACGCGAACTTCGAGTTCTGAGCCGCACCGGGGAGATCGACGCCATGCACGCTCCCTTCGTCGTGCGCGCCCTCGTCGCGGCCTGCGCGCTGCTCGTCGCCACCGGGCGCGCCGACGCCCAGCAGGCGAGCAACGTCGACCCGGCGGCATCCTTCGCGTGGAGCGAGAACGCCGGCTGGCTCAACTTCCACGACGGCGGCGTGCCGGCCGCCGGCGCGACGGCGCACCTGCGCTGGCTCGAAGGCCACGTCTGGGCCGAGAACCTCGGCTGGATCGCGCTTGGCGACGGCACGCCCGCCAACGGCCTGGCCTACGCGAATGTCGACGCCTCGGACTTCGGCGTGAACGTCGACCCGCTCACGGGCTTCCTCTCGGGCCTCGCCTGGAGCGAGAACGCCGGCTGGATCGTCTTCGACACGGCGGCCCTCGGGCCCAACCAGCGCGCGCAGTTCGACTTCTGCGCGCACGTCATGAGCGGCTGGGCCTGGGGCGAGAACGTCGGCTGGATCAACCTGCAGAGCGAATCGTCCGAGGTGCGCGTCGTCGACCCGACCGTCGACCTCGGATTCGCGCTGGGCACGCTGACGGGCTTTCCCGACTTCTGCGGCTTCGGGCACACGTCGACGGGCGACAACTGGGTGCTGCGCCTGCGCGCCAACGTCGCGGGCGCCTTCTCGATCTGGTTCATCTCGCTGTCGTCGAACCCCACGCCCTTCAAGGGCGGAATGCTCGTCCCGATCCCGATCCTGACCTCGCTGAGTTTCGTCACCGGGCCGGGGGGGCTGATCGCGCTCGAGGTGCCCGGCGGCACGGGCCTGCCCGCTCCGGTGGACGTGATCCTGCAGTGCGCGATCGCCGATCCGGCCGGCCCGGCCGGCGTCACGCTGAGCAACGCCCTGCGCATCGCGCTCGCGCCGTAGCGCGCCGGCGACGGCCGTCGCACGGGCGCGCTGGTCGCGCGGGGGGGCGAATCGGCACACTCCCGCGCCATGCGAACCTCCTTCCAGGCGCGGATGCTCATCGGTCTGCTGGTCGGCCTCGGCTCCGGTCTGGCGGCGCACGCGTTCTTCCGCGGGGCTCCGGCGCTCGACGCCTTCATCCGTTACGGCAGCCAGCCGGTCGGCACGATCTACATCCGCCTGCTGCTCATGCTCGTCGTGCCGCTGATCTTCTCGGCGCTCGTGCTGGGCATCTGCGGCATCGGCGACCTGAAGAGCCTCGGGCGCGTGGGCCTCAAGACGCTGGCCTACACCGTCGTCGTGTCGGCGATCGCGGTCTTCATCGGCGTCGGTCTGGTGAACGTGCTGCGCCCGGGCGAGGGCCTGTCTCCCGAGGTGCGCGCCGAGATGCTGGCGGGCGCGGCCGAGCGCGCCGGCGCGATCGCGAGCGCCACCGGCCCCAAGCCGGGCCTCGACCTGATCGTGAACATCGTCCCCAGCAACCCGCTCGGCGCGGCGGCCGGCGGCGACATGCTCGGCTTCATGTTCTTCTCGCTCATGTTCGGCATCGGCCTGCGACTCACGCGCACGCCGGCCGCGCGCGCGCTCGAGGAGTTCGTCCAGGGCCTGTACGACGTGATGATGCGCCTGATCGCGATCGTCATCGCGCTCACGCCGATCGGCGTGGCCGCGCTGCTGTTCACGCTCACGGCCTCGCTGGGCCTCGACGTGCTGGTGCAGCTGTCGCGCTACGTCGGCGTCGTCGTGCTGGCCCTCGCGATCCACCAGGTCGTGGTCTATTCGCTCTCGGTGCGGCTGCTGGGCGGCATGAGCCCGCTGACCTTCTTCCGCGGCGTGCGCGAGGCGATGGTCATGGCCTTCTCGACCGCCAGCAGCAACGCGACGCTGCCGACCGCGCTCAAGGTCGCCGAGGAGAACCTGCGCCTGCCGCCGCAGGTGAGCCGCTTCGTGCTCACCATCGGCAGCACCGCCAACCAGAACGGCACGGCGCTGTTCGAGGGCGTGACGGTGCTGTTCCTGGCGCAGTTCTACGGCATCGAACTCTCGCTGGCGCAGCAGCTCGTCGTGTGCGGGCTGTGCATCCTGGCCGGCATCGGCACGGCCGGCGTGCCGGCCGGCTCGCTGCCGGTGATCGCCGCCATCCTCGGCGTGGTGGGCGTGCCCGTCGCGGGGCTGGGCATCATCCTGGGCGTCGACCGCTTCCTCGACATGTGCCGCACGACGCTCAACGTGACCGGCGACCTCGCCGCCGCCGTCGTGGTCTCGCGCGGCGAACCGCAGGCCCCCGAGTAGGCCGGCTCGGCGGCCGTTGCAGCGCTCCCCGCCCGCCGCGCGTGGCGCAGGCTGCGGGGGCCTTCGAGCGGCAGCCTTTCGGGGGGCGGAGCGAGAAGGCCCCCGCAGCCTGCGCCCTGAGCGCGCCGCTCAGCCGCAGATCACGCGGCTCGGATCGCTGAGCGAGCGCGCCGAGATGCGCGCGGCCTCGGCCTCGTAGCCCTTGCGACCCATGAGCGCGTAGGTGGCGTTCTTGCCGGCCTCGACGCCCGGCTGGTCGAAGGCGTCGACGCCGTAGAGCAGCCCGCCGTAAGCCGTCGCGCACATCTGCCACATGAGCCACTCGCCCACGTGCCGCGCGTCGACCTCGGGGAAGGAGATGCGGCAGCAGGGCCGGCCCGCGTCGACGAGGGCCAGAAAGGTCGCGCGGCACTCGGCGTCGAGCAACTGCCCGAAGGTCTTGCCCTGCAGGTAGTCGAGGCCCGCCAGGCCCTCGGCCGCCTTCGGGATCGCGACGTCGTCGCTCGGCTTCTCGACCGAGAGGAAGGTGTAGACCTTGTCGGCCGGGCCCTGCGCGAACAGCTGCACCTGGCTGTGCTGGTCGGTGGCGCCGAGCGCCTTGTGCGGCGTGGGGCCCACGCCCTTCCCGCTCGCGTCGCGCTTGCCGAGGCTCTCCGCGACGAGCTGCACGTTCCAGTCGGCGAGCAGGCGCAGGCGGTGGCTGTAGGGAAACAGCACCTGCACGTTGCAGCCGGCCACCGTGTCGAGGTGGTGGTGCGTGACGGCCAGCACGGCCGCCGGGTTGCTCGAAAAGTCGGCGCGCAGGCAGGCCTGCCGCCCCGCGATCGCGCCCTGCCGCAGGCCCGCGAGGTCCCAACCCATGAGCGCGCCGGGCAGCAGCCCCACCGGCGTGAGCACGGAGAAGCGCCCGCCCACGTTGTCGGGGATGGTGAAGACCGGCAGGTCGTTGGCGATCGCGAAGGGCCGCAGCGCGCCGACCTTGCCGTCGGTCGTGACCACGACGTGCTCGCGCCAGCGCTCGCCGAGCGCGACTTTGAGCGCCTGCACGAACAGCAGGAACTGCGCCATCGTCTCGGCCGTGCTGCCCGACTTGGAGATCACGTTGAACAGCGTGGTCGCCGGGTTGGCCAGGCGCATCACGCCGCCGACCATGACCGGGTCGACGTTGTCGACGACGAACAGCTTCGGCCGGTTGAAGGCGTGGCGCTTGAGGTTGTGCAGCGCCGGCGAGAGCGCCGCGTGCAGCGCCAGCGTGCCGAGCGCCGAACCGCCGATGCCGAGCACCACCAAATTCTGGAAGCGGCCGCGGCGCGCGGCGGCGTAGGCCTGGCAGGCGGCCGCCGCGGCCTCGTCGTCGGGCACGTCGAGAAAGCCGAGCTGCCCGGCGGCGCGCGCGGCCGTCAGCGCGGCGAGGTGGCGCGGATGCTGCTGCGCGGCGCGCTGCAGGGCGGCCGGGTCGATCCCCTGCTCTCCCTGCGGCCCGCCACGGACCAGACACGTCCAGTCGAGGCTCAGTCCCATGGGCGCCGTTTATAACAGGCTCCGTCCGCGCGAGCGCCCGCCGCTTCGCGCGCCCCCCCGGACCGCGAGCCCGCCGATGACCCCCGCGACAGCGCCGCGCGACGACGAGGACCGGCCCGCGGGCGGCCTGGCGGCGCTGCTGGTCGGCCGCCCGATCACCGTGCTCATGCTGTTCCTCACGCTCGTCGGCACGGGCGTGCTCTCCTACCGGAAGATCCCGCTCACGCTGCTCCCGCGCGGGCTGTCCTCCTCGTGGCTCTCGGTGCAGCTGCCCTACCCCGGCGCGGGGCCCGTCGAGGTGCAGGACCAGCTCGTGCGGCCGGTCGAGGAGGCCCTGCGCACGATCCCGGGCATCACCGAGATCGTCAGCCAGGCGGCCGAGAACTTCGCCAGCGTCGAAGTCGAGTTCAGCAGCACGACCGACATGGACATCGCCTACGGCGAGGTGCGCGACCGGCTCGAGCGCGTGCGGCCCGAACTGCCGCCCGAGATGGACCGCTACCGCATCCGCCGCTGGAACAGCAACACCGACATGCCGGTGATGTGGATCGGCGTGCAGTACGACCCCGACGCCTCCGACCCGTTCTTCCCGATCGAGAAGATCGCCGTGCCGCGCATCGAGGGCGTCGAGGGCGTGGCGCGCGTGGGCATCTCGGGCCTCGTCGACGAGGCCATCCGCATCTTCGTCGACGTCGAGAAGGTGCGCGGCTACGGCATCGACCTCGGGCGCCTGATCCGCAATCTGCAGGCCGACAACTTCGTGCAGCCGGCCGGGCGCATCGACGACGGCGCGCGCACCTTCAACCTGCGCATCGACGCGCGCTTCCGCTCCGAGGAGCAGATCCGCGCCTACCCGGTGGGCAACGGGCGCGTGCTGGCCGACATCGCCGACGTCGTGCGGGCGCGGGCGTACCGAGACTCGGTCTGGCGCATCAACGGCCGGCCGGCGGTGGGCCTCGACATCAGCCGCGAGTCCGACGAGAACACGATCGAAGTGTGCGACCGCGTCGAGGCCGTGATCGACGAGCTGCGCTCCGACCCGCGCCTGGCCGGCGTGAGCTTCAACGTCTTCTTCAACCAGAAGGAGACGATCCTGGAGGCCGTCGACGGCCTGAAGTCCTCGGCCGTCTGGGGCGGGTTGTTCGCCGTCGTCGTGCTGTTCCTGTTCCTGCGCGACCTGCGGCTCACGCTCATCGCGGCGCTGGCCATCCCGGCCTCGCTGCTCAGCGCGCTCGTGGCCGTGCACTTCGGCGGCCAGACGCTCAACCTGATCTCGCTCACCGGCTTCACGCTGGCGATCGGCATGCTCGTCGACAACGCCGTCGTCGTCATCGAGAACATCGCCGGCAAGCGCGCGGCCGGGCGCGGGCGGCACGCGGCGGCGGCCGAGGGCGCCGCCGAGGTCGGCTTGGCCGTGCTGGCCGCGACGATGACCTCGATCGTCGTGTTCCTGCCGCTGGTCTTCATGGACGGCGACCGCAACACGCGCATCATGATGCGCGAGGTCGGGCTGCCGATCTCGTGGTCGCTGGCGGCCTCGCTGCTCGTGGCGCTGGTGTTCATCCCGACCTTCACGGCGCGCGTGCTGCGCGCGCGGCCGGCCGCCGCCGACGCCGGCCCGGTCGACCCGCCCCCGCCCGGCCGACTGGCGCGCCGCTACCTGGCCGCGCTGGATTGGGTGCTGGGCCACCGCTTCGGCGCGCTGTTGCTGCTGCTGCTGGTGGTCGCCGGCACGATCGCCGCGGGCGAGCAGGTGCCCTCGACCATGTCGGGCGACGACGGCGACGACAGCGTCACCGTGCGCGTCGAGGCGCCGGGCAACTACGTGCTGGCCGACACCAACGAGGTCTTCCGCTCGCTCGAGCGCTGGGCCGAGGCCCACGCGCCCGCGCTGGGCGTCGACTTCTGGAGTTCGCGCTTCGACCGGCGCGGCGGCCGGCTGACCCTCTACGCCCGCGAGGACCTGCCGCGCGAGGAGCTGGCCGAGCTGCCCGAGCAGGTGCGCGAGATCGCGCCCGAGCTGCCGGGCGTGCGCCTGACCGTCGGCCGCGAGAGCGCCGGCTCGAACAAGGAGCTGCGCATCAACCTCGTCGGGCCCGACTTCGCCGAGCTGGCCGAGCAGGCGCTGCTGCTGCGCGACAAGCTCGTCGCGCTCAGCGTGCCCGACGGCGAGGGCGGACGGCGGGCGCTGCTCGAGAACGTGCGCACCGACGTCGAGCGCGGCCTCGACGAGGTGCACGTGCAGCTCGACCGCGACCGCGCCGCCGAGCTGGGCGTCGCTCCCGAAGCGGTGCGCGGCGTCGTCGCCTGGGGCCTGTCGGGCCAGCGGCTGCCGGACTTCCAGGAGGGCGACCGCGAAGTCACGCTGCTCATCGAGTACGGCCAGAACGACGAGGAGAGCCTGGCCTTCCTGCGCAACCTCGGCCTGCCCCGCGAGGGCGGCGGGCAGGTGCCGCTCGCGAGCGTGGCGCGCTTCGACTTCGACAAGGCCGTGGGCGCGCTCGTGCGCCGCAACGGCCGCACGATGACGGGCCTCTCGGCGCGGCCGGCGATCGAGAACCTGTACCTCGTCACGGGCGAGATCGAGGCCGTGCTGCGCGAGCACCCCTTCCCCGAGGGCGTGGCTTGGACGGAGGAGGGCGGCCGGGAGGACTTCGAGGGCGACATGGCGGAGCTGTTCCGCACGCTGCTGCTCTCGGTGCTGCTCGTCTACCTGCTCATGGCGATCCTGCTCGAATCGGCGGTGCTGCCGCTGTCGATCCTGCTGTCGATCCCGCTCGCCATCATGGGCGTCAACCTCACGCTGTGGGCCACGGGCTTTCCGCGCGACACGATGGTCGCGGTCGGGCTGATCCTGCTCGCGGGCGTGGTCGTCAACAACGCGATCGTGCTGCTCGACCGCGTGCAGCGGCTGCGGCGGGAGGGCGTGCCGCGCCGCGAGGCGCTGCTGCAGGGCGGCGCCGACCGGCTGCGGCCGATCCTGATGACCGCGCTCACCACGATCTTCGGCCTCATGCCGATGGCCATGCCGCAGTACTTCCCCGGCGAGGGCGGCAGCGGCTACGAGAGCATGGCCGTCACGGTCGCCGGGGGCCTGGGGTTCTCGACCCTGCTCACGCTCTTCGTCGTGCCGCTCTTCTACACCTGGTTCGACGACCTCGCCGGCCTGCTCGCGCGGCTCTGGCCCTGGCAGGCCGCGGGGCGGGTGTCGCGCGCCGAGGAGCGGTCCGTAGAATCGCCGGGATGAGCGACAAGATCCTGAGCGTGCCCGTCCCCCGCAACGAGCCGGTGCTGAACTATGCGCCCGGCAGCCCCGAGCGCGCCGAGCTGAAGGCCGAGCTGGCCCGTCAGCGGGCCGAGCCGATCGACGCGCACCTGGTCGTCGGCGGCCGGCGCATCGCGACCAAGCCGCAGCGCTCGCTGAGCGAACCGCACGACCACGCGCGCACGCTCGGCGTCTGCGCGCAGGCCGACGTCGTCCACGTGCGGAACGCCATCGCCGCGGCGCGCGCCGCGAGCCACGACTGGTCGACGCTCGACTTCGAGCAGCGCGCCGCGGTCTTCCTGCGCGCCGCCGACCTGCTCGCCGGCCCCTGGCGGCAGCGCCTCAACGCCTCGACCATGCTCGGCCAGAGCAAGACCGCCTTCCAGGCCGAGATCGACGCGGCCTGCGAGCTGATCGACTTCTTCCGCTTCAACGTGGCCTTCGCGCGGCAGCTCCTCGCCCAGCAGCCCGAATCGGCGCCCGGCATGTGGAACCGCTGCGAGTACCGCAACCTCGAGGGTTTCGTCTTCGCGGTCACGCCCTTCAACTTCACTTCGATCGCGGGCAACCTCCCCACCGCGCCGGCGCTGCTGGGCAACGTCTGCGTGTGGAAGCCGGCGAGCACGGCGCTGCACAGCGGCTGGCAGCTCATGCAGCTGCTGGAGGCCGCGGGGCTGCCGCCGGGCGTGATCAACTTCGTGCCGGGCCCGGCGCAGGCCATCGGCGACACGGTGCTCGCGAGCCCCGACCTCGCGGGCGTGCACTTCACCGGCAGCACCGGCGTGTTCAACGCGATGTGGAAGACCATCGGCGAGAACGTCGGCCACTACAAGAGCTACCCGCGCCTCGTCGGCGAGACCGGCGGCAAGGACTTCGTCTTCGCGCACCCGTCGGCCGACGCGCGGGCGCTGGCCGTCGCGCTCGTGCGCGGCGCCTTCGAGTACCAGGGCCAGAAGTGCTCGGCCGCCAGCCGCGCCTACATCCCGCGCTCGCTCTGGAAGGACGTGCGCGAGCAGCTCGTCGCCGCGCTCGCGCAGCTGAGCGTGGGCGACCCGACCGACTTCACGCACTTCATGGGCGCGGTGATCGACAAGTCCAGCTTCGAGAAGTGCAAGGCCTACATCGAGGCCGCCCGGGCGCGCCCCGCCGACACGCTCGTCGCGGGCGGCGAGTGCGAGGGACGGCAGGGTTGGTTCGTGCAGCCGACGGTCATCGAGACGAGCGACCCGGCCGCACCCAGCTTGTGCGAGGAGATCTTCGGCCCGATCCTGACCGTGTTCGTCTACGACGACGCCCGGCTCGACGAGACGCTCACGGCCTGCGACACGACCTCGCCCTACGCGCTGACCGGCGCGATCTTCGCCGAGGACCGCCGCGCCGTCGCGCAGCTGACCGCGCGCCTGCGCCACGCGGCCGGCAACTTCTACGTCAACGACAAGCCGACCGGCGCGGTCGTCGGCCAGCAGCCCTTCGGCGGGGCGCGCGCGAGCGGCACGAACGACAAGGCCGGCTCGCTGCTCAACCTCGTGCGCTGGACGTCCGTGCGCACGATCAAGGAGACCTTCGTGCCGGCGCGCGACTGGCGCTACCCCCACATGCGCGAGGCCTGAGGCGATGGCGCGGCGCACGCAGCGCGCGCTCGCGGCACGGCTGGCGGGCCTCGGCCTGGCGGCCGCGCTGGCCGCCTGCGGCAGCGCGCCGCGGCTCGTGGTCGGCTGCGACCTGACCAACAAGCCCTTCGCGTTCCTCGACGAGCACGGCGTCGAGAGCGGACGCGACGTCGAGATGATGGCCGAACTGGGCCGGCGCATCGGGCGCGAGATCGTCTGGGAGCGGCTGCCCTTCGAGGAACTGCTGCCCGCCGTGCAGGGCGGCCGCGTCGACGTCGTCTGCGCCACGCTCGGCATCACGCCCGAGCGCGCCGAGCAGGTGGCCTTCAGCGCGAGCTACTTCAAGACCGGCATCCTCGCGGTCGTGCGGGACGAGCCGCGCGCGCCGGTCACGCCCGCCGACCTCGCGGGCCGGCGCGTGGCGGCCTCGCCCGGCACGACCTCCGAGCGCGCCGTGCGGCTCGCCGCGCCCGGGGCGCTGCTCGTCGACGTCTCGAAGACCGACGGCGACCACGCCTCGCGGCTCGCCTCGGGCCTCGTCGACGCGGTCGTGCTCGACGGCCCCGACGCCCTGCGGCTCGTGCAGGCCGGCGGCGGCCTGCGCGCGCTGAGCCCGGCGCTCGCGCCCGAGGACTACGCCATCGCGCTGCCCCGGCACGCCGCCGCCCTGCGCGCCGAAATCGACCGCGCGCTGGCGGCCATGCGCGCCGACGGCACGCTTTCGCGGCTCGACGCGCGCTGGGGCCTGGCCGAGCGGGACCCCTGAGGGGACTGCGCCGCGGTCGGCCGCGTCACCGCGGCGCCACACACTCCGCCGCCTCCCGGCTGCCGACGCGCGCGGGGCGATCTGGTATCGTCGCCGCGCTCATACCCACACCCGACCGGTCCCGGAGTCTCCGTGATGCGTCATGCGTTCCTGGTGTCCCTGCTGTGCGCCGCCCTGAGCGGCTGCACGATCACCTTCTCCGGCCCCGAGAAGACGGGCGAGACGCCGACGGCCAAGGCCGCGCCCGCCGCCGACGCGCAGGCCAAGCCCGCGACGCCGAGCGCGGAGGCCGCCAAGCCGTCCGCCAAGCCCGAGGCCGCCCCCGCCGGCAAGGAGAATGGCGACGAGGCCGCCAAGAAGCTCAAGGAGAAGGAAGAGAAGGAGAAGAAGGAGAAGGAGGAAGCCAAGAAGAAGTGGGACTCGACGACCGAGGACCTCACGCGCACCGAGGGCTTCTTCACGACCTGGCACGACGAGGACAAGCTGTTCCTCGAGCTCGACAAGGCCGCCTTCGGCCGCGAGTTCGTCTACGGCGCGGGCCTCGGCAGCGGCGCCGGCAACAGCTCGGTCTACCGCGGCGCGATGGTCTCCGACACCGAGTTCGTGCTGCACTTCGAGATGCGCGGCGAGAAGTCGGTCGTGCTCGTCGCCGACAACAACCGCTACATGGACGCCGGCGACGCCGCCGAGAAGCGCATGCTCGACGAAGTCACGAGCAACAGCTTCATCCACGTCTTCGGCCTCGCCGCCGAGGACAAGGACGCCGGCAAGGTCCTGATCTCGCTCAACGACTGGTTCAAGACCGACAACCTGCAGATCGCGCGCGGCCTGCCGGGCAAGTGGTCGCTGAACATGGACCTGTCCAAGAACCTCAAGCTGGCCAACTTCCCGCGCAACCTGGAGATCGACCAGGAGCTGATCTTCACCGGCTCGCGCGGCGGCGGGAACCTGTCCCACGCCGACGGGCGCGGCACGCGCGTCAAGGTGCACCACTCCATCTCGGCCCTCCCCGACGCCGGCTTCAAGCCGCGCGAGGCCGACCAGCGCGTGGGCTACTTCCTCGTCGAGCGCAAGGACCTGTTCAACCTGCGCACCGACGAGCCCGTCACGCGCTACATCGCGCGCTGGCGCCTGCAGAAGAAGGACCCGACCGCCGAGGTGAGCGATCCGGTCAAGCCGATCACCTACTGGATCGAGAACTCCACGCCCAAGGAGTGGCGTGACGCGGTGCGCAAGGGCATCGAGGCCTGGGAGCCGGCCTTCCGCAAGGCGGGCTTCAGCAACGGCATCGTGGCCAAGCAGATGCCCGACGACGCCGACTGGGATCCGGCCGACTCGCGCTACTCGGTCGTGCGCTGGAGCTTCGACGAGAACGTCGGCTTCGCCATCGGCCCCTCGCGCACCGACCCGCGCACCGGCGAGATCTACGACGCCGACATCACCATGCAGGCGAGCTTCGTGTCGATCTACCGCCAGCGCTTCGAGAGCTACGTCTCCGACCTGGCCAACACCAGCAAGGAGGACATCCTCGCCGAAGTGAACGCGCGTCTCGCAGGCGTCGTGCCCGAGGGCTTCGACCCGCGCCTCGAGTGCCGCATGGCGGGCCCCGAGCGCGTGGAGATGGCCGCCGCGGCCGCCGCGATCTCGGCCCTCACGACCGAGAACTTCGACGAGACCGCGTTCCTGAACGCGATGCTTACCGAGGTCATCGCGCACGAGGTCGGCCACACGCTGGGCCTGCGCCACAACTTCAAGTCGTCCACCTGGCGCGACCTGGCGGGCATGGCCGACGTGAAGAGCACGGCCGAGCGCGGCCTGGTCGGCTCGGTCATGGACTACACCGGCATCAACATCGCCGCGCCGGGCGCGCCGCAGGGCGAGTACTTCGCCTCCGCGGTCGGTCCCTACGACGTGTGGGCCATCGAGTACGGCTACACCGAGTTCGGCAACAACGACGCGGGCGGCCTCAAGGCGATCGCGTCGCGCAGCAACGAGCCCGGCCTCGACTACGGCACCGACGAGGACATGATCATCGGCGACCCGTGGGCCACGCAGTGGGACCTCGGCGCCGACCCGGTGGCCTTCGCGGCCGAGCAGATCAAGCTGGCCGAGGCCGGCTTCGCCAAGCTCGCCGAGAAGGGCGCCGAGCCGGGCGAGTCCTACGACAAGTACGCCCGCTTCTACGCCATGTTCGCGAGCCACTACAGCCGCTACTACCGCGGCCTCGATCGCTTCCTGTGGGGCGTGGGCATGAACCGCGACCTCGTCGGCCAGAGCGGCGGCCGTCCGCCGATCTACTTCGCCGACGCCGACATGCAGAAGCGCGCGCTCGACATCCTGGTCGAGAAGGGCCTCAAGTGGAAGGGCAGCATCCCCGACGAGCAGCGCCTGCTGCTCGCCAACCGCAAGTTCGGTTCGTGGGGCTCGTGGTTCGATTTCTGGTCCTTCGACCCGATCACGCGCATGGTGAACACGACGCGCTTCGGCGTGCTCGCGGCGCTCACCAACCCGCTGCTGCTCGAGAAGCTCGGCAGCCAGGCGCGCCTGGCGAACGGCAGCACCGTGACGCCGCAGCAGGTCGTCAACCGCGTCGTCTCGACCGTGTGGGCCAGCGACGCGCCCGACGAGCACGACCGCTGGACGCAGACCGACCACCTCGACATCGTGCTCGCGGGGATCAAGCTCGACGTCACGCCCGACGTGAACGCGCTGTTCCACGAGCAGCTCAACCGGATCGAGGCGAGGTCGGCGGCCTACGCCGGCTCGGGCGACGCGCTCGTCGCGCTGCACGGCAAGACGCTCAAGGAGCGCATCGAGCGCGTGCGCAACCGTCAGGTCATCGAGGGCTGGTAGGAAGCGGGCGCTCAGGGCGCTCCCGAAGGGAGTGCGCGGCGGCTCGGACAGACTCCCTCACCGTTTTGGTGAAGTGACGGCTGGGCCGTCACTTCACCAAAACGGTTACGAAGCTCGCCGCCGCGCACTCCCCTCCGGCCGCCCGACGCCGCGTCGGGGGGCGGGCAAGGGGGGACTGCCCATGGGCGCCGGAGTCCGGTGGCGGACGCTGTGGTCGTGACGGCGCGGTGATCAGCGCTGCGTGTCGTCGCCCGCCGCGACGGTCGGTTCGTCCTTGCGTCCCAGGCGCAGCAGTTTGCGCAGCTTGCGGGGCAGGCGGCGTTCGTTGCGGTTGACCCAGCGGGCGGCGGCGGGGCTGCTCGCGCCGAGGCACAGCGCGGCGAGCACGTAGAGCACGACGGCCCCGCCGATGATGGGCGTGAGCCAGACCACCACGCCCGCGACGAAGAAGAGCACCGCGAGCGCGAGCAGCACGAGGCGGACGGCGAGGTGCCGCGGCGGGCCGTCCTCGCGCACGAGGTCGGGCAGCGGCGTGTCGGTCGGGGGCTCGGGCTCGCTCATCGACTAACATGTTCCGTCATGAGCGATGCAGCCTCCAGGCGCTGTATCACGACCAGCTCAACCGCATCGAGGCGAAGGCCAAGGCCTTCGCCGGCTCGGCCGACGCGCTGACGGCGCTGCACGGCAAGACGCTCGCCGAGCGCATCGAGCGCGTGCGGAGTCGGCAGGTCATCGAGGGCTGGTAGCAGGCAGGCACGCGCTCAGGGCGCTCCCTTCGTGCCGCCCCACGCCGCGTCGGGGGCGGTAAGGGGAAATGCGATGAGAACCGATGCCCCGCGCCACACGGCTCGGGAGAGTCGGGGTAGAGTCGTGTCCGCACCACTCCACTTCGGGGGCGACTGTGCGCGGACTCGGGTCAGGTTGGATGCGTGGCGTGTTGGTCGTGCTGGCCTGCGGCGTCGCGGGTCAGGTCCGCGCGCAGGATCCGCCGCGCTTGTGGGTCATGGGGCCGAAGGTGGCCTTCGGCCAGCCGGTCACCGCGACGGTGTCGTCCGACCACGTCGGCGCCGCGGTACTCATCGCGATCGGCCTCGATCCGTTGCCGCTCGACGCGCCGATACCGACCGGCAAGGGCGCTTGGTACATCGGTCAACTCACGTCGCTCGTGGCGCCGGGTGCCATCGGCGCAGGCGGTCGCCTCGACCTGCCCTTCACGCTCCCCGACTACCACCCGCTGCTCGACAACGTGCACGTCGCCTTGCAGGCTTACGTCGCCGGCGAGCTTTCGAACCCCGCGACGCTGCCGCTCGTGCAGCCGTACTTCCTTGCGCAGGATGTCGTGGTCGTGTCGCCCCCGCTTCCGAGCCAAGGCGCCGAGTTCGGTGACCGGGTCGCCGTCGGCGACCTGAACGACGACGGCTTCGGTGACCTCGCTGTCGGCGCCTGGTTCGAGACGGTCAACGGCCAGATCGCGGCCGGCCGGGTCTACATCATGTGGGGCCCCGACTTCGTGAACTTCACGCAGCTCACGTCCCCCACGCCGTTCTTCGCGCGCACCTACGGCGCGTCCGTGATGGTCGCCGACCTCGACCTGGACGGTGTCGACGACCTCGTCATCGGCGAGACGACCGGCGAGCCTCCCGACGGCAAGCGCGGCAAGTTCCACGTCTTCCATGGCGGCCCGTCCTTCTCGTCGACGCCCGACCTGACCGTGCTCAGCGCGGGCTCGGGCGCCCCGTACCTCACCTTCGGGCGTTTCGCGACGCTCGGCGACCTGAACGGCGACGGTCACCCCGAAATCGTCGTCGGCATCACGAATGCGGCTCACGGCACGCTGGCCTTCGCCGGACGCGTCGACGTCTATGTCGGCCCGAGCTTCAGCGAGCGGCTCGAACTCTTCAGCCCCGAGCCGGGCGCCAACGACTACTTCGGCTCGGCGCTGGCCGTCGCGGACATCGACGGCGACGGCATCGGCGATCTCATCGAGGGCAGCGGACGAACCGATGTCGGCGGCGTCGTGAATCTCGGCCGCTGCCACGTCTTCTACGGCCCCGCTCTCTCCGCCTCGACCACCATCGAATGCCCGCTCCCCGACGGCTTCAACACGAGGTTCGGTCAGGAGGTCTCGTCAACCGACTTTGACGACGACGGCATCGCCGATCTCATCACGAGCGACCAGCGAGACCACGCATTCGTTTTCCCGGGGCCTGATCTGCGGTTCGTTGCGATGGCCTCCAAA
>CAZBBB010000018.1:0-43099 GCA_964490005.1 uncultured Phycisphaerales bacterium | reverse complement strand
CCGGCGCCCCAAGGAGCCGGCGATCATGGCCGAGATCGACGGCACCGTCGAGCTCGTGCGCGAGATGAAGCGCGGCAAGCGCACGATCCTCGTCAAGAACGACGAGTCGGGCGTGGTGCAGGAGCACCTCGTGCCGCACGGCAAGCACCTCAAGGTGCAGAGCGGCGACCGCGTGCGCTCGGGCCAGCCGCTCATCGAGGGGCCGCTCATCCCGCACGACATCCTGCGCATCAACGGCGAGGACGCCCTGCAGGTCTACCTGCTGCGCGAGGTCCAGGGCGTGTACCGCAGCCAGAACGTGACCATCGACGACAAGCACATCGAGGTCATCGTGCGCCAGATGCTGCGCAAGGTGCAGGTCGTCGACCCGGGCGACACCGAGTTCCTGCCCGACGCGATCGTCGACAAGTTCCGCTTCCGCCGCGCCAACCAGGAGATGGTCAAGCAGAAGAAGCGGCCCGCGACGGCCGAGCCGGTCCTGCTGGGCATCACCAAGGCCGCGCTGCAGAGCGACTCGATGATCTCGGCCGCCTCCTTCCAGGAGACGACCAAGGTGCTCACGGAGGCCGCGATCGCGGGCCGCCGCGACCCGCTGCAGGGCCTCAAGGAGAACGTCATCATCGGCAACATGGTGCCGACGGGGACGGGCTTCCGGCCGCTGCAGCGCACGCGCGTGGCGCACAAGGTCGAGGCGCCCGAGCCGCCGGTCGAACTGCCCGATCTGTCCGCCCTCGCCGAACTGGCCGAGGGCATGTCCTGAGCGCCGCGGGCCGTCCGGCGGCTTGACCGCCGCGGCCGCCGATGGTGCAATCATCCGCTTTCCCGCAGGGATCCTGGTTCACGACATGCCGACCACCAACCAACTCGTCCGCAAGGGACGGCGCCCGCTCGTCAAGCGGTCCAAGTCGCCGGTGCTGGACAAGTGCCCCTTCAAGCGCGGCGTGTGCCTGCAGGTCAAGATCCAGACGCCCAAGAAGCCCAACTCGGCGCTGCGCAAGATCGCGCGCGTCAAGCTCAGCAACGGCAAGGAGATCACCGCCTACATCCCGGGCGAGAAGCACACGCTGCAGGAGCACGCGATCGTGCTCGTGCGCGGCGGCCGCGTCCGCGACCTGCCGGGCGTGCGCTACCACATCATCCGCGGCACGATGGACGCCGCGGCCGTTTCCGACCGCAAGCAGAGCCGCAGCAAGTACGGCGGCAAGCGGCCCAAGACCTGAGCCGCGCCGCCGGCGCCCCGCGCGCCGCCCCCCTTCGAATCACCGAGCCCCGCAGATGCCCCGCAAGTACGTCTCGACCAACCGCTTCCTGCGCCCCGACCCGCGGCACGAGAGCCTGCTCGCGAGCAAGTTCATCAACTGCCTCATGTCGCAGGGCCGCAAGAACGCCGCGCGCGCGGTGTTCTACGACGCCATCGACGCGCTCGGCACCAAGGTGCCCGGCGAGCCTCCGATGGAGGTCTTCAACGTCGCGCTCAACAACGTCAAGCCGATGGTCGAGGTGCGCAGCCGCCGCGTCGGCGGCGCCACGCTGCAGGTCCCGCACGAGATCAAGCGCGAGCGCCAGCAGGCCCTCGCCATCCGCTGGATCATCGAGGCCGCCCGCAAGAAGAAGGGCAAGCCCATGTCCCGCCGCCTGGCCGAGGAACTCTACGACGCCTTCAACCGCCAGGGCGCCTCGTACACGACGCGCGAGAACACGCACAAGATGGCCGAGGCCAACAAGGCCTACGCCCACTTCGCGTGGTAGCGCGGCCCCCGGCCGGCGCGCCGCCGGCCGGGCGGGTCTGAGCCCGGCCCGATGAAGCGCAGCCTCGTCCGCAACATCGGCATCATCGCGCACATCGACGCGGGCAAGACGACGCTCACCGAGCGCATCCTGTTCTACGCCGACCGCGAGCACCGCATGGGCGAGGTGCACGAAGGCACCGCGCGCATGGACTACCTCGCCGAGGAGCGCGAGCGCGGCATCACGATCACGAGCGCGGCGACCTGCCTGCCGTGGAAGGGGCAGCGCATCCATCTGATCGACACGCCCGGCCACGTCGACTTCACCGTGGAGGTCGAGCGCAGCCTGCGGGTGCTCGACGGCGCGGTCGTCGTCCTGTGCGGCGTGGCCGGCGTGCAGGCCCAGTCGGAGACCGTCTGGCGCCAGGCCGACAGCTACCGCGTGCCGCGGCTGATCTTCGTGAACAAGCTCGACCGCACGGGCGCCGACTTCGAGCGTGTCGTCGAGGACGCGCGCCGGACGCTGGGCGCGCGCGTCGCGCCGGTGCAGATCCCCTGGGGCCGCGAGAAGGAGCTGCGCGGCGCGATCGACCTGATCGCGCGGCGGGCCCTGCGCTTTCCCGAGGAGCAACTCGGGCGGCAGGTCGTGGTCGAGGACGTGCCCGAGGAACTGCGCGAGCAGGCCGAGCACGCGCGCCACGAGCTGTTCGAGCTGCTGGCCGACGCCGACGACGCCTTCGCGGAGGCCTTCCTCGAGCACGAGGACGCCGTCGCCCCCGAACTCGTGCGCGCCGCGCTGCGCCGCGCCACGCTCGCCGCACGCATCGTGCCGGCCTTCGCGGGCGCCGCGTTCCGCAACGTCGGCGTGCAGCCGTTGCTCGACGGCGTGCTCGACTACCTCCCGGCGCCCGACGAGGTGCCGCCGGCGTCCGGCACGCATCCCGCCGACGGCCGACCGCTCACGCGCGCCTGCGACGTCCGCGGCCCGCTGTGCGGCCTGCTGTTCAAGACCCTCTGGGACGCGCGCGGCGATCTGGCCTTCCTGCGCCTGTACTCGGGCAGGCTCGAAGTCGGCCTGCAGGTCTGGAACCCGCGCCTGGGACGCGCCGAGCGCATCACGCGGCTGTACCTCATGCACGCCGACCAGCGCGAGGCCATCGAGAGCGCCGAGGCCGGCGACATCGTGGCGGTGGTGGGCCTCAAGGCCAGCGCGACCGGCGACACGCTGTGCGACAAGGGCGATCCGATCGTGCTCGAGGGCATGAGCGTGCCCGAGCCCGTCCTCTCGATGTCGATCGAGCCGCACAGCCTCAAGGACAAGGACGAACTCGAGCGCGTGCTCGGCCTGCTCGCGCGCGACGATCCCAGCTTCTCGTGGAGCGTCGACGGCGAGACCGGCGAGATGCTCATCCGCGGCGTGGGCGAGCTGCATCTCGAGGTGCTGCGCCACCGCATCGAGCGCGACTTCGCCATGAAGATCCGCGTGGGCGAGCCGCGCGTCGCCTACCGGCAGACGATCGGCCAGCCGGCCGAGGCGCGCGCCGTGTTCGACAAGGCGCTGCCCGGCCGCACGATGTACGCCGAGGTCGCGCTGCGCCTGACGCCCGAGCCCGGCACGCAGGGCGTGCTCGTCGACGACGAACTGCCCGTCGAGCAGGTGCCGACGATCTACCACGCGGCGATCGTCGCGAGCTGCAGGGGCGCGGCCAGCGCCGGCGGCGACATCGGCTACCCGCTGCACGGCCTGCGCGTCACGCTCACGGGCGGCGCGGCGCGCGAGCAGGGCAGCAACGAGACGGCCTTCGCGCACGCCGCGCACATGGCCTTCGAGGAGGCCCTGGCCGGCGCGCGCCCGACGCTGCTCGAGCCGGTGATGAGCTTCGAGGTGCGCTGTCCGGCCGAGTTCCTCAACGGCGTGAACGGCGACCTCAACGCGCGCCGCGCGCGCATCCGCAGCCTGCGCACCGAGTCCGACCCGGTCGCCATCACCGGCGTGATCCCGCTCGTGGAGACCTTCGGCTACAGCACCGCGCTGCGCTCGCTGACCCAGGGCCGCGCGACCTTCACCGTGCAGCCCTGCGGCTACGAGCCGGTGCCCGCTCATCTCGCCCGTCCGCTCGGCGGGGGCTGAGCGGGCGGGGGGCGCGGGGCCCGCGGTCCGGCGCGGCGAGAGCCCGCCCTCGCGGCCGCGCCGCGCGCCTCCGGGCGGGGCCCCCGGGGCCGGCGAGCCCCTCCGAGGCCCGCGTCGGGCGGGAATCCCTTTGACAGGGGGCCGTCGCTTCCTAGAATCGTCCGCTTTTCACCGCGGGGGGAAAGACCCCCCGGCCGCGCGGGCAGTCGACGCCGGCCGGAGGCTCCTTGCGTGGTGACCGGGTGCCCCTCCGGACGGGGTTCCCGGGGGCGCGCGCCGCGCTGGGCGGCGCGCACCGCAGGCACTCCGGCGGTCCGCCGTCAGGTCGCAGCGATGCAGTCGAAGAAGATCATCATCCGCCTCGAGGCCTACGACCACGAGACGCTCGATCAGTCGGCCGCCGATATCGCCGACGGGGCCCGTCGCACCGGCGCGCGCGTCGCGGGTCCCATCCCGCTGCCGACGCGCATCGAGCGCTACACGGTGCTGCGCTCGCCGCACATCGACAAGAAGTCGCGCGAGCAGTTCGAGATCCGCACGCACAAGCGGCTGATCCACATCCTCGAGCCCACGAGCAAGACGGTCGACGCGATCAGCAAGCTGACGCTCCCGGCCGGCGTGGACATCCGGGTCAAGGCCTGACGCCATGGACACGCTCATCGGCACCAAGCGCGGCATGACGCAGATCTGGACGGAGGACGGCGACCGCGTCCCCGTGACGGTCATCGACCTGGCCCCGAACGTCGTCACGAACCTCAAGACGCTCGAGCGCGACGGCTACGAGGCCGTGCAACTCGGCACGGGCGAGCTGCGCGCCAAGCGCGCCGGCAAGCCGCTCGCCGGCATGTTCGCCAAGGCCGGCGTCGCGCCGCGCCGCCATCTGCGCGAGGTCCGCGGCCCGATCGCGGGCCGCAGCGTGGGCGAGGAGATCGCCTGCGACGTGTTCAGCGCCGGCCAGCACGTCGACGTGATCGCGACGAGCAAGGGCAAGGGCTTCCAGGGCACGATCAAGCTGCACAACTTCAGCCGCGGCCCGACCTCGCACGGCTCGGACAACGTGCGCAAGCCCGGTTCGATCGGCATGCACACGCATCCCGGCCGCACCCTGCGGGGCAAGCGCATGGCCTCGCTCATGGGCAACGAGCGGGTGACGATCAAGAACCTGACGGTGGTCGCGGTCGACGCCGAGGCGCGCGTGCTGCTCGTCAAGGGCGCCGTGCCCGGCAACGCGGGCGGCGCGCTGCTCGTGCGCCGCAGCGCCGTCCAGCCGAAGGGCGTGAAGTGATGGCCGCGAGCAAGGGCAAGGGCAAGGGCAGCAAGGCCGCCGGCAAGGCCGGGGGCATCGCGCGCTGGGAGGCGGGCGCGTCGTCGACGCAGACGCTCGACGCCAGCGCGCTCGGCGAAGGGCCGCTCAAGCGCCGCCTGCTCCAGCAGGTCGTGCGCATGTACGAGGCCAACCGGCGCCAGGGCACGCACTGCACCAAGACCCGCGGCGAGACGAACTACACCACGCGCAAGCCCTACGCCCAGAAGGGCACGGGCAACGCGCGGCGCGGCGACTTCAATTCGCCGCTGCTGCGCGGCGGCGGCGTGATCTTCGGCCCGCGGCCGCGCGACTACGGCTTCTCAGTGCCGCGCAAGGCGCTGCGCGAGGCCCTGCGCTCGGCGCTGGCCGGCAAGCTCGCCGACGGCGAGGTCGTGGCGCTCGGCTCGAAGGGGCTCGAGAAGCCCTCGACCAAGACGGCGGCGGCGGCCCTGACGGCGCTCGGCTCGGCCCGCTCGGCGCTCATCGTCCTGCCGGCGCCGAACGACGTGCTGTACCGCTCTTTCCGCAACATCCGCGGCGTGAGCGTGGTGCCCGCCAGCGACCTCAACGCGCACCAGGTGCTGGCCCATCGCCAGCTCGTGCTCGTCGACGACGCCTGGGAGGTCCTGAGCCGGCGTCTGGCCCGCGACGGCGGCGGGGAGGAGGCGGCATGAAGCACGACGCTCACGACATCATCCGGCGCCCGCTCATCACCGAGAAGGGCACCGACCTGACGACGCGCGAGAACGGCTACACGTTCCTCGTGGCGCCGGGCGCCAACAAGCTCCAGATCCGCCACGCGGTCGAAACCCTCTTCGGCGTCAAGGTCCTCAAGGTCCGCACCATGACGCGGCACGGCAAGCACAAGGGCCGCGGTCGGTTGCGCACGCGCCGTCCCGACTGGAAGCGCGCCATCGTGACCTTGGCCGAAGGCCACACCGTCGAGTTCCTGTAGGACGCCGGGATGCCCATCCACAAGTACAATCCGACCTCTCCCGGACGCCGCCAGGCGACCGTGTTGCGCGACCCCGACCTGTCGCGCGAGCGGCCCGAGAAGTCGCTCACGATCACGCTGCGCGCCCAGAGCGGCCGCAACGCGCACGGCCGCATCACCTCGCGGCGGCGCGGCGGCGGGCACAAGCGCCTGTATCGCGTCATCGACTGGCGTCGCCAGCACGACGGCGTGCCGGCCAAGGTCGCGCGGCTGGAGTACGACCCCTACCGCTCGGCCAACGTCGCGCTGCTGCACTACGCCGACGGGCGCAAGGCCTACATCCTCGCGCCGCTGGGTCTCAAGCCGGGCGCGACGGTGCTCTCGGGCCCGGGCGTCGAGCCCGCGCTCGGCAACGCGCTGCCGCTGCGCCGCATCCCGGTGGGCAGCGAGGTGCACTGCGTCGAACTCGAGCCCGGCCGCGGCGGGAAGCTGGGCCGTTCGGCCGGCACCGTCATCCGCCTCGCCTCGCGCGAGGGCGGCTACGCGACGATCATCATGCCGAGCGGCGAGATGCGGAAGGTGAACGCGGACTGCCGCGCCACGCTCGGGCAGGTCGGCAACCTCGACCACGCGCTCGTCACGATCGGCAAGGCCGGACGCAACCGGCACAAGGGCCGGCGCCCGAAGGTGCGCGGCTCGGCGATGAGCCCCTACGCGCATCCGCTCGGCGGCGGCGAGGGCCGCACCGGCGCGGGTCGCGAGCCGGTCTCGCCGTGGGGCAAGCCGAGCAAGGGCGGTCACACGCGCAACCCGCGCAAGTCGTCCAGCAGCATGATCGTCCGCAAGCGCAAGAAGAAGTGAACGTGCGCCGCCAGGAGCAAGGAGAACCGTGAGCCGCAGCCTCAAGAAAGGACCCTACGTCGACGCGAAGCTCGAGCGTCGGGTCCTGCACATGTCGCAGCAGGGTCGTCGCGAGCCGATCACGACCTGGGCGCGCGCGTGCACCATCACGCCCGACTTCGTCGGCCACACGTTCATGGTCCACAACGGCAAGACGCACATGAAGGTCTACGTCGTCGAGGACATGGTCGGCCACAAGCTCGGCGAGTTCGCGCCCACGCGCACCTTCCGCGGCCACACGAACAAGAAGGAAGCCGCCAAGGCGGCGCCGCCGGCCGCCGGCGGGAAGAAGTAGCCCATGGTCACGACCTTCAAGGCCAGTCACCGGCACGCCCACACGACCGCGCGCAAGGCGCGCCTCGTGGCCGACCTGATCCGCGGCATGGCCGTCAACCGGGCGCTGCTCGTGCTCGACCGCTCGCCGCAGCGCGCGGCCTTCTTCATGGGCAAGCTCGTGCGCTCGGCCGTGGCCAACGCCGAGCAGGACAGCCAGGTCGACCCCAACCAGCTGCGCGTCGTCGAAGCGCGCGTCGACGAGGGGCCGCTGCTCGGCGGTTTCCTGCGCTGGCGCCCCGGGCCGCGCGGCCGCGCCATGCCCATCCGCAAGCGCACCAGCCACATCCATGTCGCCCTGGCGGCCTCGGCCACCGCGGCGCCGGCCATCGAGGCCCCCTCCGCGCCGAGCGGCCGGGCCAAGGGCGGCAAGGCCGCCGCCGGCAAGGCGGGCGCGGCCAAGGCCGCCGGCAAGGCGCCGGCGCGGACGCCGGCCAAGAAGGGCGCGTCGGGCAAGACGACCAAGAAGAAGAAGGACGGCTGAGATGGGACAGAAGGTCAATCCGATCGGGTTCCGCATCGGCATCACCGAGCCTTGGCGCAGCCGCTGGTACGCCGGCAAGAAGGACTTCGGCGCGCTGCTCAACGAAGACCAGCGCATCCGCAAGTTCATCAAGAAGGAGTACGCCAGCGCCGCCGTGCCGCGCATCGACATCGAGCGCACCCGCGAGCGCGTCACGGTCATCGTCCACACCGCGCGTCCGGGCCTGCTCATCGGCCGCCGCGGGGCGCAGGTCGACAAGCTCAACGACGAACTCACCGGCATCTGCAACAAGCCGGTCGCGATCCGCACGATCGAGATCAGCAAGCCCGAGCTCTCGGCGCAGCTCGTGGCCGAGAACATGGCCGAGCAGCTCATGCGCCGCGCCAGCTTCCGCCGGGCGCTCAAGAAGTCGGCGCAGCTCACGATGCAGGCCGGAGCGCTGGGCATCAAGATGACCGTCGCCGGCCGCCTGGGCGGGGCCGAGATCGCGCGCACCGAGAAGATCGCGCTCGGCAGCGTGCCGCTGTCGACGCTGGACTGCTGGGTCGACTACGGCTACGCGATCGCGCGCACGCCGCAGGGCGTCATCGGCGTGAAGGCCTGGGTCTACCGCGGCCGCTACGCCGACTTCGAGAACCAGCAGCGCGGCAACGCCGGAGGCCAGTCGACATGAAGTCGATGCCGAAGAGGACCAAGCACCGCAAGGTGTTCAAGGGCAAGATCCGCGGTTACGCGACGCGCGGCCACACCGTCGAATACGGCGAGTGGGGCCTGCAGTCGATGGAGGCCGGGTGGCTCTCGGCGCGCGTGCTCGAGGCCGGACGCGTCGCCGCCACGCGCGCCGCGCCCTCGGCCCGCGTGACGATCCGGGTGTTCCCCGACAAGCCCATCACGTCGATCCCGGCCGAGACCCGCATGGGCAAGGGCAAGGGTGAGCCGGAGTACTGGGCCGCCGTGGTCAAGCCCGGCACCGTGCTGTTCGAGCTCGGCGGCGCCTCGGCCGAGCAGTGCAAGCTGGCGCTCAACCGCGTCGCGCACAAGCTGCCGATGCGCGTGCGCCTGCTGAAGCGGAGGTCGCGATGACCCGCAACCTGAAGGAACTGCGCGAGAAGGAAGACAAGGAACTGCGCCTCGAGATCGACGGCCTGAAGAAGGAGCTGTTCGACCTGCGCTTCAAGTCGAGCGCCGAGGGCATCGCCAATCCCAGCCGCATCGGCGCCATCCGGCGCGAGGTGGCCCGTCGGCACACGCTGCTGCGCGAGCGCGAACTCGGCATCCGCGGCGCCAGGTCGAGGAGCTGAAGTCCATGGAAGCCGATACCGCATCCCAGGGTCGCAACGTCGTGCGGCGCACGGGCATCGTCTCGAGCGACCGCATGCAGAAGACGATCGTCGTGAAGGTCGAGCGGCGCGTCATGCACCCGGTCTACAAGAAGTACGTCAAGCGCTACACCAAGCTCGTCGCGCATGACGAGACCAACGACGCCCGCATCGGCGACACGGTCGAGGTGGCCTTCACCCGTCCGCTCTCGTCGACCAAGCGCTGGCGCCTCGAGCGCGTCGTGACGCGCGCCGGGAGCCCGTCATGATCCAGCAGCAGACCCTGCTCGACGTGGCCGACAACACCGGCGCCAAGACGGTCATGTGCTTCAAGGTGCTGGGCGGCAGCAAGCGCCGCTACGCGAGCGTGGGCGACGTCGTCATCGGGTCCGTCAAGAAGGCCATGCCCTCGGGCTCGGTCAAGAAGGGCTCGGTCGTGCGCGGCGTCGTCGTGCGCACGCGCAAGGACATCCGCCGCCGCGACGGTTCGCGCGTGCGCTTCGACCGCAACGCGCTCGTGATCATCGACAAGGAAGGCAATCCGGTCGGCACGCGCATCTTCGGCGCGGTCGCCCGCGAACTGCGCAACAAGAACTTCATGAAGATCATCAGTCTCGCGAGCGAGGTCGTCTGATGACGCTGCTCAAGAAGGGCGACACCGTCGTGATCCTGACCGGCGCGGACAAGGGCCGCACCGGCCGCGTGCTGTCGGTCGACCGCCGCGCCGACCGCGTGGTCGTCGAGGGCGTGAACATGAAGTGGAAGCACGTGCGCAAGAGCCAGGAGCGGCCGCAGGGCGGACGCACGCAGCGCGAGTACGCGCTGTCCGCGAGCAACGTGGCGTACTGGGACGCGGCCGCCGGCAAGGGCGTCCGCCTGGGCGCGAAGATCGAGGGCGGCCGCAAGGTGCGCGTGATGCGGCCGTCCGGCAAGCCCGTGGAGAACTGAGAGACCGGCCATGGCCACCGCAACCGAATCCGCACCGCGCCTGCAGCAGCGCTACGAGGGCGCGATCCGCGCCGAGATCATGGCCGCGCGCGGCATCGCCAACCGCAACGCCGCGCCGCGCCTGCTCAAGGTCGTCGTCAGCATGGGCGTCGGCGCCGCGCGCGAGAACAAGGCCATCATGGACGGCGCCGTGGCCGACCTGGCGCTGATCACGGGCCAGAAGCCGGCCGTGCGCCGGGCGCGCCGCGCCGTGTCGAACTTCCGCATCCGCGAGGACATGCCCATCGGCTGCCTCGTGACCCTGCGCGGGCCGCGCATGTGGGAGTTCCTCGACCGGCTCATCGCCGTCGTCATCCCGCGCATCAAGGACTTCCGCGGCCTCAAGCGCGGCGGCTTCGACGGGCGCGGCAACTTCAGCATGGGTCTCCCGGACCAGACCGTGTTCCCGGAGATCGACCTCGACAAGATCAAGCACTTCCAGGGCATGAACATCGCCATCGTGACGACGGCGGGCAGCGACGAGGTCGCGCTCGATCTGCTCGAGCGGCTGGGCATGCCCTTCCGCAAGCCCGGCGAATAGCGGGGCAGGAGACGAACGTGGGCAAGGCCAGTTGGATCGCCAAGACCAAGATGAAGCCGAAGTTCCGGACGCGGGCCAAGTCGCGCTGCTCGCTGTGCGGGCGCAGCCATGCGTTCCTGCGCAAGTTCGGCATCTGCCGCGTGTGCTTCCGCAACCTCGCGCTGGCGGGCGAGATCCCCGGCGTGCGCAAGGCCAGCTGGTAGCGGCCAGGAGAAACGAACCATGACCATGACCGACCCCGTCGCCGACATGCTCACGCGCATCCGCAACGCGCTGCGCGTCAAGCGCACGAGCGTCTCGATGCCCGCCTCGCGCCTCAAGGCCGGTGTGGCCGAGGTGCTCCGGCGCGAGGGCTACATCGAGGGCTTCGAGATCACGCCGGACGGCGTGCAGGGCAGCCTCACGATCCGCCTGCGCTACGGCCCCGACGGCGAGCGCGTGATCAACGAGATCCATCGCGACAGCCGCCCCGGGCGGCGCGTCTACCGGCACGTCGCCGGCATCGGCCGCGTCCTCAACGGCGTCGGCATCTCGATCTATTCCACGCCGCAGGGCGTGCTCTCCGACCGCGAGTGCCGTGCGCGCAACGTGGGCGGCGAGCGCCTGGCCACGATCTGGTAGGGAGCGGACATGTCGCGCGTAGGCAAGCAACCCGTCACGTGGAAGGCCGGCACCAAGGTGTCGCTGAGCGGCCGCGTGCTCAAGGTCGAGGCCGGCAAGTCGGTCCTCACCCAGGAGATCGACCCGGCGATCTCGGTCGTCGTCGACGAGGGCGCCCGCAAGGCCGTGTTCACGCGCGCCCGCGACGGCCGCAAGGAGCGGGCCCTGCACGGTCTGTACCGCGCGCTCGCCGCCAACATGGTCGAGGGCGTCGAGACCGGCTTCGTGAAGAAGCTCGAGATCCAGGGCGTGGGCTTCTCCGCCAAGGTCGAGGGCAAGAACCTCGTCCTCAACATCGGTTTCAACCAGCCCGTGCGCCTGCCGATTCCGGCCGGCCTGGTGGTGGAGGCGCCCCAGCCGACGGCGCTCGTCATCAAGGGCGCCAACCGGCAGCTCGTCGGACAGTTCGCGGCCGACGTGCGCGCCGTGCGTCCGCCCGAGCCGTACAAGGGCAAGGGCATCCGCTACGACGGCGAGTTCGTCCGTCGCAAGGTCGGCAAGTCGCTCGGAACCTGATGACCATGCAACGCGCCTTCCATGTCCGCAATCTCCGCCGCCAGCGCGCCGCGCACCGCGTCCGCAACAAGGTGCGCGGCACGCCGCAGCGCCCGCGCCTCTCGGTGCACCGCTCGTCGGGCCAGATCTACGTGCAGGCCATCGACGACGTCGGCGGCGTGACGCTCGCCGCCAGCTCGTCGCTCGACCCGGCGCTGCGCGAGGCCTGCGACGGCAACAAGACCGCCACCGCCCGCGCGGTGGGCAAGGACATCGCGCGGCGCCTCGGCGAGCGCGGTTGCAAGGCCGTCGTCTTCGACCGCGGCTGGTATCGATACCACGGCCGCGTCAAGGCGCTGGCCGACGGCGCCCGCGAAGGCGGGCTGGACTTCTGAGGAGCGATTCGTGGTCGAGGTGAAGAACCAGCTGCAGGTGCACAGCCCCGGACTCTACGAGGAGGCCGTGGTGAAGGTGAATCGCTGCGCGAAGGTCGTCAAGGGCGGCCGGCGCTTCAGCTTCTCGGCGCTGGTCGTCGTCGGTGACCGTCACGGCACCGTCGGCATCGGCTTCGGCAAGGCCAAGGAGGTGCCGACCGCCGTCGAGAAGGCCGTCAAGGACGCGCACAAGAATCTCGTGGCGGTGGGTCTCAAGGGCGGCACGATCGAGCACGCGGTGCAGGGGCGCTTCGGCGCGGCCGCCGTGCGCCTCGTTCCGGCCGCGCCCGGCACGGGCATCATCGCGGGCGCGACGGTGCGCGCGGTGCTCGAACTGGCGGGCGTGCGCGACATCCTCAGCAAGAGCCAGGGCTCGCGCAATCCGGTCAACCTCGTGAAGGCCACGCTCGCCGGCCTGACGTCCGTGCGCTCGCTCAAGACCGTCGAGGAACTGCGCGGAGTGACGCTGCGATGAATCTCAACGACATCAAGTCCCCCGGCAGCGCGCACCGGCGCAAGACCCGGGTCGGGCGCGGCCCGGGCAGCGGCAACGGCTGCACGGCCGGCCGCGGCACCAAGGGCCAGGGCAGCCGTTCGGGCGTGGGCGGGGGGCTCGGGCACGAGGGCGGCCAGATGCCGCTGTTCCGGCGCCTGCCCAAGCGCGGCTTCACCAACGCGCCCTTCCGCGCGCCCAAGCTCGCCATCGTCAACGTCGAGGATCTCGCGCGCGCCTTCCCGCAGGGCGGGCGCGTCGACCTGCCGCTCGTGCAGGAGGTGCGTCTCGTCAAGCTCAAGGCCGTCGGCCTGAAGGTGCTCGGCAAGGGCGATCTCGGCGTGGCGCTGCAGGTGCGGGCGACGGCCGTCTCGGCCTCCGCGCGGGCCAAGATCGAGGCCGCCGGCGGCAGCGTGGAACTCGCGGGCGCCGAGGGCTGATGGCCTCGGGCTTCGTCAACCTGTTCCGCGTCCCGGAGATCAGGAAGAAGATCCTGATCACGATCGGGCTGCTCGCGGCCTACCGCATCGGGTTCCACGTGCCCATCCCGGGCGTGAACTACGCGGTGCTCGAGCGCTTCCAGGCCGAGCAGGGCGGCGGCTTCGCCTTCGGCATCATGAACGCGCTGTCGGGCGGCGCCATCGGCTCGTGCATGCTGTTCACGCTGGGCGTCATGCCCTACATCAGCAGCTCGATCATCTTCTCGCTGCTGGTCAAGGTCGTGCCTCAGCTCGAGGCCCTCAGCAAGGAGGGCCAGGCCGGCCAGAAGATCATCAACCGCTACACGCGCTGGGCCACCGTGCCGATCTGCGTGCTGCAGGCGCTGTTCCTGGTCTTCGGCCTGCTCGGCGACGCGGCCCGGGGCGGCGTCATCGATCCGGAGCTGTTCGCCTCGCCGCTCTTCAAGATCGGCGTGATCCTCACGCTCACGACGGGCACGCTCATCGTGATGTGGATCGGCGAGCAGATCACCGAGCACGGCCTGGGCAACGGCATCTCGCTGATCATCATGGCCGGCATCGTGGCCGAGATGCCCTCGATGCTCATGCAGCTGCGCAACTCCGCCGAAGCCGGCGAGTGGGTGCAGTCGGTGGCCACGCTGCTCGTGCTCTACGTGCTCATCGTGATCGGCATCGTCTACGTCACCAAGGGGCAGCGCCGCATCCCGATCCAGCAGGGCCGGCAGATGCGCGGACGGCGCGTCTACGGCGGCCAGCGCCACTACCTGCCGCTGCGCGTGAACCAGGCCGGCGTCATGCCGATCATCTTCGCGTCGTTCCTGTTCATCGTGCCCACGGTGCTCGACTCGATCTTCGGCGGCACCTTCTTCCAGCGCGTCTTCGAGTGGGGCGGGTTCTGGTACATCCTGTTCTACGCCGCCCTGGTGTTCGTGTTCTCCTTCTTCTGGACCTCGCTGATGTTCCAGCCGAAGGAGATCGCCGACAACCTGAAGGAGTACGGCGGCTTCGTGCCGGGCCTGCGCCCCGGCGCGCGCACCGCCGAGTTCCTCGAGTCGGTGATGTTCAAGGTCACGACGGCGGGCGCGACCTTCCTCGTGCTCATCGCCGTGCTGCCGCAGATCCTCTCGAGCAACGTGCCCAACATGCCGCCCGCGATGGCGATGTTCCTCGGCGGCACGAGCATCCTGATCGTCGTCGGCGTGATCCTCGATCTCGTCGACAAGGTCAACTCGATGCTCGTGATGCGCCGCTACGAGGGGCTCGGCGAGAGCGGCGCCGGCTGGGCGCGGCGCGGCGGCGGAGCCGGCGGCGGCCGGGGGGCGGCGTGATCCGCCGGCTGGTGCTCCTCGGCGCTCCGGGCGCGGGCAAGGGAACGCAGGCCGCGATCGTGGCGCGCGAGGCCGACCTGGTGCACCTCTCGACCGGAGACCTGCTGCGCGCGGCCGTCGCGGCCGGCACGCCCGCCGGGCGGCAGGCCGGCGAGCACATGGCGGCGGGGCGGCTGGTGCCCGACGAGATCGTGTTCGAGGTGCTCTTCGAGCGCCTCGGGGACGGTCGGGCCGGCTTCGTGCTCGACGGCTTCCCGCGCAACGAGGCCCAGGCCGTCGAACTCGACCGGCGCCTGGCCCGGCTGCGGACCCCGCTCGAACTCGTCGTGGACATCGACGTCCCCGACCGCCGGCTCGTCGCCCGGCTCAGCGGCCGGCGCGTCTGCGGCGCCTGCGGGCGCTCCTTCCACGTCGAATTCGTGCCGCCGGCCCGCGAGGGCGCCTGCGACGGCTGCGGGGGGGCGCTGACCCAGCGGAACGACGACCGGCCGGCCGTGGTGTCGGAGCGGCTCGCTGTGTATCATCGCCAGACTGCGCCGCTGCGGAATTACTACCGCCAGCGGAGCCTGCTGGCGTCCGTGGACGGCGACAGGGACGTGCGCGAGGTCACCTCCGACCTGCTCGCGCGGCTCTCGACGACCTCGGCCGGGCAGGACTGAGAGATGGCCCGGGCGACGTCGCTGCGCGTCTCGGCCAAGGTGCTGGAGTCATTGCCGAACGCCGTGTTCCGGCTGCAACTCGAAAACGGACATCAGATCATGGCCCACGTCTCGGGCAAGATGCGCATGCACTACATCCGCATCCTGCCCGGCGACACGGTGACGGTGGAGGTCAGCCCCTACGACCTCGCCCGTGGCCGCATCGTGTATCGCGGCTGATCGCAAACGAGAACATCATGAAAGTCAGGACCTCCGTCAGACGCATCTGCGAGAACTGCAAGGTCGTGCGCCGCTTCCGGGTGGTGCGCGTGGTCTGCACGAATCCGCGTCACAAGCAGCGCCAAGGCCGCTGACCCGCCTCGCCCCTTCCAAGGCCCACAAGCATGCCCCGCATCGTTGGTGTCGACATCCCGAACAACAAGCGCGTCGACGTCGCGCTGACCTACATCCACGGCGTCGGCCGCACGACGGCCGAACGGGTCTGCAGGCAGCTCGGCTTCGCCGACGAACTGCGCGCCAAGGACCTCACCGAGGAGGACGTGCAGAAGATCGTCGCGACGCTCGAGAAGAATCACCTCGTGGAGGGCGCGTTGCGCCGCCAGGTCGCGCAGAACATCCAGCGCCTCAAGGAGATCGGCTGCTACCGCGGCCTGCGCCACCGCAAGGGCCTGCCGGTGCGCGGCCAGAACACGCAGAGCAACGCGCGCACGCGCAAGGGCCCGCGCAAGACCGTGGCCGGCAAGAAGTCCGTCAAGCAGCTCTAGGAACGATCATGGCCGCCACCAAGAAAGTCCGCCGCGCCCTCACCCGCGCCGTCGTCAACATCAAGGCGACGTTCAACAACACCATCATCAGCTTCACCGACCCGCACAACGGCGAGGTGCTGGCCTGGGACAGCGCCGGCAGCGCCGGCTACAAGGGCTCGCGCAAGAGCACGCCCTTCGCCGCGCAGAAGGCCGCCGAGCGCGCCGCGCAGAAGGCCATGAAGATGGGCGTGCGCGACGTCGAGGTGCGCGTCCGCGGCCCGGGCAGCGGTCGCGAGTCGGCCGTCCGCGCGCTCGCGATGTCCGGGCTCAAGGTCAAGGCCATCGAAGACCGCACCCCGCTCCCGCACAACGGCTGCCGCCCCCGCAAGCGCCGCCGCGTCTGATCCGGAAACGAGAACCCCATGACCTGCCAGAAGACCTCCGTCTGCAAGCTCTGCCGCCGGGAAGGCGTGAAGCTCTTCCTCAAGGCCACGCGCTGCGAGACGAGCAAGTGCGCCCTCAACAAGCGCAACTTCCCGCCGGGCCAGCACCCCTGGGCCCGCGCGCGCCACTCCGAGTATCGCAACCAGCTGCGCGAGAAGCAGAAGCTCAAGCGCTACTACGGCGTGCCGGAGCGGCAGTTCGCGCGCTACTACCAGACCGCCACGCGCATGAAGGGCAACACGGGCGAGAACCTGCTCGTGCTGCTCGAGCGCCGCATCGACAACGCGATCTACGCGCTGGGCTTCGCCAGCAGCCGCAAGGCCGCGCGGCAGCTCGTCGCGCACGGCCACGTGCGCCTCAACGGCCGCCGCTGCAACGTGCCCTCGGTGCAGGTGCGCCCGGGCGACCTGGTCGGCGTGTCCGACAGCGAGGCCGTCCGCAAGCTGGCCCGCGAGTCCCTCGAGCAGCGCAGCAGCTTCCCGCTGCCGGGCTGGATCGAGCGTGACAGCATCGGCATCACGGGCAAGATCACCACGGCTCCGACGCGCTCCGACGTCATGTTCGACGTCCGCGAGCAGCTCATCGTCGAGCTCATGAGCAAGTGACCGCCGGGACCGCCTCCCGGCCTTGGAACGAATCGGAGAACACATGAGAATCCGCTGGCGCAACTTCGAGCTTCCCTCGACCGTGACCGTCGACCGCGCGTCGCTCACCGACGAGTTCGGCCGCTTCTCCATCGAGCCCTTCGAGAAGGGCTTCGGGCACACGATCGGCAACGGCCTGCGCCGCGTGCTGCTGTCGTCGATCGAGGGCACCTCGGTCACGTCGGTGCGCATCGAGGGCGTCCAGCACGAGTTCAGCACGATCAAGGGCGTCCTCGAGGACGTCACCGACATCATCCTGAACCTCAAGGGTCTGCTCGTCGAACTCGAGCAGACCGAGACGGCCGAGCTCCGCGTCACCCGCAAGAAGAAGGGCGAGCTCACGGCCGCCGACATCGAGGCCCAGTCGGGCGTGCGCATCCTGAACCCCGAGCACGTCATCTGCACGCTCACCGAGGACGTCGAGGTCACGATGACGATCGCGGTCGGCCGCGGTCGCGGCTACGTCACGGCGGCCGAGCACGAGGCCGACGAGCGCGTCATCGGCGTGATCAGCATCGACAGCAATTACTCGCCGGTGCGCCGCGTGCGCTACCGCATCGAGGAGACGCGCGTCGGCAAGATCACCAACTACGACCGTCTCGTGCTCGAGATCTGGACCGACGGCACCGTCACGCCCGAGGACGCGCTCGTCGAGTCGGCCCGCATCTACCGCAAGCACCTCAACGCGTTCGTGCACTACTACGAACTCGACAAGGTCGTGCCCGCCGAGGACCTGCGGCCGCGCACGCTGGGCGACAACGGCGACACCGCGCGCCTCAAGGACCTGCTGGCCACGCCGATCGACGACCTCGATCTCTCGGTGCGCAGCCGCCACTGCCTCGAGAGCGAGAACATCCGCACGGTGGGCGATCTGGTGCAGCGCAGCGAGGCCGAACTGCTGAAGGTGCGCAACTTCGGCAAGACCTCCCTGAACGAGATCAAGAAGAAGCTCGCCGGCATGGACCTCACGCTCGGGATGTCCCTGTCGCCCGAGTTGTCGGCCAGCGGTTCCTGAACGGCGAGGCCCCGAGGAGCAAGCCATGAGACATCGCATGCGTGGACGTCGCCTGGGGCGCAGCAGCGCGCACCGCACGGCGCTCGGCCGCAACCTGATCACGTCGCTGTTCCTGCACGGTCGCATCATCACGACCGAGCCGAAGGCCAAGGAGTACCGCGGCCGGGCCGAGAAGCTCATCAGCCTCGGGCGCCGCAAGACGCTGCACCGCGTGCGGCAGGCGGCCGCCTACCTGCACGGCCGGCAAGCCCTCGCACGGCTGTTCGACGAGATCGGGCCGAGCTTCGCCGACCGTCCGGGCGGCTACACGCGCATCGTGAAGCTGCCGACGCCGCGCCTGGGCGACAAGGGCAGCCGCGTGATGCTCGAACTCGTCAACCACGTGCCCAAGCCGCGCGCCGCGGCGCTGACTCCCGAAGAGAAGAAGGCCGCGGCCGCCGGCTCGTGACGCGGGCCCTGCTGCTCGGCGTGCTGCTCTCGGCGCTGGCCGGCTGCAGCGCCGGCAGCGCGTGGGGCCGCGCGCGCACGCTCGACGCGCTCGACGTGCTGCCGATGTCCGTCGGCTGGGGCGGCGGCATCGGCGCGAGCGTGCAGGCCACTCCGGCCTTCGCCCTCGGCGTCGGGCTCACGCCCACGACGAGCCGCCGCGCCGGCTACGCCGATCGCGCGCTCCACGGCACCTGGCGCGAGTTCCGCGCCCCGCTGCCCTGGTCGCTGTGGGTCGAGTCGCTGGAGTTCGTGCCGCCGCGCCCCGCGGGCGCGCCCGACGGCCCGCTCGCCGAGGGGCTGCCGCTCGACTACCTCTGGCAGGTCAGCCGCGACGCGCCGTCCGGCGAGGGCCAGTTGGCCGGCGGCTACGAGCCCCTGCCGCGCCACTGGGGGCGCCATCCGCCCACGGGCCGCGAGACGAGCGGCGGGCTGCTCGTCCCCGCGGCGCGGCACGCGTTGGCGTGGATCGACCTGCGCCACGAGCAGGGCGATGACGAGCCGCTGGCGGTGATCGGTTCGCCCACGACCGCCACGCTCTGGAGCGTCTCGCGCGACGGCCGCCGCCTGCCGCACGCCTGGGACCTGTTCGAGGTCGACGTCTTCGCCGGCATCCTCGGCGTGCGCATCGGGTTTCGTCCGATCGAGCTGATCGATGCGGTCGCCGGTCTGATCCTGCTCGACCCGCTCGGCGACGATCCGGCGCCGGCGCGCTCGCCGACGCACTGAGCGCGGCGGCCCGGCCGCCGGCGCCCTTCAGCGCACGTGCAGGGCCTCGCGGCCGAGTGCCTCGCGCAGCGCCGCGACCGAAGCCGGAGTCAGCGCCGTGCCGCGCGGCAGCTTGAAGGTCGCCGGCTGGCCGTCGTCTCCGCGGGCGACGAGAAAGGTCGCGGTCGGCCCTTCGTGGCGCGGGAGCAGCGTGCGCAGCGCGTCGAGGCGCAACTCCTGCTGCTCGGGAACCTGCCCGCGCACGTCGAGCAGCAGCCGCCGGTCGGCCGCCGTGGCCGGGTCGTCGAGGTCGAGCACCTGTTCGACGAGCAGCGCCGGCTCCTCGCGGGTGCGGTCGACGACGGCGCGGAACAGCGCCACGTGGTCGTCGCGCAGCAGGTGCAGGCAGCGCGCGTAGGCGCGCGGAAAGATCACGGCGTGGCAGCTGCCGCCCGTGCCGCTGACGCGGAAGGTCGCCATCGGCTGGCCGGCCGAGCGGCCCTTGGCCGAAACGGTCGTGCGCAGGCCGCCGATCAGGCCGCCCACGAGGACCTCGGCCCGGTCGTCGAGTTCGGCCAGCGCGCCGATCTCGTGGGTGGCGAGCAGACCCAGCAGCGGGCGGTACTCGCGCATCGGGTCGACGGAGATCCACAGACCCAGCGCCGCGCGCTCCATCTCGAGCAGCTCGCGGTCGGTGGGCGGCGGCACGGCGTCGAGCGCGACGCGCGCGGCCACCGCGCTGCCCGCGCCGAAGAGGCTGCCCTGCCCCGCGAGACGGTCGACCTGCGCGCGCGCCGCGTCGCGCAGCAGCCGCTCGGAACTGGCGAGCACGGCCGCCCGGTTGGGCTCGAGCGCGTCGAAGGCGCCGGCCTTGGCGAGCGCGTCGAAGGCCGCGCGGTTCAGGCAGCGCCCGTCGACGTGCTCGAGCAGTTCGGCCAGCGACTCGAAGGGGCGGCGCAGCGAGTCGCGCGCGGCGACGATCGTCGCGACGGCGCGCTCGCCGACGCCCTTCACCGCCGACAGGCCGTAGCGCAGTCCGTCGCCCTCGGGCAGGAAGTCGGCCACGCTGCGCTGCACGTCGGGCGGCAGGATCGCGCGCCCGGTGCGCCGGCACTCCTCGACGTACTCGGCCAGCTTGTCGGTGTTGCCCGCGTCGCAGCTCATGAGCGCGGCGAGGAACTCGGCCGGATAGTTGGCCTTCATCCAGGCCGTGCGGTAGGTGATCAGGCCGTAGGCCGCGGAGTGGCTCTTGTTGAACCCGTACTCGGCGAAGCGGCTCATGTCCTGCCAGATGCGCTCGGACGTGGCGGCGGGGATGCCGCGCTCGGCGCAGCCGGCCAGGAACTTGGACATGTAGCTGCCCATGCGCTCCTTGTCCTTCTTGCCCATCGCCTTGCGCAGACCGTCGGCGTCGTTGAGCGTCAGGCCGCCGAGCGCCTGCGCCAGCCGCATGACCTGCTCCTGGTAGATCATCGTGCCGAAGGTGTCGCGCAGCACCGGCTCCATGAGCGGGTGCAGGTACTCGGTGGGCTCCTGGCCGTGCTTGCGGCGCACGTAACTGTCGGCCATGCCCGACTGCAGGGGGCCCGGGCGGTAGAGCGCGATGAGCGCGATGATGTCCTCGAAGCCGTCGGGCTGCAGGCGCAGGATGAGTTCACGCATGCCCGCGGACTCGAGCTGGAACACGCCCAGCACGTCGCCGCGCTTGAGCAGCGCGAACGTGGCCGGGTCGTCGAGCGGCAGCTCCTCGAAGTCGATGCGCTCGCCGCGCGTGCGCCGCACGAGTTCGGCGGCCTTGTCCAGGATGGTGAGGTTCTTCAACCCCAGGAAGTCCATCTTGAGCAGGCCGATCTTCTCGAGGTCGTTCATCTGGAACTGCGTGTTCACGGCGTCCTGCACGACGCACAGCGGCACGAGGTCGATGAGCGGGCGATCGGTGATGACCACGCCGGCCGCGTGCGTCGACGTGTTGCGCACCATGCCCTCGATGCGCAGGCTCACGTCGAGCAGCTCGCCGAGCTGCGGGCTGGCCTTGAACAGCGCGGCGAGTTCCTTGTCGCCCTCGAGCGACTTCTCCAGCGTGACCTTGGGCCCCTCGGGGACGCGCTTGGCGAGGCGGTCGACCTCGGGCAGGGGGATGTCGAGCACCCGCCCGGCGTCGCGCAGCGCCGCCTTGGCGGCGAGCTTGCCGAAGGTGACGATCTGGCACACCTGGTCGTGGCCGTACTTGGCGCGCGCGTAGGCGATGACCTCCTCGCGCCGGTCGCGGCAGAAGTCGATGTCGATGTCGGGCATCGAGATGCGATCGGCGTTGAGGAAGCGCTCGAAGAGCAGGTCGTAGCGCAGCGGGTCGAGCTGCGTGATCGCGAGCGCGTAGGCGACGATCGAGCCGGCCGCCGAGCCCCGGCCGGGTCCGACGGGAATGCCCCGCTCGCGCGCGAAGCGGATGAGGTCCCAGACGATCAGGAAGTAGCTCGTGAAACCGGTGCGCGTGATGACCGAGAACTCGTGCTCGAAGCGCTCGCGCACCTCGGGCCGGATCGCGCCGTAACGACGGCGCAGGCCGTCCTCGCAGAGCCCGCGCAGATAGCCCTCCGGGCTCTCGCCGCCGGGGATCTCGAAGCGCGGGAGGTGCCGACCCTCGAGATCGAGGCGGATGTCGCAGCGCGCCGCGATCTCGCCCGTGTTGCGGTAGGCCGCGCTCTCGGCTCCGAAGAGCGCCGCCATCTCGTCGCTCGTGCGGAAGTGGAGCTGGTCGGTGTCGATCTTGAAGCGCCGGTTCTCGTCGTGCATGCGCTGCCCGGTGCCGATGCAGATGAGTGCGTCCTGCGCGACCGAGTCGCCCGGGCATCGGTAGTGGATGTCGTTCGTGGCGACGAGCGGCAGGCCCGTGCGCCGCGCGACGAGTTCCATGCCTTCGCGCACGACGCGCTGCTGGGGCAGGCCGTTGTCCATGATCTCGAGGTAGAAGTTGTCCCGGCCGACGAGCTGCGCGTACTCCTCGGCGGTGCGGCAGGCCTCGTCGAGCCGCTGGCCGAGCAGGTGCGTCGCGACCTCGCCCGAGAGGCAGCCCGAGAGCACGATCAGTCCCTCGGCGTGGCGCCCGAGCAGCGTGCGGTCGATGCAGGGCTTGCGATGGAAGCCGTGCAGCCACGACAGCGTGGACAGGCGCGAGAGGTTCTCCCAGCCGCGGCGGTTGCTCGCGAGCAGCGTGACGTGGTGCCGTCGGCGGTTCTCGCCGGGCGCCGGCGGGGTCGTCGCGTCGCCCGCGACGAGATAGGCCTCGCAGCCGAGGATCGGATTGACCCCGGCCTTGCGCGCCGTCGTGTAGAACTCGATGGCGCCGAAGAGATTGCCGTGGTCGGTGAGGGCCAGCGCGGGCATCTGCAGGCGCGCGGCCTCCCCGACGAGGTCCTTGACCGCGATCGCGCCGTCGAGCAGCGAGTAGTGGCTGTGGACGTGCAGGTGCGTGAAGGGCGGCTGGATCATCGCGGGTGACGGGCCACCCTACGGGCCTCGGCGAGGCCCTTCAACACGCGCGCGCCCGATGGCGCCGCCCGCGCGCGCTGTGCTAGCGTCGCGCCACGTCGTCGCGCGCAGCGCCGACGCTCCACGCCTCGCCACGACCATGGCCGCCCCCGAAGACTGGAAACTCCCGACGGCCGCGCAGACCTGCGCGCGCTGCTCCGCAGCGCTGCAGCCGGGCGAGCGCGTCACGACGTCCATCCGCCTGCCGCCCACCGGGCCCGAGCGCACCGACGTGTGCGCCGCCTGTGGAAAGCTGGTGGACGACCTGTCCGAGACCTTCTTCTGGCGGCACACGATCGCCGCCTCGGGCCCCAGCCGTCCGGTCGTCGACTACGCGCTGCTGCGCGAGTTGTTCGCCCGCCTGCTCGTCACGCCGGGCGCCCACTACGAGCGCCTGGCATATCTCGTCGCGCTCGTGCTCGTGCGCAAGCGGCACCTGCGCCTGATCGGTTTCAGCGGACGCGCCGGGGCCGAAGTCATGCTCGTCACGCGCGGCGCGGGCCAGCCGCAGCACGAGGTCCCGGCCCCGTTCCTCACGCCCGAGGACATGCTGCCGCTGCGCGACGAACTCACGCGCCTGCTGCACGCCGAGATCCCGCTCGAGGACCTGGGTGCCGGCGTCGATCCGGTGGCCGCCGACGAGCGGCCGGCCGCGGATTCCGGGGCCGACTGAACGAGCGGCGCCCGGGGCCCCCCGAGGGGGGGCACCTCGGGGATCCTCCGCGCCCCGGCCCACCGGGCGCGCGCAGGGCGCGTGGCGCCGGCACTGACCGACGGGGAGCCGCCCCGAGGCTGGCCGGGGTCGGTCCACGGCCAGGGGTCCGAGTCTGGGCGCCGGTGGGGGCCAAGGGGGGGCGGCTGCGGAGCCGGGTGGTGCCTTGGTGGAATTTTTTTCCACTTGAATGGACCAAAGTGGGATAAAGTGGCGCCAACGCGGTCGGGTCAGGCGTCGGCGCGCTGCTTCGAGGGGCCATGCGGTTTTTCACGGGCAATTTCACGCATGCGGTCGATCCCAAGAACCGCGTCTCCGTGCCGCGCAAGCTGCTCGACCTGCTGCGCTCGCTCGGCTCGGCCGAGAGCGTGGTGCTCACCGCGGGCCTCGACGACTGCCTGTTCCTGTACACGACCGAGGGCTTCGCGGAGATCGCGGCCAAGGTCGACGCCTCGCCGCTCGGCGAAGAGCACACGCGCGACTTCCAGCGCAACTTCTACTCGAGCACCGAGACCTGCGGCATCGACCGCCAGGGCCGGATGCTCCTGCCCGAGTCGCTCAAGACGATCGCGGGCATCACCGACCGCGTGGTCTTCGTCGGCGCCGGCCAGCGCATCGAGCTGTGGTCGCCCGACGCGTGGGCCGCGCGGCAGAGCGCCTCGCGCTCCTCGTACTCGAAGATGGCCAAGGACGTGCTCCGGTAATGGAAGGGTTGCTCACGATGGCGGAAGCATCCCGACGGCACCTCCCCGTGATGGCGGGGGAGGTGCTGTCCTGGCTCGGTAGCGTTCCCGGTTCGCTCCTGGTCGACCTGACGGTGGGCGGCGGTGGTCACGCAGACGCGTTTCTGCGCGCCACCGCTCCCACCGGCCGGGTTCTCGCGGCCGACCGCGACGCCGTCGCGCTGAGCGAGGCGCGCACGGTGCTGCGCCCGCACGGCGCGCGCGTGCGCTTCGTGCACGGGCCGATGACGGCCGTGCTCGGCACGCTGCTCACCGGGCGCGAGCGCGCCGACGCCGTGCTCATGGACCTCGGCGTCTCCTCGATGCAGCTCGACGAGCCGGCGCGCGGCTTCTCGCTGCGCGACGACGGGCCGCTCGACATGCGCATGGATCGCGACGGCGGCGGGCCGACGGCCGCCGAGTGGCTGGCGCAGACGCCGGAGGCCGAGATCGAACGCGTGCTGCGCGCGTACGGCGACGAACCGGCCGCCGGCCGCATCGCGCGCGCGATCGCGGCGCGGCGCGGCCAGCGACCGCTGCGCAGCACCGGCGACCTGCGCACGCTCGTCGAGCAGGCCGTCGGGCGCAAGGGCGGGCGCATCCACCCGGCGACCCGCGCCTTCCAGGCGATCCGCATCGCGGTGAACCGCGAACTCGACGAACTGGTCGAGGCGCTGCCGCTGGCCCTGCGCCTGCTCGTCCCCGGGGGCCGCCTGGTCGTGCTGGCCTTCCATTCGGGCGAGGACCGCATCGTGAAGACCGCCTTCCGCGAGCTGGCCGCCGCCGGGCACGAACTGCTCACGCCGCGCGCCCTGCTGCCCACGCGCGCCGAGTCGCACGACAACCCGCGCGCCCGCAGCGCGCGGCTGCGCGTGCTGCGCCGCGCCGGAGGCGAGCGCGCATGATCCGGCCCGGCACGCTCGCGGCCCTGTGCGGCGTGGCGCTGCTGCTGCTCGCGCTGCTGACGGTGCACGCGCGTCTGATCGCGAGCCTGGAGGCGCGCGAGCTGCACGGCAAGCTGGTCGAGCGCGCCGCGCTGCAGCGGCGCGCCCTCGTTCTCGAACTCGAGCTGGCCCGCTCCTGGAACGCGCTGAGCGCGGATCCCGACGCGGCCGAACACTGAGGATCCCCGATGCTGCGCGCGCGCCGCCTGTTGATGGCCTTCGTCGGCCTGGTCTCCCTGGCGCTCCTCGCGCTCGTCGCGCGCGTGGGTTGGTTGGCGGCCGATCCGGGCCGGGCGGCCGCGGCGGCGCGCGACCGGCAGACGGAGGGCGCCGCGGCGCTGCTCGCCGCGCGCGGCGCGATCCTCGACCGGCACGGGCGCCCGCTGGCCGAGTCGATCGCGACCGGCCAGGTCGTGGCCTGGACGCCGCGCATCACGCATGACGGCAGCCGGCCGCGCAGCGCCGAGTCCGTGCTGGCCAGCGTCGAGACGATCAGCACGACGCTCGCTCCGCTCGTGGGCGTGCCCGCCGAGTCGATCGCCGAGCAGCTCGTCGCGCGCGCACCCGACGGCACGGGGCGCAACGTCCGCATCGGGCCGCGCCTGCACGACCCCGACGCGCTCGACCGGATCATGACGCTGCGCTCGCCGACCGGGCCGCTGAGGCGCGTCGATCTCGAACTCGGCTGGGAGCGCAGCCATCCCTTCGGCGCGACGGGCGGCGCGCTGCTCGGCTTCGTGCTGGCCGACGGCCGCGGCGGCGCCGGGCTCGAACACGGCCTGCAGGCGACGCTGGGCGGGGGCGTCGACGGCCGCCAGCCCTACCTCTCGGGCGCGCGCGGCCTCAAGCTGTTCGACCTCGACCGTCCGGTGCTGGCGCCGCTCGACGGCCTCGACGTCGAGCTGACCATCGACGCCCTGCTGCAGCAGATGGTCGAGCAGGAGCTCGCGGCCGGCTGCCGGCGACTCTCGGCGCCCTTCGGCAGCGCCGTGCTGCTCGACATCGAGAGCGGGGACGTGCTGGCGATGGCCAGCTACCCGACGCTCGACCCGGGCGACCCGAAGACCTGGACCGAAGACGCGCAGGTGCTGCGACCGCTGCAGTCGGTCTACTCGCCCGGCTCGACCTTCAAGCCGCTCATGCTGGCCGCCGCGCTCGAACTCGGGCTCGTGCAGCGCGACGACGTCGTCGACTGCAGCCCCGCCCGGGGCCGCATCCCCGGCCGCCGCAAGCTCGTGAAGGACACCCACCCGGTGAACCGCTCGCTCGACCTCGTCGAGCTGATGGTGCGCTCGAGCAACGTCGGCATGGCCAGCATCCTGACGCGGCTGGTGCCCGAGGACCGGCCCAAGGACACGGCCGCGATGAAGCCCCTGCACGACCTGCTCTTGCGGCTCGGGCTGGCGCAGAAGACCGGTCTGCCCGTGGCGGCCGAGTCGGCCGGGCTGCTCACGCCGCTGTCGAGCTGGAGCCGGCCCTACTCGCTCGTGTCGCTCTCGTTCGGACACGAGATCGCGGTCACGCCGCTGCAGATGGCGGCGGCGACGGCCACCCTCGCCGACGGGACCTGGCGCGCGCCGCGGCTGCTGGCGGCCGTGCGCGAGGGCGACGGCCGGCGGGTCGAGTTCCCGATCGCCGAGCCGCGCCCGGTCTTCTCGTGGGAGACGGCCGAGTTCCTCCGCGAGTGCATGACGGCGGTGATCGCGCAGGGCGAGTCCAAGTCGGCGGGCTTTCCCGACCTGCCCATCGCCGGCAAGACCGGCACGACCGTCGACGAGCGCGACGCCTCCAAGGAGACCCATTCCTTCGTGGCCCTGGTGCCGGCGCACCGCCCGCGGCTGTGCCTGGTCGTCGCGGTGGTCAATCCCAAGGGGCACCGGTACGCGGCCGGCTCGGTGGCGCCGATCACGGCGGCCATCCTGCGCCAGGTCGTGCCCTACTTCGGCCTGACGGCCAGTTGAGCAACGCGAGGCGAGCAGGAGCACCATGGTGAAGCGCAGCGACAGCCGGCCCGCGACCGGCACCTTTCGGACGCGCCAGATCTCCCTTGATTCGGGCTGGCTGGCGCGCCTAATGAAGACCAGCGTGAACGCCCTCCCTCTCTCCCGTCTCGTGCAGGCCGCGGGCGCCGACCTGCCCGGCCTCTCGTGGCAGGGGCCCGACCCGCTCGTGACGGGCGTGTGCGGCGACTCGCGCGCCGTGCGACCGGGCGATCTGTTCCTCGCGACGAGCGGCACGCGCGACGACGGCCTGCGCCACGTCGCGCAGGCCGTGCAGCTCGGCGCGGTCGCCGTGCTCGCCGAGAGCGAGCCCGACGTCCCGGCGCGCGTGGCGCGCGTGCTCGTCGGCGACGGCGCCCTCGGGCGCGCCGTGTTCGCCGCCCACTTCTTCGGGCAGCCGAGCCGCCGCCTGCGCGCGATCGGCGTCACCGGCACGAACGGCAAGACGACCACGGTCGCGCTGCTGCGCTCGATCCTCACGATGGAGGGCGCCGGCTGCGGCGCGATCGGCACGCTCGGCGCGTGGATCGGCGAGCGCCACGAGCCGCTGCGGCACACGACGCCCGACGCGATCGAGTTGCAGCGCCTGCTCGCGCGCATGGTCGACGAGAACCTGGCGTCCGTCGCGATGGAGGTCTCGAGCCACGCGCTCGTGCAGCGCCGCGCGCACGGCATCGACTTCGCCGCCGCCGTGTTCACCAACCTCACGCGCGACCACCTCGACTACCACGGCACGCTCGCCGCCTACGCCGAGGCCAAGTCGCTGCTGTTCCGCGACCTGGCCGAGGACGCCACGGCCGTGCTCAACGCCGACGACCCGGCCAGCCGCGTCATGGCGCTGAGCACGCGGGCGCGCGTGCTGCGCTACGCGCTCGCCGCCGAGGCCGATCTGCGCGGCGAGATCCTGCGACTCGACGGCGAGGGCACGCGCCTGCGCCTGGTCGCGCCCGAGTTCGGCTTCGACGCGACCGTCGCGCTGCAGCTCGTCGGCCGGCACAACGCGCAGAACGCGCTGGCCGCGACCGGCGCCGCGCTCGCGCTGGGCCTGCCCTTCGACGCGATCACGACCGGGCTCTCGAGCCTGGCCTCGGTGGCGGGCCGTCTGCAGCCGGTCAATTGCGGACAGGACTTCCGCGTGCTCGTCGACTACGCGCACACGCCCGACGCGCTCGAGAAGGTCCTCGAACTGCTGCGCCCGCTCACGCGCGGCCGGCTGCTGGTCGTGTTCGGCTGCGGCGGCGACCGCGACCGGAGCAAGCGTCCGCTCATGGGGCGGGCCGTGGCCTCCGTCGCCGACCGGCTGTGGGTGACGTCCGACAATCCGCGCAGCGAGGAGCCCGAGGCGATCCTCGACGAGATCGTGGCGGGCATCCCGGCCGCGCGCCTGCCCGACGTGGCCCGCGAGGTCGACCGGCTCGCCGCGCTCGGCGCGGCGATCGCCGAGGCGCGCGGCGGCGACGTGCTGCTCATCGCGGGCAAGGGGCACGAGACCACGCAGACCATCGGCGCGCAGGTGCTGCCCTTCGACGACCGGCTCGTCGCCCGGGAGGCGCTGTGGGCGCGCTGAACCTGGCGCGCGTCGCCGAGATCACGGGCGGCCGCCTGGTGGGCGGCGGCGGAGAGCGTCCGGTCGGACGCGTGCACACCGATTCGCGCACGGTCGAGCGCGGCGACGCCTTCCTGTGCCTGCGGGGCGAGCACCACGACGGACACCTCTACGCCGGCCGCGCGCTGGCGGCCGGCGCCGCCGCCGTCATCGTCTCGCGCCTGGAGCCGGGCATCGCCCCCGCGATCCTGGTGCCCGACACGCTGGCGGCGCTCGGCCGGCTCGGCGCCGACGCGCGCGGCGACACCGTCGATCACGGCGGCCCGCTGGTGGTCGGGATCACCGGCACGAACGGCAAGACGACCACCAAGGAACTCGCCGCGGCCGCGCTCGGCGCCGGCCTGCCCACCGTCGCGTCGGCGCGTTCGTACAACAATTCCGTCGGCGTGCCGCTCACGCTGCTGCGCATCGCGCCCGGCACGCGCGCGGCCGTGGTCGAGATCGGCACCAACGCCCCGGGCGAGATCGCGGCGCTCACGGCGCTCGCGCGGCCCGAGGTCGGCATCATCACCAACGTGGGCGCCGGACACCTGGCGGGCCTCGGCACCGTCGAGGGCGTGCGCGCCGAAAAGGGCTGCCTGCTCGAGGGGCTCGTCGGGCGCCGCGTCTCGATCCTGAACCGCGACGACCCGTCCTTCGACGCGCTCGCCGAACGCGCGCCCGGTCGGGTCGTGTCCTTCGGCTGCTCGGCCGAGGCCGACCTGGTCGCCACCGACGTGCGTTGCGACGCCTCGGGCACGAGCTTCCGGCTCGATGGACGGCTGCCCGTGCGCCTGTCGCTGCTCGGACGGCACGCGGCGAGCAACGCGCTCGCCGCGCTCGCGGCGGCGCAGGTCGCGGGCGTCGCGCTGCCGGCCGCCGCCGCGGCCCTCGCGCACGTCGCCAGCCCGCCCGGGCGCCTCGCCGTGCGCCGCCTCGCCGACATCACCGTCATCGACGACACCTACAACGCCAACCCGGGCTCCTTCGCGGCGGCCCTCGCGACCGTCTCCGAATTGCAGCTCGGCGGACGGCTGATCGTCGTCGCCGGCGAGATGCTCGAACTCGGCACGGCCAGCGCGGCGCTGCACGCCGCCGCCGGACGGCAGCTGGGCCGCGCGCGCCCCGCGCGCGTGATCGCCGTGGGCCGGCGCGCCGACGACCTGCTCGCCGGGGCGCTCGAGGGCGGGCTGTCGGCGGCGCACGTGAGCGTCTGCGCCGACCTCGATCAGGCCGCCACGCTGCTGCTCGGCGAGTTGCGCGGCGGCGACGTGATCCTGCTGAAGGCCAGTCGGGGCGTCGCGCTCGATCGGCTCGTCAGTCGCCTCGTCGACGTCTCGGCGCACGTGGCGTGATCCTGTGGTGGATCGAGCGCCTGCTGGCCGACTGGCCCGGCGCCGCCCGCTTCGGATCGCTGGCCTTCCGCACCGCGCTCGCCGCCGGCCTGGCCTTCGGCACGGCGCTGCTGCTCGGGCCGCGTCTGCTGGTCTGGCTGCGCGGCCGGCAGTTCCTCGAGGTCGAGACGAACACCGACGCCCCGCGCCTCAACGAGATCAACGCGAAGAAGGCGCCGACGCCCACCATGGGCGGCGTGATGATCGTGGGCGCGATCCTCGCGGCGGGTCTCGTCTGCGGCGACCTCGACAACGCCTACGTGCGACTCGGACTGCTCTCGACGCTGGGCTTCGGCTTCATCGGCTTCATCGACGACTGGACCAAGCTCACGCGCCGCCATCGCCGCGGCCTCACCGCGAAGGCCAAGTCGGCGCTGCAGCTGCTCATCGCGCTCGCGGTGGCCGTCGGCATCACCTGGATCTTCAAGCTGCAGCCCAACGCCGAACAGCTGCTCGCGCTGCACATCCCCTTCACCGGCGGCCTCTCGCTCGACCTGACGGTCTGGGGCGGCGCGTTCCACGTGCTGCTGGCGCTGCTGGTCGTCACCGGCACGAGCAACGCCGTGAACCTGACCGACGGCATGGACGGCCTCGCCGCCGGCACGATGACCGTCGCCGCGCTCGCCATGGCCGCCATCTGCGTCACGGTCGGCCGCGCCGAGAGCCTGGTGCCCGACCGCTCGCTGCTCTACGTGCCCTTCAGCCAGGAGATGGCGGTGTTCTGCGCGGCGATGGCGGGGTCGACGCTGGGCTTTCTGTGGTTCAACGCGGCGCCCGCGCTGGTGTACATGGGCGACACCGGCTCGCTGCCGCTCGGCAGCCTGCTCGGCTACGTCGCGATCGTCGCCAAGCAGGAGCTGGTGCTGATGCTCGTCGGCGGCGTGTTCGTGGTCGAGGCGCTGTCGGTCATCGCCCAGGTGGGATTCTTCCGCGCGACGGGCGGCCGGCGCCTGCTGCGCTGCGCGCCGCTGCACCATCATTTCCAGTTCGGCGGCATGCCCGAGACGCGCATCACGGCGCGCTTCTGGATCCTCTCGGTGCTGTGCGCCGCGGGCGGGCTCGCCAGTCTGGCGATCACGTGAACGCCCGGAGCCGGACACCGCGATGAAGTCTCCGCGCCTCAGTTCGACCGAGGAACTCGCCGTCGCGAGCCGGCGGCTCACGGGTGCGATGCTGGCGCTCATCGCCGTGGGCATCGTGATGGTCTGGTCGGCCTCGGCGATGCGCCAGCTGCGCGGCGACGGCGACGAACTGGCGCTGCTCGTGCCGCTCGCCAGCCACCTGAAGAAGGTGCTCATCGCGCTGCTGGCCTTCCTGATCGTGCTGCGCCTGCCGGTGCACTGGGTCTACCGCGCCGCCTGGCCGGCCTGGGGGCTGGGCGTCGCGCTGCTGCTGGGCGTGCTGCTGTTCGGCGAGGTGCGCAACGGCAGCCGGCGCTGGTTCGACTTCGGGGGCGTCTCGTTCCAGCCCAGCGAATGGGCGCGGCTGGCCACGATCCTGATGATCTCGGCCTGGATGGCCGCCAGCCGCGACCGCGTGGCCGAACTGCGGCGCGGCGTGCTGCTGCCCTTCGCCCTGGCCGGGCTGCCGGCGGTGCTGGTGTTCCTCGAGCCGGACTTCGGCAGCGCGGTCTACCTGCTGTTCATGGGCGTCGTCGTGATGTGGGTCGGCGGCGCGCGCAGCCGCCATCTGCTGGCCTTCTTCCTGCCGACCATGGCCCTGATCTGCACGGCGGCCTGGATGTTCCTGGGGCACTTCCGCGATCGCATCACGAGTTTCCTGGGCGCGGGCGCCGACGATCAGGTCCGCCAGGCGCTCACGACGCTGGGCAGCGGCGGCCTGCTGGGCAGCGGCCTGGCCTCCGGGCGCGGCTCATGGGGCTTTCTCCCCGAAGCCGAAGACGACTTCCTGTTCGCCGTGATCGGCGAGGAACTCGGTCTGCTCGGCACCGCCGGCCTGATCGCCCTGTACGCCTGTTTCCTGTGGCAGGGCGTGCGCCTGGTGGTCGGCTTGCGCAGCCGCTTCGCCTTCGTGGCGGGCACCGGCCTGCTGCTGCAGGTGGGCGTGCAGGCCGTGCTCAACATCGCCGTCGTGACCAAGCTCGCGCCCAACAAGGGACTGCCGCTGCCCTTCCTCAGCGCCGGCGGAACCTCGCTGCTGATCCTCTGCGTTTCGACCGGTTTGCTGCTTGGATTGGCCCGTCGGCCGGAGGATGATCCCGTGGTCGATGCCCGCTGGGCCGCCTCGTTGACGCACCGGGGCGAGCCCGGCCCTTGAGATGCCCGTGCGGTGGTTGGGTCGGACATGAGTGACGTGGAGAAGTACGGTCTGTTCGCGGTGGTTCTCGTCGGAGGGCTGCTGCTCGTCATCGCGATGCAGGGCGGATTCGGCGGCGAGGAGGCCGCCGCGCTGCCGGAGGTGATCGACAGCGGCACGCCGTTGCGCTCGTCGTCGACGTCCGGCGAACTGCAGGTCTCGCCCGCGGTGCGCATCAAACCCATCCTGCCCGACACGCCCTTCACGTGGAGCGAGGGCGGCGTGCAGTATCCCGGCGAGCGCAGCAGCGGCGCGGCACCCGGCGTGCTCGCCGCGCCGCCCGCCGCGCCGGCCGCGGGAGCCGGCGCGGGCACCGGCACGCACGCGATCGCCAAGGGCGAGACGCTGTCCGACGTCGCCGCCAAGTATCTCGGTTCGCCGAGCAAGTGGGAGCAGCTCGTGGCCTGGAACCCCGGCCTCGATCCCCGCCGGCTGCAGATCGGCCAGGTCATCCGCGTGACGCCCGGCGCGCCGGCGGCCGCGCAGGCCGCGCCCGCATCGACGGCGTCGACGCCCGCCGCCAGCGCCCGTCCCTCGGGCGCGCGCACCCACACGGTGGTCAAGGGCGACACGCTCGGCGGCATCGCGCGCAAGTATCTGGGCAGCGCCACGAAGGCGGCCGAAGTCTACGAGGCCAACAAGCAGGTCCTGAAGAGCATGGACGACCTCAAGATCGGCCAGACGCTCATCATTCCCTGACGCGCGCGGCGGCCTCGTGCGGGTTGCGTTCCTCGGCGGCGGCACCGGCGGCCACGTGGCCCCGGGCGTCGCCGTCGCGCGCGAACTGCGTCGCGCCGGGCACGAGACGCTGTTCCTGATCGCGGGGCGGCCGGTCGAGCGCGCGCTGCTCGCGCCGCACGCGCTGTCCTGCGAGGAGCTGTTCGGAGACCGCAGCCGGCCCGGGCCCTTCGACGTGCTCGCGTGGGCCCGCGCGACGGTGCGCTGGCGCGCCGCCATCCGGCGCTACGACCCGCAGTCGATCGTCGTGCTCGGCGGCTGGGTCTCGGTGCCGGCCGTGCTCACCGGGTTCTTCGGCCGGCACTCGGTGCTCGTCGAGCAGAACGCACGTCCGGGCAAAGTGCAGCGGCTGCTCGCCCGGCGCGTCGAGCACGCCTGTCTGGCCGTCGACGCGCCCGACATGCCGCGCGGGCGGCTCGGCACCCACGTCACCGGCAATCCCGTCTCGCCGCTCGACGCCGTCGACCGGCGTGCCGCCGCGCGCGCGCTGGATCTCTCGCCCGAGCGCGCGACGCTGCTGCTCATGGGCGGCAGCCAGGGCGCCGCCGACCTCAACGCGCTGCTGCCCGCGATCGTGGACGTGCTCCTCGCCGACGGCCGTCCCTGGCAGGTGCTGCACATCTGCGGCGAGCAGGCGACGGCCGCCGTGCCCACGTCGGGGGACGTGCCCGTGACGCGACGCGCCTTCGTGGCCGACATGGCGAGCGCGTGGTGCCTCGCCGACGTCGCCGTCTGCCGGGCGGGCGCCGGCACGATCGCCGAACTGGCGTGCAGCGGCACGCCGTCGGTGCTCGTGCCCTACCCGCACCACGCCGACCGCCACCAGGCGGCGAACGCCGAGGGCTTGGTGCGCGCGGGCGGCGCGTTCATCGTTCCGCCCGACGACCCGAGCGGCCGGCGCAGCGTGCCGGAACTGCTCGGCCGGGCGCTGACGCGCCTGCCCGAGATGGGCGCGGCGGCCCGCGGCCAGGCCCGACCGCGCGCGGCGGCCGAGGTGGCGGCGATCGTGCTCGCGGCGGGCGCGCGATGAAGGCCTGGCCGCGGCGCATCCATTGCGTGGGCCTGGGTGGGGGCGGCGTGTCGGCGATCGCGTGCCTGCTCGCCGACCGCGGACTGCGGGTCTCGGGCAGCGACAGCAGCGCCTCGCTCGACGTGGCCCACTTCGAGCGGCACGGCGTGGCCGTGCGCCGCGGACACTCGCCCGAGCACGTCGCCGACGCCGAACTGCTCATCCGTTCCGTCGCGGTGCCCGACGGCAACCCCGAACTGCGCGCGGCCGCCGAGCGGCGCCTGCCGGTGCTCAAGTACAGCGAAGCGCTCGGGCGGTTGATGTCCGAGCGTCAGGGCATCGCGGTCGCCGGCACGCACGGCAAGACCACCACGACCGCTCTCGTGACCCACCTGCTGCGCGGCGCCGGCGCCGACCCGGGCTGGATCGTCGGCGGCCGACCGCTGAGCCTGCCGGGCGCCGCGGGCTGGGGCGAGGGGCCGTCCTTCGTGGCCGAGGCCTGCGAGTTCGACCGCTCCTTCCTGAACCTGCCCTGGCGCACCGCGATCATCACCGGCATCGAGCCCGACCACCTCGACTGCTTCGTCGACGCGGCCGGCGTGCGGGCCGCCTTCGCGAGCTTCGCGGCGCGCCTGCCCGAGAACGGCACGCTCGTCTGCGGGCCCGGCGTGCCGGCCGACTTGCATCCCGGGCCGCTGCCGGTCGGCGCACGCGTGTGGCCGGCGGCCGAGCGATTGCAGTTGGTCGACCTGGTCGAGCACGCCGACGGCTGGACGGGCACGGTGCAGGCGCCCGGCTTCGGCGGCGGCGCCTTCCGCTGGGCGCTGCCGGGCCGCCACAACCTCGAGAACCTGCGTCTGGGCCTGCTGGCCGCGCTGGCGCAGGGCCTGCCGCTGGCCGACCTGCTCCCGCACGTGGCGAGCTTCGGCGGGGTGGCGCGCCGCCTGCAGGACCTGGGCACCACCGACGGCCGCGGACCGGCCCCCGCCGGCGTGCGCGTCTTCGACGACTTTGCGCATCATCCCGACGCGCTGGCCGCGGCGGCCGCGGCGCTGCGGGCGCGCTTTCCCGGCCGCCGCCTCGTGGCCGTCTTCCAGCCGCATCAGGTCAGCCGCACGGCCGATTTCCTCGACGACTTCGCGCGCAGCCTGCAGGCCTTCGACCGGGTGCTGCTGTGCGATATCTTCGTGGCCCGCGACCGCCGGCCCGAACGGGCGCAGGCGCTGATCGAGGCGCTGGCCGGCGCGCTCGGTCCGCGCGCCGCGCGCGTCGGGCCGGCGTCGGCGGCCCTCGCGGGCGTGAGCGACGCGCTCGCGCCCGGCGATCTGTGCGTGGTCATGGGAGCGGGAGACATCGATGGACTTGCCGGACGCCTTGCAGGGCCGACTGCTGGCGACGGCGCGGGCTGAACTGGGGCCGCGCACGACGCTGGGCGTCGGCGGCCCCGCGCCCTGGCTGCTCGAACCGCGCCGCCGCGAGGAACTGCTGCTGGCGGTGACCGAACTGCGTCGAGCCGGCCTGCCCTTCCGCATGCTCGGCCACGGCAGCAATCTGCTCGTGGCCGACGAGGGCGTGGCCGAGGTCGTGATCTCCACGACGCTGATGACGGGCATCTGGCATCACGGAGAGCGGCCCCACGCGCTGCGCGTCGAAGCCGGCGCCTCGCTCGCGCGCCTCGTTTCGACCTGCCAGCGACAGGGTCTGGCCGGCGCCGAGATGCTCATCGGCATCCCCGGCACGCTGGGCGGCGCGGTGGCCGGCAACGCCGGCTCGCGCCACGGCGCGATCGGCGAGCTGCTGACCGAAGTCACGGTGATCGAAGGCGAGCACGCGCTCGCCGTGCCGTGCCGGCCCGAGGAGTTCGCCTATCGCAGCTCGCCCTTCAAGGGGCGCGTCGTGCTCGACGCCGTGCTGCAGCTGCGGCCCGACGCGCCGACGGCGATCTGGGAGCGCATGGCCGGCATCCTGCGCGCCAAGCGCGACAGCCAGCCGCTCACGGCGCGCAGTTCGGGCTGCATGTTCCGCAACACGCCGCAGGCGCCGAGCGGACGGCTGATCGACGAGAGCGGCTGCAAGGGGTTCGCGGTCGGAGCGGCGCGCGTCTCGGACAAGCACGGCAACTTCATCGTGAACGAGGGCGGCGCCTCGGCGCGCGACGTGCTGGCGCTCGTCGAGCGCGTGCGCGCGACCGTGCAGGAACGCACCGGCGCCGATCTGCAACTCGAGGTCGAGGTCTGGGGCCTCTGAGCGGCCCGTCCGGGGGCGCTTTTCGCCGCTGCGGAAGGCCTCGACGGGGGGCCTCGGCAAGACGAGAATCGGGTCAGGATTGGCCGCTCCGAGAAGCTTTCCGGCAATTCGCTTGATGCTCGCCGCGGACCACAATATGTAGGGCCGTTGCCGCCCGGGCGACCCCACGGATGGGGTGGGGCGGCATAATCATCGAAGGCGCGGCGGCCGCGCGTGGCGCGCGGTCGCGGTCGTGTCGCGGGAGGGAGTCTTGGTCGAGATGAGCAAGCAGCAGCAGTCGGGTTCGCGTCGTGCGACGGCACAGCTTTCGGCGCAGGAGAGCGCCAAGGCGGTGCGCGATCCGGTCAATGGCGACCTGTCGGACAACGCCTTGCGCGTGCTGCGCAACCGTTACCTGAAGAAGGACGACAAGGGCGCGATCGACGAGACGCCGGTGGCGCTGTTCCGGCGCGTGGCGAAGGCCGTCGCGTCGGCCGAGAAGGACGCCGCCCGCTGGGACGACAAGTTCTTCGAGATGATGTGGGAGCGGCGCTTCATGCCCAACTCGCCGACCCTCATGAACGCCGGCCGGCCGCTCGGCATGCTCTCGGCCTGCTTCGTGCTGCCGCTCGAGGACTCCATCGCCGACATCATGGAGACGGCGCGCCAGATCGCCCTGGTGCAGCGCGCCGGCGGCGGCACCGGCATCGACCTCTCCAAGCTGCGTCCCTCGGGTTCGATCGTGCGCAGCTCGGGCGGCACGACCGAGGGCCCGCTGTCCTTCCTGAAGATGCTCTCGGCCGTGACCGACGCCATCCAGCAGGGCGCCTTCCGCCGCGGCGCGAACATGGGGACGATGAGCATCACGCACCCCGACGTGCTGGCCTTCATCCGCATCAAGGAGGACCTCACGCGCGTCACGAACTACAACCTCTCGGTGACGGTGCCCGACTCCTTCATGGAGGCCGCGCGCAAGGACCGTGACGGCCTGCACGTCGTGACGAGCCCGCACGACGGTCAGAGCGGCTATCTGCGCAAGAGCGACAACCGCGTCGACTTCGCCGCCTTCGGGCAGCGGCAGATCGACCGCGGCGCGTACTGGACGACGGGCGAGGTCTTCGACCTGATCGTCGCCAAGGCCTGGCAGTCTGGCGAGCCGGGGCTGATCTTCCTCGACCGCATCAACGAGTACAACCCGACGCCCAACGTCGGCCCGATGACGAGCACCAATCCGTGCGGCGAGCAGCCGCTGCTGCCCTACGAGGCCTGCAACCTCGGCAGCCTCAACCTGGCCGCCTTCCACCGCGAGCCGGCGGCGGGCCAGGCCGGCCACGGCACGATCGACTGGGACGCGCTGGGCGACACGGTGCGCACGAGCATCCGCTTCCTCGACGACGTGGTCGAGGCCAACAACTACCCCACGCCCGAGATCGACGCGATGTGCCGCGCCAACCGCAAGATCGGCCTCGGCGTCATGGGCTGGGCCGACCTGCTGTTCAAGCTGCGCATCCCCTACGACAGCGAGGCGGCCATCGACCTGGCCGACGAACTCGGCGCCTTCATCCGCAAGGAGGCCTGGGACGAGGACACCCGCCTGGCCGAGGAGAAGGGCACCTTCAAGTACTGGGAGGGCAGCCGCTGGGACAAGACCCTCAACCGCAAGATGCGCAACGCGCACTGCGTGACGATCGCGCCGACGGGCACGATCTCGATCATCGCCGGCTGCTCGGGCGGGATCGAGCCGATCTTCAGCCTGGCCTTCAAGCGGCAGGTCATGAAGGACAGCGCCGGCAAGGCCCAGATCATGTACGAGATCAACCCGATCTTCCTGGCGGCGCTGCGCGAGGCCGGCCACGACGAGGCCGAGATCGAGGAGATCGTCGATCACGCCTGCTCGCACGGCACGATCGAGGGTTGTCCCGTCCGGCTCGAGCCGGGCATCGCCGACGTCTTCCGCTCGGCGCGCGACATCACGCCGGCCTGGCACGTGCGCATGCAGGCCGTCTGGCAGAAGCACACCGACGCGGCCGTGTCCAAGACGATCAACTTCTCGCCCGAGGCCACGCTGAAGGACGTCGAGGAGGCCTACATCCAGGCCTGGGAGACGGGCTGCAAGGGCATCACCGTGTACCGCGACGGCAGCCGCGCCGAGCAACCCATGGCGCTGGACAGCAAGCCCGCGTCGGCCGACAATGGCGGCTCGTCGGCGGGAGCGAGCGCTTCCGCACGTCCGGCGACCGCCGTGGCGGCGGGCCAGGACGCCATCGTGAACATGCTTCTGGAGGGGGCCTGAGTTGAGCAGCCGCAGCGAGTCTTCGACGCGCATCGTGCCGACGGACAGCGTCGAGGTCGACGCCAAGGAGCGCGCCGCCGCGGTCGTGGTCGGCTGGCGCGCCGTCGTCTGGGAGCGGGTCGAGGCCGCCGACCCGCAGGCGGTCGCGAGCCTGCGCTCGGCCGCCGAGGCGCACGAGTCGACGCTCAAGTTCCTGCTCGCGGAGGCCGGCGAGATCGGCGAGCGCCTCGCGGCCGGTCTCGAGCGCTACTACGGCAGCGAAGTCGGGCCGCGCCTGCGCCGTCCGGCCGTGCTGTCGGCGCTGGTGGCCGTCTCCGAGCCGGCGGCCTCGGCCGCGGCCGAGGAGGACACGCTCATCCCGCGCGCCCGGCCCTCGATCACGGTCGGGCACACGGTGCGCATGAACACCGGCTGCGGCAACCTGTACGTCACGATCAACGAGTCCAACGACGGCCAACCCTTCGAACTGTTCAACCACATGGGCAAGGCCGGCGGCTGCGCGGCGAGCCAGAACGAGGCCATCGGTCGCCTCATCAGCTACGCGCTGCGCTGCGGCGCCTCCGTCGAGCCGCTCGTCAAGCAGCTCAAGGGCATCTCCTGCCACCGGCCGGCCTGGGGCGAGGACGGCAAGATCTCCTCGTGCTCCGACGCCATCGGCAAGGCGCTCGAGAAGTACTACGTCGCGCGCTCGGGCCGCATGGCGCTGCAAGCGGGGGCGGGGCGCGACGCGGGGGCAGACGAGGAGCCGACGCCGGAGCTGCTGCCGCGCGTGGCCGAGCCCCGCGACGACGATCTGCCCGCGCAGCTCGACTTGCGGCGCCGCTCGCTGCACGCCGCGACGGGCGCCCACGGCAACGGCCGGCGCCTGCACGAGCCGGTCAAGGTGCAGGGCGCCTGCCCCGACTGCGGCAGCCAGATGGCCTTCGAGGAAGGCTGCGTGAAGTGCCACTCCTGCGGCTTCACCGAGTGCGGCTGAGCGCCGCGCGCGGCGCGTCCGGCCGCGCTCAGACCTTGCCGGCCAGCCAGAAGCCGCCGACGAGCAGCACCATGAAGACCGTCGCGACCAGGTTGAAGTTGCGGTCGATGAAGACCTGCGCGGCCTGCCCGTAGCGCCGGCACAGCCAGGCCAGCAGGAAGAAGCGCGCCGAGCGCGAGATCGCCGAGGCGATCACGAAGACCGGGAACGAGATCTGGAACACGCCCGACGTGACCGTGATCAGCTTGTACGGGATCGGCGTGAAGCCCGCGGTGAACACGACCCAGAAGTCCCAGCGGTCGTAGAGGGTCTTGACGCGCTCGAAGCCGGCCTCGGTGATGCCCGGCACGTGCTCGATGAAGAAGGGCCCCAGCTGCTCCCAGAACAGGTGGCCGATGGCGTAGCCGGCGATGCCGCCCAGCACCGACGCCACCGAGCAGATGAGCGCATAGCGCCAGGCGCGCTCGCGGCGCGCGATGCCCATCGGCACGAGCATCACGTCGGGCGGCACCGGAAAGCACGAGGACTCGGCGAAGGAGAGCAGGAACAGCGCCAGGCTCGCGCGCGGACGCGCGGCGAGCGCCAGCGTCCAGTCGTACAGGGCACGGATGGGGTTCCTCAAGAAACGGCTCCGGACGCGGATGCGGCGGGTTGCGGATCGTGAGCGCGCAGCTCGACGAGCGACAGCTCGACGTCCGCGCGCCCGCGAAAACTGTTGAGGCGCGGCGCGTGCAGCACGTCGAGGCGCCGGCCGGGGGGCAGGGCGGACAGCAGGGCGCCGCGGCCGAACGCGACCGCGCGCAGCACGGCCGGCCCCTGCGCGAGGTGCAGTTCGAGATGGCTGCCGTCGGCGCCCATCGTGCGAGCGCGCGCGACGGTCACGTCCCGCGTGCCGACGACGGCGCGCTCGTTGCCCTGCCCGAAGGGCGCGAGCGCCTGCAACTGCTCGACGAGCCGGCGATTGACGGCCGCCAGCGGCAGCTCGCCGTCGTACTCGACGGGCGGCCGGATGCCGGCGTCGCGGTGCGCGCGCCACAGCGCGGTGAAGGCCTCGCGGAAGGCCGGCACGGCCGCGTGCGCGATGCTGAAGCCCGCCGCGGCGGCGTGGCCGCCGTGTCCGAGCAGGTGACCGTCGCAGGCCTCGAGCGCGGCGTGCGCGTCGAAGCCCGGCACCGAGCGCACGCTGCCCTTGGCCGGGTCGGAGCCCTTGCCCGAGATCAGCACCGCGGGTCGCCCGGTGCGCTGCATGATGCGGTTGGCGACCAGCCCGAGCAGGCCGGGGATCCAGCGCTCGTCGTGCAGCACGACCGGCGCGTCGTCGGGCAGCGCGTCGAGCTGCTCGAGGATCGCCGCCGACATCTCGCGGTCGGCGCGCTGCCGCTCGAGGTTGAGCGCGTCGAGCTGGCCGGCGAGGCTGCGCGCGGCGGCCTCGTCGCGCGCGACGAGCAGCGCCAGCGAGAGATCGGACCGCCCCAGCCGTCCGGCGGCGTTCAGCCGCGGGGCGAGCTTGAAGCCGACGTCCTGCTCGTCGAAGTCCTCGGCGCGCACGCCGGCCACCCCGCACAGGGCCGCGAGCCCGGGGCTGTTCGAGCGCGGAATGGCGCGCAGGCCGCGCGCGACGAGCACGCGGTTCTCGCCGACCAGCGGCACCATGTCGGCGATCGTGCCCAGCGCGACCCAGGCCATGGCTTCGCCGAGGAAGGTACTCATCGCGGACGAGCGCCGCCGGGCCTCCCCGAGCCGCGAGGCGACCGCGCAGGCCAGCTTGAAGGCCACGCCCACGCCCGAGAGGCCCTTGAACGCGTAACCGCAGTCGGCGCGGCGCGGATTGATCACCGCGAGCGCCGGCGGCAGCGACGCGCCGGGCAGGTGGTGGTCGGTGATGATCACGTCGATGCCGGCGGCCTGCAGTTCGGCCACCGCCGCGACGCTGGAGATGCCGTTGTCGACCGAGACCACGACGCTCGCGCCGGCGGCCTTGATCGCCGCGATGCCGCCCGTCGTGAAGGAATAACCCTCGAGCGCGCGATCGGGCACGTAGACCGGCGGCTCGACGCCGAGGAAGCGCAGGAACTGCACGAGCAGCGCCGTGGCCGTGAGCCCGTCGACGTCGTAGTCGCCGTAGATCATGATCGTCTCGCCGCGCGCGAGGGCCGCGGCCAGGCGATCGGCCGCCGCCTCCATGCCGGCCAGTCCGAAGGGGTCGAGCAGCTGATCGACCGAGGGATGGAGGAAGGCCTGCGCGCCGACCTCGTCCCGCACGCCGCGACGCGCGAGCAGGCCCGCGGCCAGCGGCGCGATCCCGAGCCGCGCGGAGAGCTGCCGGGCGAGCGCCGTGTCGGTCGGGCGCGCGCGCCACGGCCGGGCGGGAGGCAGCTCGTGGCTCGACAAGGACGACTCCCGGGGCCGAATCGAAAAGTCGTATTCTAGGGACGCGATGCCGCGTTTTCCCCTGCGCCGCCGACCGGAGGGCCGCACATGAGCGGTTCGTCGCGGCCGCGTGCCCGGCCGCCCGTCGCTGGCCGCCTGAGGGAGCTGCCGGCCGTCGACCTCGTCGTGCAGGCGCTGGCGGGCCGCGTGCCGGGCGGCGCGGCGAGGGCCGCGGCGCGCGCGGCCCTCGACGAACTGCGCGCGCAACTGCTCGCCGGCCGCGGCCCGGATGCGCCGCCCGACGCGGCGACGCTCGCGCAGTCGATCGTCGAGCGCTGGCGGGCGAGCGCCGCCTCGGCCTACCCGCGCGCGGTGAACGCGAGCGGCGTGTTCCTGCACACCGGCCTCGGGCGCGCGCCGCTCGCCGAGCGCGCCGCGCGGGCGCTGGCCGAGATCGCCACCGGCTTCACCGTGCTCGAGATCGACCCGGCGAGCGGCGAGCGTCGGCATCGCGAACACGCCCTGCTCGAGGATCTGCGCGCGCTCGTCGGCGGCGCGTCGGGCCTGGTCGTGAACAACAACGCGGCCGCGCTGCTGCTCGCGTTGGCCGGACTGGCGCGCGGCCGGCAGGTGATCGTCTCGCGCGGCGAACTCATCGAGATCGGCGGCGGCTTCCGCCTGCCCGAACTCATGGCCCTCTCCGGCTGCCGACTGGTCGAGGTCGGCACGACGTACCGCTCCTACGCCCGCGAGTACGCCGACGCGCTCGGGCCCGACACCGCCCTGCTGCTGCGCGTGCACACGAGCAACTATCGCGTCGTCGGCTTCCGGCACGATCCCGAGCGCGCGCAACTCGTCGCGGTGGCGCGGGCCTCCGGCGTGCCGCTGCTCGAGGACATCGGATCGGGCCTGCCCTTCGCCGCCGGCGGCGCGCTCGCGACGGAGCCCGACGCGCGCTCGTGCCTGGAGGCGGGAGTCGACCTGGTGTGCTTCTCGGGCGACAAGCTGCTCGGCGGGCCGCAGGCGGGCGTGCTGGCGGGGAGCGCGCCGC
>CAZBBB010000017.1:0-44109 GCA_964490005.1 uncultured Phycisphaerales bacterium | reverse complement strand
ACGCGCACCGGCGTGCTGCTGCCCACGCGCACGACCTCGCGCGCCTCGAGCACGCGCAGGATCTTGACCTGCGTCGTGAGCGGCATGTCGCCGACCTCGTCGAGGAACAGCGTGCCGCCCTGGGCGTTCTCGATGTGCCCGGTCTTGCGCGCGGCCGCGCCGGTGAAGGCGCCGCGCTCGTGCCCGAACAGCTCGCTCTCGAGCAGGCTCTCGGGCAGCGCCGCGCAGTTGAGCGCCATGAAGGGCGCCTGGCGGCGCCGGCTGTTCTGGTGCAGGGCGCGCGCGACGAGTTCCTTGCCGGTGCCCGACTCGCCGGTGATGAGCACGGTCACGTCGGTGGGCGCGACCTGCTTGAGCGTGGCGAACACGGCCTGCATCGAGGCGTGCCGTCCGATGATCGCGTCGAAGCCGAAGCGCTCGTCGAGGCTGGCCTCGAGTTCGGTGTTGCGCCGCCGCAGGCGCTGGCGCTCGACGATGCGCTCGAGCAGCTGCTTGAGTTCGCCGAGGTTCACCGGCTTGGTGATGTAGTGGGCCGCGCCCGCGCGCATGGCGTCGACGGCGCTCTCGACCGAGCCGTGCCCGGTGATCATGACGACCTCGGCGTCGCCCTTGCGCCGCGCCGCCGCCAGGACCTCCATGCCGTCGGCATCGTTCATGCGCAGATCGGTGAGCACCAGGTCGAAGACCTCGTCGCGCAGCGCGGCCAGCCCGGCCCGCCCGGAGGTCTCGACGCGGACTTCGAAGCCCCATCCGGCGAGCGCCTCGCCGAGCGCGGCCGCGTGCCGGGCGTCGTCGTCGACGACCAGCACCGAGAGCGTGCCGCTCATCGGGCGGCCTCCCCGCCGGACTCGTCCGGCAGGCGCCGCGGGCCGCGCGGCACGGTGAGCGTGAAGCGCGTACCGCGCCCGACCTCCGAATGCAGGCGCAGTTCGCCGCCGAGCTCCTCGATGACCTTGCGCGTCATCGGCAGGCCGAGGCCCGTGCCGCCCTCCTTGGTGGAGTACCAGGGTCGGAAGACCTTCTCCTGCAACTCGGGCGGGATGCCCGGGCCGGTGTCGGTGATGCGGATCTCGACGTCGTGTTCGCGAGCGCGCGTCTCGAGCAGCAGTTCGCCGCCCTTCTCGGCCATGGCCTGCTGGGCGTTGACGACCAGGTTCATCAGCGCCATGCGCAGGAAGGCCGGGTCGACGAGCACGTCCCGCGCGGCGGCGTCCGGCGCGAAGGTCACGCGGATGCCGTGGCGCGCGCTCTCGGCGTCGGTCAGGCGGAGCAGGTCGGTGATCAGCAGCTCGAGGTCGACCGGCTCGGGCTGCAGCTCGTAGCCGCGGACGAGCTTGAGGAAGTCGCTGACGATGCCGTCGAGCCGGCGCACCTCGTCGAGCAGCACGCGCGCGCGGCGCTGGGTGCGCTCCTCGAGCGGCGTCGAGGGGTGCGCGAAGTCCTCGGCGAGGAGCTGCAGGTTGATCGACATCGTGCTCAGGGGATTGCGCACTTCGTGAGCGAGACCGGCGGCCATGGTGCCCATGGTCTCGAGTCGCTGGCTGCGTCGGGCCTCGCGGGACATGTGGGCGGCGATCCTGACATTCGGAGCGGACCGGAAAGCGGGGCAGTATGCCAAGGTGCGGCGCCGACGGGGAAACGCCGAGGAGGCCGGCCCCCGCCGGAGCGCATAATGCGGCGCATGCCCGGCCCCGAGACGATCGACGTCCGCGCCGCGACGACGCCCGCGAGCCTTGCGCGGGCCGTCGAGGCGTTGCGCCGCGGAGAGCTGCTGGTGCTTCCCACCGAGACGGTCTACGGCGTGGCCGCGCTCGCCGGCTCGCCGGCCGCCGCGGCGCGGCTCGCGCGCCTCAAGCAGGGACGCGCCTCGCCCTACGCGCTGGCCTTTCCCGACGCGACGTCGGCGGTCGGCCGGGTGGCGCCGCCCGGCCCGCCCGCGCGCCGCATCATGGAGCGCTGGTGGCCGGGGCCCGTCACGCTGCTGCTGCGCGATCTCGGCGGCGCGCTCGTGGGGCTGCGCGTCCCGGGACACGCCTTCACGCGCGCGCTGCTCGCGGAACTCGGTGCGCCGCTGCAGCTCACGTCGGCCAACCGCCCCGGGGCGCCCGCGCCGCGCCGCCTGGAGGAACTCGACCCGGCCGTGCGCGAGCACGTCGCGCTGCTCGTCGACGGCGGACCGGCGGCGCTCGGCGAAGCGTCCACGATCGTCGAGCCGCGCGGGCTGGCCCTCGCCGTGCGCCGCGACGGCGTGCTGAGCCGCGACGATCTGTCGCGCCACGCCGTCGGTCGGGTGCTGGTGGTGTGCTCGGGCAACACCTGCCGTTCGCCGATGGCCGAAGCGCTGCTGCGCCGCGCGATCGAGCGGCGCATCGCCCTCCTGCCGGACGCCGCCGCCTGCCTCGCACCGCACATCGCCTCCGCCGGTCTGCACGCGCGCGACGGCCAGCCCGCCACCGAAGCCGCCCGCCGGGCGCTCGACGAACTCGGGCTGGACCTGGCCGGCCACCGCAGCCGACCCGTCGACGCGGCCGCGCTCGCGCGCCATGACCTGGTGCTGGCCGCCACCCGCCCGCTGGCCGAAGCGCTGACCGCGGCCCTGCCGGTCGGCGGCGCGACGCGCGTCGCCACGCTCGACCCCGAAGGACTCGATGTCGACGATCCTTTCGGCCAAAGCTTGTCGCGCTACCGCGCCGTCGCGCAGGATCTGGCCGCCCACGCCGAGGTCTGGGCCGCCCGTGCGCTCGAGGAGCCGTTCCGATGAAGATCGCCATCGCCGCCGACCACGCCGGAGTGTCCGCCAAGCAGCGCCTGCGCGCGCTGCTCGAGCGGGCCGGGCACGCGGTCGAGGACCTCGGCACGCAGGGCGAGGCCTCGGTCGACTATCCCGACTTCGCGCACGCCGTGGCGCGCGCCGTCGCGAGCGGGCGGGTCGAACGCGGGCTGCTCGTCTGCGGCACGGGCATCGGCATGTCGATCGCGGCCAACCGCCACGCCGGAGTGCGCGCCGCCAAGTGCAACGACCCGGCCGAGGCGACGCTCTGCCGCCAGCACAACGACGCCAACGTGCTGTGTCTCGGCGCGCGGATCGTCGACGCCGAGGTGCAGGAGCAGATCGTGCGGCTGTTCCTCGAGACGCCCTTCGAGGGCGGCCGGCACGGCCGCCGGGTCGACAAGCTCGAGGCCGCGGAGGGCTGAGAGCCGTCCGCGCGCCGGGCTCAGCGCGGGCCGCGACCGCGCGGGGCGCGCTCGGCCGGACGCTCGTCGCCGCCCTCGCCGAGCAGGCCGTCCCCGTCGTCGGGGTTGCGGCGCGCGGCCTTGCGGGCCTTGCGGCGGCGGTTGATCAGCTTCTGGGTCTCGCCCTCCTTGGCGCGGCGCGCGAGCCGGATCGACTTGAGGCGCTCGCGGGCCTCGCGGCGGCGACGCTCGGAGGGCTTCTCGAAGAAGGCCTTCGACTTCGAGATGCGGGTCAGCCCCTCGTTGTTGCACAGCTTGCGCAGCCGGCGCAGGGCCTTGTCGACGGGTTCGTTGTCGCGTGTCTGGACTCGGATGACCAAGGGACTCTCTCGCTGGGTTCAGGTGGTGACGGCTTCCGCCGCGCGGATGGTCTGGAGGATCTCGCCGGCATCGCCGGCGCGGACGAGGGCCGAGCGCAACTCGGCGCTCGAGAGCAGCCGGGCGATCTCGGCCAGCGTGCGGATGTGGTCCTTCGTCTGCTGCGCGGGGTTGACGAGCAGGATGACGAGGTGCGTCGGCCGGCCGTCGATGGCCTGGAAGTCGATCCCCGCGCGCGAGACTCCCAGCGCGACCGCGGGCTTGGCGACCTCGGCGACGGACGTGTGCGGGATGGCGATGCCGTTCTCCATGCCGGTCGACATCGACTTCTCGCGCGCCAGCACGGCGGCGAGCACGGGCGCGCGGTGCTCGGCCCGCACGCAGCGGGCCGCCACGAGCCGGTCGGTCAGCGCCTCGATCGCCTGCCACTTGTCGCGCCCGTCGAGATCGAGCAGGACCGCGGCTTCGTCGAGGAGCTGGGACAGCTTCAAGGCGTGGATCGACCCGTGGGAGGCGGCCCGGTGCTGCCGTGCCCGGGAGACGGAACCCGGGAGGCTGGGCGCAAACCGTCCGATCGTACCGGTGCCCGGACGGCCTCGCAAGCGTCGCGCCCGGCCGCGCACGCCGGGGAATAGATCGTTGAAGCCCCCCGTCGAAGCGCCCATGATCGCCGGCCGAGCGGTCGATAGAGGGTTGTTGCCGTCGACCCATTCCCAGGCCGCCCGGATGCAGCCATGCGCCCCGCCGCCCTTCTGACCAGTCTCGCCCTGCTCCTGACGGCGGCCCCCGCGCCGGCACAGGACATCGTCGTCCAAGACGATACCTACGTGCTGCAGTTCGACGAGCAGGAAGGCGAGAAGCTCGCCGACTTCATCGACCTCTCGCAGAAGATCATCGGCCGGCCGATCCGCTACAACCCGGGCGACATGGGCGCCGAGGTCCGCATCAACATGCTCGGGCCGCAGGTGGTGCGGCAGGACCAGTTCTACGCCTACTTCCAGTCGATCCTGAAGGCCTACGACTACATCGTGGTCGAGTACGGCCCCGAAGGCAGCAGCTTTCTCTCGGTGCAGAAGATCACGGCCGGCGGCGGGCCGGCGCGCTCGGGCTCGGGCGGCACCTTCATCAAGAGCCAGGCCCCGGTGGTCGACGTCGCCGATCTCGAGCGCTACCGCCACGAACCGGGCACGCTGATCACGACCTCGCTGCCGCTCAAGTACGTCGCCGGACGCGACGTGCTGACGACCTTCAGCGTCTACTTCGAGTCGGCCATCGAGCAGATCCGCAACGTCGAGAACAGCAACGCGATCGTCGTCACCGGCTTCGGCAGCCACGTCTGGGGCATGTGGCAGCTGCTGCAGCTCATCGACGTGCCGCCCTTCCGCCCCGTGCCGGTGATCCACAAGCGCGTGCTCAAGCACGCCAGCGTCGACGAGCTGCAGACCACCCTCACCGAGCTGCTCGGAGCGGCCCGCGGCCTGCGCGCGGGTCAGCAGCAGGCCGGCCAGCAACCGGGCGTCGGCGCGGTCTTCGAGATCGAGCCGCGCATCATCCCCGAGCCGCGCAGCAACTCGCTGCTGATCACCGGCGACGAGGCCATGGTCGCGCGGATCGAGGAGTGGCTCGACGCGCTCGACGTCGAGGTCGAGCCGCGCGGCGACACGCACGTCTACCGGCTGAAGAACACCGACGCCACCGAGGTCGCCGACGTGCTCACGCGCGTGCTCGAGCAGGAGCGCCTCAACGCGCAGCAGCGCGCCGGCGCCGGCGTGCAGCCGGGCGGCACGGGCCTCGAGACGCTGCCGAGCGCCGTGGCCGACCGCGCCAGCAACTCCGTGATCATCACGGCCGGCCCGCGCAAGTACGCCGAGCTGGTGCGCATCATCCACGACATGGACGTGCGGCGACCGCAGGTGCTCATCGAGTGCGCCATCGTCGAGACGACGCACACGCTCAACGAGGCGCTGGCCGTCGGCCTGGCCGCGATCGGCAGCGACGTGGCGGTCGCGAGCAACTTCGGCACGACGCCCACGGGCATCGGGGCGGCCACGGACGCCGACGTGAACGCCGCCATCGTGGGCACCGGCGGCAACTTCGCGATCGTCAGCGGCGGCAACGTGCCGATCCCGTTCATCATCCAGGCGCTCGAGACCGACGCGAACAACCGCGTGCTCTCGCGGCCGTACCTGATGACCAACGACAACCAGGAGGCGACGATCTCGTCGCAGGACCAGACCTCCTACCCCACGACCACGACGACGCAGACCTCGACCCAGACGTCCTTCGCGCAGGTCGAGGCGGGCATCAGCCTGACGATCTCGCCCACGATCTCGGCCGGCAACTACCTGCGGCTGCGGGTGAAGCTCGAGGTGAGCAACTTCGGCAACACGCCGCCCGCGGCGGCCGACGGCAGCGTGCCCCCGCCCGACAAGACCATCCGCGAGGTCGAGACGCCGGTCACGCTGCCCGACGGCCACACGGCCATCCTCGGCGGGCTGGTGCGCAACGCGAATCGCGACAGCAAGTCCCAGATCCCGTGGTTCGGCGAACTGCCGCTCATCGGCTGGCTGTTCCGCGGCGAGAGCGGCCGCACCGAGGACACCTTCCTCTACGTGTTCATCACACCGCACATCATCGACACCGACTTCGCGCTGCTCGACGAGATCTCGACCAACCGCCGGCGCGATCTCGAGCGGCTGGGCGGCAACGTCGGCAGCCTCACGGCCGACCCTTCGCCGTGGAACGACGACGCCGACACGCGGCATCTCGGGCCCGAGGCCGGCTCCGTGTTCCAGATGCCGTCGGCGGCCTGGCCGCGCGCGGGCGAGTCGGGCGTCGTCCCGCTGCCGACGACGGAGCCCGCCGCCGCGGCGCCGGTGCCCGTGCCGGCGATCACGCCGCCGCCCGCCGCCCCGGCCGCGCCGGCGCCGTCCGGCGTGCCCGGTTTCGACGACGTGTTCGGTTACGGCGGAGCGGCCGGCGGAGGGAACTGAGCCGTGGACGAGCGCCTCGCCCGACTGCTCCAAACGGAAGGCGGCATGGAGCCGCAGGACGTGAGCGAGTGCCTCGCCCTCGCTGCCGACGGCGGGCAGCCGCTCGACCGGCTGCTCGTGAACAAGGGCTTTCTGACCGAACCCGGCATGCTCAAGCTCATGTCGCAGTACCTGGCCTACCCCTTCCGGGCCGATCTGCGCGACATCGAGGTCCCCAAGCTGTTCCTCGACCGCGTGCCGGTGCACTTCGCGCGCTCGAACAATCTCGTCGGCATCGAGGAGAACAACGGCACGGTGCAGCTCGCGGCGTGCTCGCCCTTCGAGTTGCATCCGGTCGACGACGTGGCCTCGCTGCTCGGCCGCGAGGTCGACATCGTGCTCGCGCCGAAGGCCGAGATCACGGCGCTGATCAACCGCGCCTACAAGACGCGCGCCGACGTCGTCGACGAGGCGCTCGTCGGGCTCGAGGCCGACGACGACATCATCAAGCTCGACACCGACATGGAGGCGGGCGAGGACCTGCTCGACACCTCGAGCAAGGCCCCGCTCGTCAAGCTGGTGAACATGATCCTGTTCCAGGCGCTCAAGATGCGCGCCTCGGACGTGCACATCCAGCCCTACGTCGACAAGCTGCAGGTGCGCTATCGCATCGACGGCATCCTCTACGACATGGAGGCGCCGCCCAAGAAGTTCCAGGACGCCGTGATCAGCCGCATCAAGGTCATGGGCAAGATGGACATCGCCGAGCGACGGCTGCCGCAGGACGGCCGCGCCTCGCTGCGCATCGGCGACTCCGACGTCGACGTGCGCATCTCGACCGTGCCCAGCACCTACGGCGAGCGCGTGGTCATGCGTCTGCTCGACAAGAGCGCGCGCGTGTACCGGCTTTCGCAGATCGGTCTCGACCAGGCCAACGAGGACCTGCTGCGGCACTACGTGGGCTACACGCACGGCGTGATCTTCGTGACCGGGCCGACGGGCTCCGGCAAGACGACCACGCTCTACGCGTCGCTCACCGAGCTGAACACGCAGGAGAAGAACATCCTCACCATCGAGGATCCGGTCGAATACAACCTCGTCGGCGTCAGCCAGGTGCAGGTGAACAACAAGAAGGGCCTGACCTTCGCCGCCGGGCTGCGCTCCTTCCTGCGCCAGGACCCCGACATCATGATGATCGGCGAGGTGCGCGACGGCGAGACGGCCGACATCGCCATCCGCGCCGCGCTCACGGGCCACCTGGTGCTCTCGACGCTGCACACCAACGACGCCGCCAGCGCCGTGACGCGCATGCTCGACATCGGCGTCGAGCCCTACCTCGTGTCGTCCTCGGTGATCCTGTGCATCGCGCAGCGCCTGGTGCGGGTCATCTGCCCCAAGTGCAGGGAGCCGGTCGTGCCCGACCGCGAACTGGCCACGCGGCTCGAGGCGGTCGGCCTCTCGCCCGACCGCTTTCCCGACGGGCGCGTCGTGATCGGGCGCGGCTGCGACTTCTGCTTCTCCTCGGGCTACGTCGACCGCACGGCGCTCTACGAACTGCTGCCGGTGGACGAGCCGGTGCGGGTGCGCGTCATGGAGCGCACCGGCGCCAGCGTGATCAAGCGCGAGGCCATCGAGCGCGGCACGCTGCGCACGCTGCGCATGGACGGCCTGAACAAGGTCCTGGCGGGCGTCACGACGCTCGACGAAGTGCTGCGCGTGACCCAGAAGGACGACGTCTGAGCCGCCCGTGCCGGTCTACACCTACAAGGCCTTCACGGACGGCGGGCAGCTCAGGACGGGCATCGCGGACGCCGATTCCTCGCGCGAGGCGCGGCTGAAGCTGCGGCGCGAGGGCCTGCTCGTCACGGACATCGAGGAGATCGAGGACGTCACCGCGCGGAAGTCCTCGGCCTGGTCGCGCTGGCGGCTGCGCCGACGCACCTCGCGCGAACTGCCGCAGGTCACGCGCCAGCTGGCGACGCTGCTGCGCTCGGGCATCCCGCTCAACGACGCCCTGGGCGCGCTGACGGAGCAGATCGAGTCGCCCGTCCTCGAAGTCGTCTTCCGCAACGTGCGCGAGCGCATCACGCAGGGCGCCTCGTTCGCCGAGGCCATCGAGCAGCACCCGGCCGTGTTCGTGCCCCTGTTCGTGAGCATGGTGCGCGCGGGCGAGGCCGCGGGCAACAGCGACGTGGTCCTCGAGCGCCTGGCCGACTTCATGCTCAAGCAGGCCAAGATGAAGAACAAGGTGCTCGGCGCGATGATGTACCCGATGATCATGCTGGGCGTCGGCTCGGTGGTCGTGACGGTGCTCATGACCAAGGTCGTGCCGAAGCTGATCGTGCTCGTCGAGAGCCGCGGCGGGCTGCTGCCCGGGCCGACCCTGCTGCTCAAGAACATCTCGGGCTTCCTGGCCTCGTACTGGTACCTGCTGCTGCTGGCCCTGGTGCTCGCCAACCTGGCGCTGGGCTGGGTGCGCCGTTCGCCGGGCGGGCGCTACGCGACCGACTCCCTCCTGCTGCGCCTGCCGATCTTCGGCGACCTGTTCAAGAAGCAGGCCATCTCGCGCTTCGCGATGACGCTCTCGACGCTGCTCAAGACGGGCGTGCCCGTCCTCGACGCCATCCGCATCGTCAAGGACATCGTCGGGAACACGGTGCTGCAGCGCGTCCTGGACGACCTGCACGCGGCGATCCTCAAGGGCGCCGACATCGCCACCCCGCTGAAACGCAGCGTGATCTTCCCTCCTGCCGTAGGCTACATGATCGCCGTGGGCGAGCAGACGGGCGACCTCGAGGAGGTCCTCGACCGGCTCGCCGAGGCCTACGAACTGGAGGTCGAGATCGCCACCGAACGACTCACGGCCGTCATCGAGCCGGTCATGATCCTGATCATGGCGGTGGTCGTGGCCTTCATCGTGATGGCCATCGTCCTGCCCATGCTCCAGCTCGGAACCAACTGAACGGAGGCCCGTCCGACCATGAAGAACACGTCCACGCATCGCCCGGCCCGCGCCCGCGCGGGCTTCACCCTGATCGAGATCATGGTGGTCATCGCCATCATCGGTCTGCTGGCGACCTTCGTCGCCCCCAACGTGCTGCAGCGCTGGCGCGAGGCCAACGTGACCGGCACGAAGGTCAAGATGAAGCAGCTCGAACAGCCCATCCAGGCCTACCGCCTGCATCACGGCAAGGTGCCGGACACCCTCGAGGACCTGCTGCAGCCGAGCGAGAAGAACCTCGACGAGCCCTACGTCGAGAGCGCCGACCAGCTCAAGGACGCCTGGGGCAATCCCTTCCGCTACGAGAAGCTGAACAACAAGAAGTTCGACATCATTTCGCTCGGCGCCGACGGCGTCGAGGGCGGCGAGGCCGATGACCGCGACCTGCACAGTTCCGAAGACGCCATGCCCGGCGGTTGAGCGCGGCGCCGGCCCGGCCGGCTTCACGCTCATCGAGCTGATGGTGACCGTGGCGGTCATCGGGCTCGCGCTCACGGTGATGGTCACGGGCAGCACGACCCTGCTGCCTCAGGCGCGCCTGCGCGCGCAGGTCGACGAACTGGCGGCCGACCTCGAGCAGGTGCGCAGCTGGGCCCTGCTCAAGCACGAGTCGATGCTGTTCGCCTACGACTTCGAGCGCGGCGGCTACGAGGCCTACTACCCGCACGAGCGCGACGAGCGCGGCGAGGTCCTCGGGCCGGGCAAGTTCCCGGTGCTCGACTTCAAGCCCTTCGCCGAGGGCACGGCCCTGCGCTTCGTGCGCCTGCCGGGCAGCGTGCCGCGCGACGGCGGTGTCGTCACGCTGGAGGTCTCGGCCCTCGGGCGCGTGCCGCCGCACGAGCTGGTCGTCGAGAATCCCGACTATCCCGAGACCGAGGTGTTCACGCTGCGCGTGAACGGCCTGTCCAACCGTTCCGAGGTGGTCGCCGGCGACGTCCCCTCCCCCCTGGTGAACGATGTCGACTTCCAGTAGGCGCTCCGAGTGCGGCTTCACGCTGCTCGAGGTCATGGCCACGCTGGCCGTCGTGGCGCTCGCGGTGCTGCCGATGCTCACGGTGCGCGACGCCTCCTGGAACATCGCCTACCGCTCGACCTACATGATGCGCGCCGCGAACCTGGCCGAGACGCTGCTTGCCGCGCACGTCAACGATCCGCGGGTGGTCAAGGACGAGGAAGGCGTGTTCGAGGAGGACGCCGCCTTCCGCTGGAAGCTCTCGCTCGAGGACTTCGACGTCTCGACCGGGCGCGTCGAGGAGCCGACGTCCGGCACCGGCGCGGCCGGCGAGAGCGCCTTCAGCAGCCAGTCGAAGTTCGGCATCTCGGACGGCGTGCAGCCGGCCGAGCCGAAGGACGCCGACAGCCCCTACCGCGTCCGGCGCTTCAAGCTCACGATCTACCACCCCGCGCTCGACGGCGAGCAGGACGTCGAGTACGTGCTCGAGGGTTTCCTGCCGCGCGCGACCGAGAGCGAGACCGGATCCCTCCTCGGAGGAGCCCAGCAATGAACGACGCGTCACGCCGCACGGCGGGTTTCACGCTGATGGAGGTGCTCGTCGCCCTGGGCATCATGTCGCTGGTGATGCTCGTGCTCTACACCTCCCTCAACGCCTCGCTCGAGGCGCGCGACAAGCTCGAGACCGAGTCGAAGGTCGCGCGACTGGGGCCCGAGATCCTCGACCAGATCGAGGCCGATCTGCGCCGCCTGTGGATCTGGGACATCCGCGACGACGCCGTCTTCAAGGGCGAGTCGCGCACCATCAACGGCGAGTCGGCCGACACGCTCAGCCTGCTCACGACCGTCGACAGCACCGTGACGCGGCGGGTGGGCGAGCGCGAGGTCTCGGCCGACGTCTGCGAGACGGGCTACCGGCTGCGACGCAACCCGGCCCTGCCGGACGTGCTCGAGCTGTGGCGCCGACAGAGCTTCCACGTCGACGAGAAGCCGCTCGACGACGGCGTGTACGAGCTGCTGCACGACCGGGTGGTGTCCTTCCAGGTGCGCTACTACGCGAGCGTCGATCGCTGGGCCGAAGAGCTGCCCTCCTGGGACAGCGGCGCCCTGCACCGGCTGCCGGCGCTGGTCTCGATCGAACTGGAGCTGGAGGCCGTCGCCCGCACGGTCGCCTCCGGCGCCGAAGGCGGGCGCACGCTGCGATACGAGCGCATCGTTCCGCTCATGCCGGGATCCGACCTCGCGATGCGGGTCCGCCCGCTGGTCCCGACCTTCGTCGCGCTCGGCTCGGGCGGCCCCGGCGGACCCGGCGGCAAGGGGGACGGCGAGGGCGAGGAGGGCGAAGGCGAGGGCAGCGAGGCCGACGCCGGGGGCGGCAAGGACGACGGCGGTTCGTCGAACACGCCGGGCGGCAACGGCGGATCGGGCGGAAACAGTTCCACCCCGCCCGGCGGCGGCAATCCGGACGATTTCGGCAACGCCCTCAACGACCTGCTCAACGGCCTGACCGGCGGCGGAGGGGGCTGAGCGGCGCCGCTGCGCGCGGCGCCCGCTCAGGACCTGGCCGCGATGCGCTGCAGCCCCCCCATGTAGGGCTGCAGCACCTTCGGCACGCGCACGCTGCCGTCGGCCTGCTGATGCAGTTCGAGCAGCGGGATCAGGATGCGCGGACTGGCCACGACGGTGTTGTTGAGCGTGTGGCACAGCCGGACCTCGCCGTCGGCGCCGCGGTAGCGCAGCTCGAGGCGACGCGCCTGGAAGTCGTGGAAGCGGCTGGCCGAGTGCGTCTCGCCCCAGTCGTTGCGGCTGGGCATCCAGGTCTCGATGTCGTACTTCTGCACCTGGCTGAGGCCGAGGTCGCCGCCGCAGACGTTGACCACTCGGTAGGGCAGTTCGAGCGCCTGCAGCAGGTCTTCGGAGTTCTTCAGGATCGCGGCGTGCTCGGCGCGCGAGAAGGCCTCGTCGTTGGGCCCGATGACGACCTGCTCGACCTTCTGGAACTGGTGGATGCGGTACAGGCCGCGCGTGTCCTTGCCGGCCGCGCCGGCCTCGCGCCGGAAGCAGTGCGACTGCGCCACGAGACGCAGCGGCAGCTCGGCCTCGTCGAGGATCTCGCCGGCCCGGAAGGACGTCAGCGGCACCTCGGCCGTGCCGACGAGGTTCAGTTGGTCCTTCTCGATGCGGTAGGCCTGGTCCTCGCCGCCGGGAAAGTAGGCCGTGCCGACCATCGCCGGGTCGCGCACCAGCACCGGCACCTCCATCGGCTCGAATCCGCGGGCGACCATGTGGTCGAGCGCGAAGTTGAGCACGGCGCGGTGCAGCAGGGCGCCGGCGCCGCGCAGCACGTAGAAGCGCGCGCCCGACATGCGCACGCCGCGCTCGATGTCGATCAGGCCCAGGCGCCGTCCGAGCTCCTCGTGGTCGAGCAGCGGGAAGCCGGGCTGCGGCACGGCGCCGACGCGCCGCACCTCGACGTTGGCGCTCGCGTCCGGGCCGGGCGGCACCTCGGCGCTGGGCAGGTTGGGCACGCGCAGCAGCCGCGCCTGCCACTCCTCGACGATCGTCGCCAGCGCCGCCTCGTCGGCGACCAGGCGCGCCTTGAGCTCGCCCAGCGCGGCCTTCTCGGCCTGCTGCGCCTCGGGCGCCAGCCGGCCCAGCTCCTTGCCGCGCCGACGCTGCTCGGCCTTGCCGTCCTCGACCGAACGCATGAGCGCGCGACGCTGCTCGTCGAGGGCCAGCAGCCGGTCGACGTCGCACTCGACGCGCTTGAGCGCCGCCGCGGCGCGGACCGCCTGCGGGTCGGCGCGAATGGTCTTCATGTCGAGCATCTCAGCGCGGCTCCGGCGTGGTGAAGGGCCCGCCGAGCAGCGGGTGGCTCTTGGCCGTCGCGTGCAGCGTGAAGGGGCCCTCGCCCTTGCGCTCGATGCGCGCGGAGAGCGGGAACCAGATCGTCGAGGACTTGCCCGTCTGCCAGGCTTCGATGTCGGGCCGCATCATCTTGACGGCCTTGCCCACGCGCTTGCCGTCGGCGTTGCGCAACTCGACTTCCGGCAGCAGCTGGTCGTCGTAGATCATCGCCCACTCCTCGCCGCCGCGGCCGTGGATGCGCAGCGAGAGTCCGTCCACGACCTCCTCCTTGCCGTCGGTGGAGCTCAGCAGTCGCAGGTCGTACGGGGCGCCGAGCGAAAGCACGTGCGTGGCGCCCGGCGCGACCTCGAAGGGCGCCGCGCGTCCGCGGTACATGCGCGCCTGCTTCATGCCCGTCTTGGTGCCGGAGGCCAGGCGGCCGAAACTCAGCTCGTAGGTGCCGGCCGGCACCTCGACCACGCCGCCCTTCTTGGCCGGCACGACGTCGAAGAAGGCGCCCTCGAGCTTCCCCGTCTCGCGGATCACGATGTGCGCGGGGGCCGCGCTCGCCGCCAGGTCGAGCTTCACGAAACCCGTCTCGAGGTTCATCTCGCGCAGCGTCAGCCGCCGGCCGTCGGGGTCGAGCCCGGTGCGCCAGAACGTGCCGCCCACGGGCAGCACCGACGACCAGGGCAGCGCGGTCTTGGCCTTGCCGACGAGCACCGCGTCGGTCTCGAACCAGATCGTCGGGTCCTCCTCCTCGTAGAGCGTGACGCGGTCCTCCCAGTACTCGAAGACGTCGCCGTACTTGCCCGAGAGGTTGCTGTCGTACAGGCGCAGGATCTCGTCGGCCGCCTCGCCTTCCATCCAGTGTCCGGTGTGGAAGCGCACGCGCGCGCCCTCCGGCTGGGGCGAGTAGTTCAGGTCGAGCCCGAACATCGTCTCGCGGTCGCCGGGCACGGCGATCATCAGGGGCCAGGACGGGCCGCCGGCCGGGTCGGGCACCTCGATGAGCTGCGGCGTGCTGCTCGGCGTGCAGGTGACGTCGGGCCGGCCGTCGCCGTCGCTGTCGATGCCGAAGGTCGAGCCCTCGCGCGTGACCGCCAGCTCGGCGCCGAACGGGGCGAGGCGCACGTGCCGGTCGCTGTCCCAGGCGCTCGGGCCGTCCTTGTCGAGCCAGGTCACGTTCCACAGCAGATACTGCTCGGGCGGCGCGAAGGAGGGCAGCGTCACGCCGGTGATGCCCTTCTTGGCGACGACCAGCTCGAACTCGCTGACGCTCTCGATGGAGCCGGGCAGGAAGCTCGTCAGGCCGCGGCCCTTGCCCCCGCCCTCGGCGCCCGCACCGTCCTCCTCGCCGGCTTCGGGATCGACGGGCACCTCGGCGGGCTTGTCGGCGTGCGGGTCGATGCCCAACGCGATCAGCCGCGCGATCTCCGAGCGCGCCTGCTCGACGAGGGCGTCCTTGTAGGCCAGTTCGTCGCCGGCCGCGACGAGGCGCACGAGCAGACGGCCCCGCTCCCAGGGACGCCCCTGGGCGTCCTCGATCTCCGACAGGGCCTGCAGGCAGTACACCGAGAACTCGCGGTCGCCGATGGCCTCGAAGCCCTTGAGCGCGAGGTCGAAGGCGCGGGTGGCCTCGCTCCAGCCGGCCTCCGAGCGCACCGTGCGCGCCTCGGTGAGCAGCTCGTAGGCGATGGAGATCTGCGCGATCGCGCCGGCGCGCGTCCGGCGTCCGGCCACGTCGAGATCGAGCACGCCGCGGACGCGCTCGATGTAGCGCGTCTGCCCCTCGGCGCGGTCGAGGCTCCAGGCCAGCGTGCGCAGCTCGTGATGCAGTTCGGGCACGTCGACCTTGCAGATGTCGGCGATCCACAGGTCGAGGACGCCTTCGGCCTCCGCGCGGTGCACGCGCACGGCCTTGTCCATCGCCGACTCGTCGTCCGCCTCGCGCGCGGGCCGGTAGCCGCGCCAGAACTCCTGGTAGTCGTCGGGCATCTCGAGATAGCGGTCGAGCGCCGACTGGCCGGGCAGCGCGCCCGCCAGCGCGGTCGACAGCAGGAGCAGGACGAGGCCGGCGCGCATCATGGATTCACCTCCGGAAGCGACACGTGTCTATACCAACTTGGCGCCGCGGGCGGCGTCGCCCGCGGCCCGCGCGCCGCTCAGGGCCCGCGTCCGCGCAGCTCGCGGCTGCGCCGCTCGAGGAAGCTGCGCTCGCCCGCGTCGAGCGAGGCCAGGCCGCTGGCCTGGATCTTGGCGAGGATGCGGTCCATCTCGCGGCGATCGGTCGTCTCCTCCTTGAACTCGGCCATGGCCTTCTCGCGGGTGCGTCGGCGCTTCCACTGCGACAGGGCCGGCAGACCGCGCGCCGCCAGCAACCCGACGGCGGCGCCGCCCAGATGCGCGAGCACGGCCGTGCGGCCGGACGTGCCGCTCGCGAAGCTCGACAGGTCGCCCACGACCCTCATGACGACGATGAGCCAGAGCGGCACGGGCAGCGGGATCGGGAACAGCAGGATGACGCGATGCGGCCAGCGCACCGCGTGCATGACCATCACGGCGTACACCGCGCCGGAGGCGCCCACGACCTTCCCGGGACTGCCCTCCGCCAGCCACCAGCCCCACTGCGCGAGTCCGCCGACGACCGCGCCGACGACGTACAGGCGCAGGAAGCCGCGACGGCCGAGTTCGTCCTCGAGGGCCGGCGCGAAGAACCACAGGTACAGCAGGTTCAGGCCGATGTGCAGCAGGCCGTCGTGCAGCAGCGCATAGCTGAACAGCTGCACGGGGAAGTACGGGTTGAAGACCAGCGGATCGGCCGCGGGCACCAGCCACCAGGCGCGCAGCGCCCCCCACTCCGCCAGCGGAGGCAGCGCCCACTGCACGACCCACGCGGCGATCGTGACCGTCATGACCCAGCGCAGGCCGGACCACGAGGCCATCGGGTTCACGCCGCGACGCGCGTCGTCCTGTTCGTACCAGTTGGGTCGGAAGGCCACTCGCCGCGCGCGCCGTCAGTCGATGTAGCGGTGCTGGCTGCTGGCGATGCTGTCGGGCAGGAAGCCGAACAGCAGGAAGGTCGTGTAGATGACCAGGCCCGCCAGCGCCAGGAACCAGCAGGCCTTGCGCGCGCGCCAGCCGCCGACGAAGCGCAGGTGCAGGTAGCCGAGGAACGTGAGCCAGGTGATGAGCGCCCAGGTCTCCTTGCTGTCGAAGCCCCAGTAGGTGCCCCACGACTCGTTGGCCCACAGTCCGCCCAGCACCAGTCCGGCGGTGAGCAGCGGGAAGCCCACCATCACGCTGCGGTAGCAGAAGCGGTCGATGCCCTGCAGCCCCTCGTCGGTCTCGAGCTGCACGTCGGTCTTCCCGCGGCCCACGATCAGGTAGACCGTTCCCATGACCGCCGCCGTCAGCCCCGCGCCGTAACCGAGGATCATCACCGACACGTGCGGGATGAAGTAGGGCGAGTCGAGCACCGGCGGCACGGTCTCGCCGGCGTTCGTCTTGGTCTGCGCCTTCCAATACAGGTAGCCGGCCACGAAGGCCATGAGCACGCCGAACAGGTCGACGACGGCCCCGCTGCGCCCGCGCACCTTGTGGAAGCGGTTCACGACGTAGATCGCGGCGAAGGCGATCTCGGCGCACAGCGCCGCCATGATGAGCGCCTCCCAGAAGGTCTGCGTCGGGACGTGGCCGACGTCGACCCAGCGCTGCACGTAGGTCGCGACGCCCAGCGTGATCGTCGTGCCGAGGGCGACGAGCGCCGCCGTGTGCAGCACGCGCCTGGCGAGCGGGCGCACGAAGGTCACCACCGACGAGGCCAGGAAGAGCAGGCCCGTGCCGGCGGAGGCCGCCTGGCTCCAGTGGCTGAGGGTGACGGCATCGGTCATGGCGCGCTCCTCGCCGGACGGCGTCCGGCCAGCAGGGGATGGATGTAGAACAGCAGCGTCACGCCGAGCACCAGGATGATCATGCCGGCGTAGGCGATGCGGACGCTCGGGTCGCGGACGACGCCGAAGCCGCTGTAGCCCGGGTCTTCGGCCCGGAAGTCGGCCTGGCTGAACTGGTATCCGGCGAGGTAGAGCGGCTTGTTGGGTTCGACGAGCGCGCGCGCCAGCGGCACGCCGTCCTTGCTCAGCGAGACGTCGCTGGTGAAGCGCAGCGGCGCGCCCCGCGTGTTCGTGAACCAGGCGAAGGAGGCCGGCAGTTCGAAGCCCGCCTGCGCCAGCAGCGGCGGCGGGAAGGTCGCCAGGGTCGGGTCGTCGGAGACCAGCCGCAGGCGCAAACCCTGCCCGTCGGCGGTGACGGTCAGCTGACCCTCGCCGGCGTCGAAGCGCTCGGGCCGCGTGATGCCGATGAACTCCGGCGGCTCGGCCTTCGCCAGCGAATCGGCCAGCCGCCCGGCGCGCTCGGCCACGAGCGGCCCGCGCAGGCTCAGTTCGAGCGCGCTCGGCAGGCCGGCGTAGTAGATGTCGTTCTCCGTCATCGTGCCCGTATCGGCGGGCCCCGTGACGATCGCCATGACCGGCCGGTCGAGCGTACGCTCCAGGAACAGCCGGTCGCCCGTGCCGCCGAGCAGGATCTCGTCGCCCGGTCCGACCGGGGTCGACTCGGCCACCACGCCACCGCGGAAGATCACGTGGCGCAGCGAGCCGTCGGGGCTCTCGACGAGGCGGTGGTGCACCTCCGCCTGCCCGTTCCACCAGTCGTAGTCGAAGCGCAGGCCGTCGGCGGGCCCCTCGCCTTCGCTGGTCTCCATGCGATCGTCGAGGGCCCAGACGACGCCCTGCCGCTGCCCGTCGCGCCAGATCTCCACGCGCGCGGCCGGATCTTCGGGGAACAGGGCCGCCGCGTCGGGCGCCTCGCGCCGCTCGTAGCTCGGCACGATCTGCGTGAAGCGGGCCTCCCCCGCGCCGTCGGGCAGCGGCAGCACGGCGCCCTCGCGCAATTCGCCCAACGGCACGCCCGAAGCCGTCCAGAGCATGCCGACCGGGCCGCCCCACGGGCCGATCTCGGCCAGCAGTTGCGCGTGCGTCGCGTCGCGCGCACGCGCGTACTGCAGCCGGTAGCCGTTGTCGGGCGGCAGGATCGTGCTGCGCACGTCGCGGATCGCGACCGTCTGCCGCCCCACCAGCCAGTCGGCCTCGATCGACGCGACCAGGGCCGGCTCGGGCGGGCCCTCGGTGCTGCGCGACTCGCGGTAGACCTCGCGCGCATCGACGTTCTCGACGAGCGACTCGACCTTCACGATCAGCCCGCCGTCGAGGAACTCGGCGTCCCAGCCGCGCGTGACGCGGAAGGGCTTGCTCAGCCCGCCGGGCGCGCCCTCGCTCGGCGGAAAGCTCACCAGCAGTTGCCGCGGGTACTCGGTCTTGAAGCGGTGCAGCGTGAACTGGAAGTCGAGCGGCACGAGTTCGCGGCCGCCGATCTTGTTGCGGTACCAGGCGTCCGTCGTCTCGCCCACGCGCATCGGCAGGAAGCCGTCGACCTTCGACACCGCGCGCACGCTCGCGCCGACGATGAAGATCACCATGCCGAAGTGCGCCATGACCCAGCCGATCTGCCGCGACTCGCCGCGCCAGCGCTGGATCACCACGACCACCAGCGCGACCGACAGCAGTCCCAGCAGCGCCTTGAACCAGTACGACATCTGGAAGGCCTCGGGCAGACGCAGCGCGTTCACCACGGCCAGCGAGCGTTCGATCGCCTCGTGGTGGGCCGCGGTGAAGCTGGCGACCTCGGCCTGCCGGATGCGCCCCGTCTCGGCCGAGCGCCACTGCTTGATCGTCTCGGCCGCCTCGCGCTCGCCGTACAGCCGCCGCTGCTCGTCGAACCAGCGCTCGACGTCGGCGTCCGGGCGCAGCTGAAAGCCGCTGCCGATGTTGGAGAGCGTGTACAGGAAGTCGCCGGTGGCGCTGATGTAGCCCTTGGCGTAGCCGTTGTCGTTCTGGTTGGGGAAGCGTTGCACGACGAGCGTGCCGAGCATCGACGTCACGGCCCAGAAAGTGATGATCGCCAGCGCGAAACGCAGGCTGCCCACGACCGTCCAGAGCCAGCGCGCGTTGACGACGACCAGGCCCAGCAGCGCCGCCGCGCCCGTGCCGAGCAGCACCATCCGACCCGCACCGAGTTCATCGCCCTGCAGGACCGGCTCGAGCGTCTCGCCCACGACCTGCGCCCCGACGCAGACGAGCGTGATCAGCAGCAGCGCTCCGCCGAATCCGATCTTCGCCGACGGGCGGGAGGCGGGCGGGACGGACGCGGTGCTCATGATCGGAACCCGGGGCCTCAGTGTTCGCGCGAGAGGACGAAGCCGCACAAGCGGCTGAGGCTGCGCTTCTCTTCGCAGTCGTCGAACGCCTCGAGCTCCCGCACGCAGCCCTCCACGTAGGCGTTGGCCTCGGCGTGGCACTCCTCGACGATGCCGTCGATGTCGTAGGTCTCGCGCAGCACGTCGCGGCGCCGACCCGCCACCGGCTCGGACAGCAGGCGCTGCAGGTCCGCGCGCTCGGCCGCGGAGAGGCGGCGCGCGAGCCGGATCACCGGCAGCGTGATCTTGCCGGTCTCGAGGTCGGTGCCGAGCGACTTGCCGACGATCGTCTCGTCGCCGATCACGTCGAGGCAGTCGTCGATGATCTGGAAGGCCATGCCCAGCCCGTGCCCGAAGCGCGACAGCGCCTCGACCTGCGCGCTGTCGCCGCCCGCGTAGTGGGCGCCCAGCGCGCACGAGGCGCGGTAGAGCGAAGCCGTCTTGTCGCGGATCACGTTCAGGTAGGGCTGCTCGTCGAGATCGGCGCGGAAGCGGATGAACGACTGCTCGATCTCCCCGCGGCAGACGTCCTCGGACACCCGCGCCAGCTCGCGCGCCGTGTCCATGGTCGAGAGCATGAGCGCCAGCGAGAAGGCCCGCGCGTAGAGCATGTCGCCGAGCAGGATCGGCGTCTCGTTGCCGTGCAGCGCGTTGAGCGTGGCGACGCGGCGGCGCGTATCGGCCTCGTCGAGCACGTCGTCGTGCAGCAGCGAGGAGATGTGCAGGGCCTCGACGATCGCGCCGATGCTGGCGTGCTCGGCCGTGGGCCGGCCGGCCAGCCCGGCGCACAGGTGCACGAGGGCCGGCCGCAGGCGCTTGCCGCCGTAGGTCGTGACGTGCGCGAAGAGCGCGTCGACGGCGGGCGCGCCCGTCGAGCACAACCGCGCCAGTTCGCGCTCGGTCGCCGCCAGCCCGGGCGCGACGCAGGCGAACAGATCGCTGGCCTTGGTCAGGACGCTCATGCGGCCTCGCCCCGAGCGCGCCGCAGGTCGGCGCGGGTGTTCACGTTGCGCAGGCCGCGCTCGCCATCGGGCAGGCGCCCGACGGGCACCTCGAGCACGGCCAACGCGTCGAGCGCCGCGCGCAGCGAGAAGCGCCCGGCGCGCGCGCAGACGTCCAGCGCCGGCAGCGCCTCCCGATGCCAGAGCGCGCAGAGCGGCTGCCGTCCGCTCGCCGAGACGGGCACGATCGCGAGGGCCCGGCCGGCCTCCGCGCGACGCGCCGCGAGGGCCGAGAGCAGCGGAGCCCGCAGCAGCGGCAGATCGCAGGCCAGCACCAGGCACCACTCGTGGCGCGCGCCGGCCAGGGCCGCGCGCAGGGCGCCCAAGGGGCCGGGCGAGCCCGGCGCGTCGGCGAGCACGCGCACCTCGCCCGCCGGCGCCCGCACGTCGAGGCGCGCGGCGGGCAGCAGCAGCACGTCGTCGCTCAGGGACCGCGCCAGTTCGAAGGCCCGGCCGAGCATCGTGCGCCCGCCGACGAGGGCGTCGTGCTTGCGTCCGCCCAGTCGCGAGGCGGCGCCGCCCGCGAGGATCGCAGCGCTCAGGCCCGCGCTCACGTCGTGCCGTCGCGCTTGGCCGGGCCGTCCTTGGAGGCCCCTTCCTTGCGCTCGCCTTCCTTGAGGCCGGTCTTGAACTCGCTGATGCCGGCGCCGAGCGAGCGGGCGATGCCCGGGATGCGGTTCCCGAACAGGATCAGGACGACGGCCAGGATGAGGAGCCATTCGCCCCCGCCGGGCATGCTGATCAGGATCGTCGGCGACGTGGACACGGCATGGTGCTCCGGGAGGGGCGCGCCCCATTCTACCGATCGCGGAACGGGCTCCCTATCGGGATCGGCCTCAGGATCGGGCGGCCGCCAGGCGGCCGGCGGCCTGCAGGGCCCGTTCCATGGCGGCGCCGATGTCCGACGGGGTCTTGGCCATGGTGACGCCGGCCGCGAGCAGCGCCTCGATCTTGTCGGCCGCGGTGCCCGAGCCGCCCGAGATGATCGCCCCGGCATGCCCCATGCGCTTGCCGGGCGGCGCCGTGGTGCCGGCGATGAAGGCCGCCACGGGCTTGCTCATCCGCTCGCGGATGAAGACGGCGGCCTGCTCCTCGGCGTTGCCGCCGATCTCGCCGATCATCACGACGCCGTCGGTGGCCTCGTCCTCCTCGAACAGCGCGAGCACGTCGATGAAGTTCGTGCCGTTGACCGGGTCGCCGCCGATGCCGACGCAGCTGCTCTGCCCGAGGCCGCGCGAACTGAGCTGCCAGACGGCCTCGTAGGTCAGCGTGCCGCTGCGCGAGAGCACGCCCACGCGTCCCGGCTTGTGGATGTAGCCCGGCATGATGCCGATCTTGCACGCGCCCGGCGTGATCACGCCCGGGCAGTTGGGGCCGACGAGCCGGGTGCCCCCGCCGCGCAGCGCGCGCTTGACGCGCAGCATGTCGACGACCGGGATGCCCTCGGTGATGCACACCACGAGCGGCACGCCGGCGCCGGCCGCCTCCAGGATGGCGTCGGCGGCGTAGGGCGGCGGCACGTAGATCACCGAGGCGTTGGCGCCGGTGGCCGCCACCGCCTGCGCGACGGTGTCGAACAGCGGGACGTCGAGTTCGCGCGTGCCGCCCTTGCCCGGCGTGACGCCGGCCACGACGTTCGTGCCGTACTCGATCGCCTGCCGCGTGTGGAACAGGCCGGTCTTGCCCGTGAGCCCCTGCGTGAGCAGGCGCGTGTGGCGGTCGACGAGGATGCTCATGCGCGTGCTCCGGCGGCGACGGCCGCGACGGCCTTGCGGGCGGCGTCGGCCAGATCGCCGGCCGTGATCAGATCGATGCCCGACGCGTCGAGCAGCTCCCGGCCGCGCTCGACGTTGGTGCCCTCGAGACGCACGACCAGCGGCACGGCGAGCCGCGTCTGGCGGGCGGCCTCGATGATCCCCTGGGCGATCACGTCGCACTTCATGATGCCGCCGAAGATGTTCACCAGGATCGCCTTGACCGACGGGTCGCGCAGGATGATGCGGAAGGCGCGGGTGACCTGCTCGGCCGTCGCGCCGCCGCCCACGTCGAGGAAGTTGGCCGGCTTGCCGCCGGCGAGCTGGATCGTGTCCATCGTGCCCATCGCCAGGCCCGCGCCGTTCACCAGGCAGCCGATGTCGCCGTCGAGCGCGATGTAGGCCAGGCCCGCCGCCGAGGCCTCGACCTCGCGCGGGTCCTCCTCGTCGACGTCGCGCAGCCGCGCGATGTCGGGATGGCGGTAGAGCGCGTTCTCGTCGAAGTTGATCTTGGCGTCGAGCGCGATGAGCGCGCCCGACCTGGTGAGCACGAGCGGATTGATCTCGACCAGCGAGCAGTCGCGGTCGAGATACAGGTCGACGAGGCGCGACAGCAGCTCGCCGGCCGCGCGGATCGCCCCCGCCGGCAGGCCGATGCCGTAGGCCAGGCGCCGTCCCTGCCAAGGCTGCAGCCGCGCGTCGGGGTCGATGGCCTCCTTGAGGATCGCCTCGGGCGCGCGCGCCGCGACCTCCTCGATGTCCATGCCGCCTTCGGCGCTCGCCATGAGCACCGGGCAACCGCGCGCGCGGTCGAGCGTCAGCCCGACGTAGTACTCGTGCGCGATCTCGGTGCCGGTTTCGACGAGCACGCGCTTGACGATGCGCCCCTCGGGGCCCGTCTGCGGCGTGACGAGCGGACGACCGAGCATGCCGGCGGCGGCGGCCCGCGCCTCGGCGGCCGATCGCACGAGCTTGATGCCCCCGCCCTTGCCGCGTCCGCCGGCGTGGATCTGCGCCTTGACGACGGCCAGCGGCGCGCCGAGCTGCGCGAAGGCCGCCTCGGCCGCGTCCGCATCGGAGGCGACGAGGCCGCGCGGCACGGGCAGCCCCGCCGCGCCCAGCAATTCCTTGGCCTGGAACTCGTGGATCTTCATCCCCACAGGATCGCCGCGCGGCGTCCACCGGGTCAAGGCGCTCGCGGCGCGCGCCGCTCCCGCTAGACTCGCGCCGTGCCGCGCGACGGGATCCTCACGCACGACGACATCGACGCGCTCGTCGCCGACGGCGCCCTGCGCGCGGAGACGCCGATCGAGGAGGCGCAGCGCCAGCCGACGACGCTCGACCTGCGCCTCGGCGCGTCGGCCCTGCGCCTGGCCGCCGGCTTCCTCCCCGCACGCGGCCCGGTCGAGGAGATCGCCGACGAGTTGCGCGTCGAGCGCGTCGACCTGACGGCGGGCGCCGTGCTGCGCCGCGGCGAGGTCTATCTGGTGCGGCTGCTCGAGAGCCTCGCGCTGCCCGAGGGCCTGCGCGCGCGCGCCAACCCGCGCTCCTCGACGGGCCGCATCGACGTCTTCACCCGCGTCATCGTCGACCGGCACGACCGCTTCGACGACATCCCCGCCGGCTACCGCGGGCCGCTGTGGCTCGAGGTCGCGCCGCGCTCCTTCGACGTCCGCGTCGCGCGCGGCCTGCGCCTCAACCAGCTGCGGCTGATGCGCGGCGAACCGCTGCTCCCCGACCGGGAGCTGGCCGCGCGCGTCGCCCGCGACGAACTGCTCGTCGGCTCGCCCCCGCACTCCGTCCACGAAGGCTCGCTGCTGCTCGGGCTCTCGCTGCGGCCCGACCGGCCCGGGGCTCCGGCGGCCTGGCGGGCGCGCCCGCGCGCGCCGGTGCTCGATCTGACCTCGGGGGCGCGCCACGATCCGGCCGCCTTCTTCGAGCCCGTCGCGGCCGGCGCGGGCGGCGGGCTGGTGCTCGAGCCGGAGGCCTTCTACATCCTCGCCTCGCGCGAGCGGCTGCGCATCCCGCCCGACCTCGCGGCCGAGATGCTCGCCTGGGACGTGGGTATGGGCGAGCTGCGCACCAACTACGCCGGCTTCTTCGACCCCGGCTTCGGCTGGGGACCGGCGAGCCCGGAGGGCGCGCGCGCCGTGCTCGAGGTGCGCGCCCACGACGTTCCCTTCCGCGTCGAGGAGGGCCAGCCGATCTTCCGCCTGCAGTTCAGCCGCACGACCGGGCCCTGCGCGCGGCTCTACGGAGGCCGCGGCTCGGCCTACCAGAATCAGGGACTGGCGCTGGCGCGCTGGTTCGACGCGCCGCGCGCCTGACGCGCGCCGAGCGTGTGGATGCGCACCGTGTTCGTGGCCCCGGCCTGCACGCGCTCGCCGCAGACCACGACGACGATCGACCCGGGCCTCACGAGGCGCTGCGCGAGCAGCTCGCGCTCGGCCGACGCGATCATCGACTCGATGCTGCGCGCGCGCTTCATCAGCAGCGGCGTGAGCCCCCACGAGAGGCTGAGCTGCCGCCAGGTCGAGGCGTGCGAGGTGAAGGCGTAGATCGGGCGCCGCGGGCGCTGGCTCGAGACGTGCCGCGCCGTGCGGCCCGAATCGGTGAAGGCCAGCACGGCGGCGGCGCGGACGGCGCGCGCCGCCATGCGCGCCGCGCGCGCCGTCGCCAGCGAGACGTCCTCCTTCTCGGAGGGCAGGTCGGCCGGCCCCTGCAGCACCCCCTGCGACTCGACGCGCCCGGCCACGCGCGCCAGCGCCGCCACCGCCTGCGGCGCGTAGCGGCCGATGGCGGTTTCGGCCGAGAGCATCAGCCCGTCGGTTCCCTCGAGCACGGCGTTGGCCGCGTCGGAGACCTCGGCGCGCGTGGGATTGGGGCGCTCGATCATGCTCTCGAACATCTGCGTCGCCGTGATCACGAAGCGCTGCTTCTCGCGCGCCCGCTCGATGATCGCCTTCTGCGCCAGCGGCACGTTCTCGACGCCGAGGTCGACGCCCAGATCGCCGCGCGCGACCATCACGCCGTCGGCCGCGTCGAGGATCGCGTCGAGCTTGTCGAGGGCCTCGGCGCGCTCGATCTTGGCGATGAGCAGCGGCGGGTGGCGTTGGCCGGCCAGCGCGCGGCGCGCGGCGAGCACGTCGCTGCGGTCGCGCACGAAGGAGAGGGCCACGGCGTCGACGCCGTGGGCCAGACCGAAGCGCAGATCGCGCCGGTCGCGGTGCGTGAAGGCCTGCAGGCCGCGCTGCCGCCCGGTGAGGTGCAGCCCCTGCCGGCTGCGCACCAGACCGCCTTGCACGACGCGGCAGTTCACGTGCCCGTTGCTGCGCGAGAGCACGCGCAGCTCGATGAGCCCGTCGGCCAGCAGCACGCGCTGTCCCGGGCGCACGCCGTCGAGGGCCCCCGCCGTGTCGACCGAGAGCCGCTCGGCCGTGCCCGTCTGGTGGTCCTCGGCGAGCTGCACCCGCGTTCCCGGGCGCAGGCGCACGGCGTCGTCCTGCACGAGGCCCACGCGCATCTTCGGGCCGGGCAGGTCCTGCAGGATCGCCACCGGGCGCCCGAGATCGGCCGAGACGCGCCGCACGGTGCGGATCAGCCCGGCGTGGAAGGCGTGGGTGCCGTGGCTGAAGTTGAGGCGCACGACGTCGGCGCCGGCGCGCAGGATGCGCCGGACCTGCGCCTCCTCGCAGGAGGCCGGCCCGAGCGTCGCGACGATCCGCGTGCGGCGCCTCACGGCCGGCCGCTCAGCGCCCCAGGTGCCGGATGATCGCCTGGGCCATCGCGCGCGTGCCGACGGCGCCCTCCGAGGACTTGCCGGGACGCAGGTCGTAGGTCACCTCGCGGCCCTCCTCGAGCACCGCGGCCACGGCGCGCTCGAGCCGGTCGGCCGCCTCGCGCTCGCCGAGATGGCGCAGCATGAGGACGCCCGAGAGGATCATCGCGGTCGGATTGGCCTTGTCCTGCCCGGCGTACTTGGGAGCGCTGCCGTGCACGGGCTCGAACAGCGCGCCGTTGACGCCGAAGTTGGCGCCGGGCGCCACGCCCAGGCCGCCGACGAGCGCGGCGCACAGGTCGGAGACGATGTCGCCGTACAGGTTGGGCAGCACGAGCACGTCGTAGTGCTGCGGCGCGGTCACGAGCTGCATGCACATGTTGTCGACGATGCGGTCCTCGAACTCGATGCCCGGGTAGCCGGCCGCGACCTCGCGCGCCACGGCCAGGAACAGGCCGTCGGTGAATTTCATGATGTTGGCCTTGTGGACGGCCGTCACCTTGCGCCGCTTGTTGGCGACGGCGTGATCGAAGGCGAACTTGACGATGCGCTGCGTGCGCTCGACCGAGATGGGCTTGATCGAGATGCCCGCGCCCGCGCCGAAGACCGCGCCGGGCCGGTACTCGCGGATGAGTTCGACGAGGCGGGCGGTGTCCTCGCGGTCCTTCTCGAACTCGATGCCGGCGTAGAGGTCCTCGGTGTTCTCGCGCACGACGACGATGTCGACGTCCCGGTAGCGCGCCGGAACGCCGGCGTAGGTGCGGCAGGGGCGCAGACAGGCGTACAGGTCGAGGTCGCGCCGCAGCGCGACGTTGACCGAGCGGAAGCCCGTGCCGACCGGCGTCGTGATCGGCGCCTTGATGCCGACCTTGTTGCGGCGCAGCGAATCGAGCACGGCCGGCGGCAGCGGCGTGCCGGCGACGGCCATCTGGTTCTCGCCGGCGTCGACGACGTCCCAGGCGAAGGACACGCCGGTGGCTTCCAGGCACAGGCGCGTGGCCTCGGCCAGTTCGGGGCCGATGCCGTCGCCGCGGATGAGGGTCACGGAATGCGTCGTCATGCGGGGTCGTCCGGAGGCGCGAGGCGCGCCGTTCTCCGCAGCGCGCAATCCGGCCATCCTAGGCGAGGACGGGCGGCGCCTTCAACGATCCTGCGCCATGCGCCGCCAGGCTTCGCGCAGGGTCGCGTCGTCGGGGAAGCGGCGCAGCCCGGCGCGCAGCGCGGAGGCCGCCTCCTCGGTTTCGCCGAGCGTCAGGAGCAGCGTCGCGAGCCGCAGGGCGCCCTCGGCGCTGGCCTCCTCCCCGCGCACGAGCGTCCACAGGCCGCCGATCTCCTCGCGCGTCGCATAAACCTGCGCGCGCCGCTCGAGCGCCGCCTGCGCCTCGTCGGGCCGCTGCAGGGCCTCGCACACCTGCGCCAGCCGCCACAGGGCCTCTTCGTGCGCGGGCCAGGCCTGCAGCACGGCCAGCAGCTGCGCGTGCGCCTCCTGCAGCCGGCCCTCCTCCTGCAGCACGCGCGCCAGCCCGAACTGCGCCTTGAGGTAGCCGGGGTCGAGCTGCAGGGCGCGCTCGAGCGGCGCCCGCGCGAGGTCGGCGCGGCCCTCGTCGAGCAGCACCAACCCCAGACCGTAGTGCGCCTTGTGCGCGTCGGGTCGCACCTCCACGATGCGCTCGAAGACCTCGCGCGCGCCGGCGAAGTCGCCCAGGCGCCGGAGCGCGAAGCCCAGCGCCGAGGCCGAGCCGGTGAACTGCGGCTTGCGTTGCACGGCGTCGGCGAGCCGCTCGGCGGCCTCCGTCCAGCGGCTCAGTTCGTAGGCGGCCGAGCCGGCGATGAACTGCGCGTCGGGCGGCGGCGGATCGCGCGCGAGCAGTTCCGCCAGCAGCCCGCCGACCTCCTCCCAGCGCTCGTCCTGCATGGCGGCGACGGCGCGCTGCAGCGTCGCCGTATCGGCCGCGCTCAGCGGCGCCTCGTCCCGAGCGCCGTGCTCCCCGCGCGAGCAGGCGCAAGCCAGCACGAGCAGCAGCCGCGGAGCGAGGCGCTTCACGGCGCCTCCCTCGGCACGGTCAGCCGCCCGGGCGCCGGCACCGCGCGCGCGCTGGCCGAGCCGTCGGGCCAGGTGATCTCGAGCGTGCCCGGCCCGCGCCAGCCGAAGATCGGCCGCGGATCCGAGCAGGCCTGATAGCCGGCCGAGTTGCGCACGAACCGCACGCGCGCGCCCTGCGCGTCGCGCCACAGCACGCGGGCGCCGAGCGCGTCGGGATTGCCCGGCGGCCCCTGCAGCGCGACGCTCAGCGAGGACCGTCCGCGCGCCACGCCGCGCCACAGGCGCGGTGCGCCCGCCAGCGGCAGCACGAGCACGTCGCTCACGCCGTCGTCGTCGAGGTCGGCCACGGCCAGCGCGCGCGAGACGGCCGGCTCGGTCCCCGCCCACGGCACGGGCGCCCAGCCCTGCGGGCCGTTCCGCCAGAGCAGGTCGGCCTGCGCCCAGGACGTGCCCGTGTCGGGCGCGTCGGCCTGCGGATAGACGTGGCCGTTCGCGGTGAGCAGTTCGAGCTGGCCGTCGAGGTCCACGTCGAGGAAGGCCGCGCCCCAGCCGAGCATCGCGCGCGAAGGGCCGCCGAGGCCCACCGCGTCGGCCTGCTCGCGGAAGCGTCCGCCGCCGACGTTCAGGTAGAAGGCGTTGCTCTCCATCGAGAAGTTCGTGACGAGCAGGTCTTCGTCGAGGTCGCCGTCCACGTCCCCGGCGGCGATACCCATGCCGGCCTGTTCGCGTCCGGCCGAACTCAGCGCCGCGCCCGCCAGCACGCCGGCCTCCTCGAAGCGGCCCTCGCCGCGGTTGAGGTACAGGTGGTTGGGCATGCTGTCGTTGCTCACGTAGAGGTCCGGCCAGCCGTCGTCGTTCCAGTCGCCGTCGATCACGCCCAGGCCGTACGCGGCGGGCGCCGTCACGCCGCGCTCGACCGTCACGTCGGTCAGTCGCCCGCCCTCGTTGAGATAGAGCCGGTCGGCCTGCGCGGGCAGGCCCTGCGGGCCGCACATCACGACGTGGCCCAGCCAGGTGCACGAGCGGCCCTGCCGGCCGTGCTCGGGCGGATCGGCCGGATCGAAGCGCAGGTAGTTGACGACGTACAGGTCGAGGTCGCCGTCGCGGTCGATGTCGCTGAAGACGGCCGAGGTGCTCCACTCGTCGGTCGAGCCCGCCGCGCCGGCCGCGTCGGGGACGACCTCGAAGCGCAGGGCGCCGAGATTGCGCAGCAGCACGTTCGGGCCGAGCCGGGTGAGATAGATGTCGCGGCGGCCGTCGCCGTCGACGTCCCCGACGGCGACGCCGTTGCACCACCCGGCGACGTCGACGCCGCTGCCGGGCGTGACGTCGATCAACTCGCCGCCGTCGTTGCGGTACAGACGGTTGCTGCGTCCGCCCGTCGCCTCGGGCGCACCCGCTCCGGGCCACTCGCCGGGAATGACGAGCAGCAGGTCCATGTCGCCGTCCTCGTCGGCGTCGAAGAAGGCCGCGCCGCCGCCGTTCACCTCCAGGATCGTCGGCGAGCGCGGGCGCCCGCTGACCATCGGCGCCAGCGCGTGCGGCCAGGCCGTGAAGGGGCCGGGTGACGCCTCGCCGCAGGCCGCGAGCAGCACCAACAGCCCGGCGCAGGCGCGCCTCACGCGTCGATCGTTCGTGGTCATGGCGCCCGGCGCAGTTCCGCGAAGATCGGCAGCGGCGGCAGACGCCGCGGCCGTCCCTGCGATTCTCGCACGGCGGCCGCCGCCTCGTAGCGCTCGAGCGCGGCGCGCGCCTCGTCGGGACGCTGCTGCAGCGCGAGCGCCCAGGCGAGCAGGCCCCAGCCGTCGTCGGAGCCGGGCTCGTCCTCCACGAGGACGCGGGCCTCCGCTTCGGCCTCCGCGCCGCGCCCCGCCTGCAGCAGCGCCAGCGCGCGGTACTGCGTGGCCTCGCGGTCGCGCGGCCAGATCGCCAGCGCCTGCGCGAAGGCCGTCGCGGCCTCGTCGTGACGGTCGGCCTCGTAGAGCAGCAGCCCCAGTTCGCGCCACAGCCCGCCGTGCCGCTCGTTGAGCTGCAGGCCGGCGCCGAGTTCGGCGCGACTGGCCTGGCGGTGCGCGAGCAGTTGCGCCGGAGGCGCGCCGTCGGCCAGCGCGCGCTGCGCGCGCAGCCGCTCGATGCGGCCGAGCGAGAGGTGCAGGTCCGGCGAGGCGCGGTCGACCGCCGCGACGCTCGCCAGCGCGGCGCGCAGATCGGCCTCGGCGCGGCCGTCGTCGCCGCGCTCGAGGGCGACCTCGGCCCGGTTGCGCAGCGCGACGGCCTCGTGCTCGGCCAGTTCGCGCGCGTCGAGCGGTCCCAGCGGGCCCTCGGCGGCGCGCGTCAGCCCCAGCCCGCCGAGGACGGCCGCCGCGACGAGCAGCCGCGTGTTCCAGGGGACCGCCGGTCCGGCCAGGGCGCGCAGGCCGACGAGCAGGCCCGCCGCTGGCACGACGAGCAGCGGCACGAGCGGCAGCCGGAAGCGCGACGTGACGACGAACAGCAGCAGCGTCGCGGCGTAGCCCGCGCCCAGCGCGAGCACCAGCCCCAGCCCGCGCGGGCGTGGCCAGGACCTGCGCGTCAGCCAGGCGAAGGCCAGCCCGCCGCAGGCGAGCGGAAAGAGCAGCCCCCAGCCGACGGGCGAGGCGGCGAGCAGCGCGCTCGTGCGCTGGTTGAACGCGGGCAGCAGGTTGTCGGGCGCCTCGTAGCGCGAGGCCAGCAGGGCCAGCTTGCGCGTCTGTGCCAGCAGCCAGGTGCCGGGGCGTTGCGCGATGCCGTCGAGCGCGGCCAGAAACCAGTAGCGGGAGACCTGCGCCGGAGTGAGCGCGGCCCCCGTGGCCTGCTCGGCCTCGCGCTTCCAGTCGGCGAACTCGTGGCGCGGCACCTGCCGGTTGTGCGCGCGGTACTGCACCATGCCGGTCGCGTTGTCGGGGTGGTTGCAGAGGTAGAAGGCCGTGCCGCCCGCCGCCGTGGAGAGCACGGGCCGTCCGGCCACGAGCGAGTTGCGCACGACGACCGGCGCCAGCGCCAGGCCCGCGCCCGCCAGCAGCAGCGACGCGCGGCGCAGACCCTCGCCCGCGCGCCCGGCCCGCAGCCCGACGATCGCCAGGGTCGCCGCACCGAGCAACGTGAGCGCGTGCAGGTTGCCACGCACCAGTCCGCCGAGGCCCAGCGCGAGGCCGACCCAAATCCACGGGCCGGCCCCGCCGAGGCGCAGCGCGCGCAGCGCCGCCAGCGCCGCCCAGGGCAGGAACAGCAGCGACAGCGAGGCCTTGAGCGCCAGCCCCTCGAACACGACCAGCGTGCCGCACAGCGCCAGCAGCAGTCCCGCGCACAGGCCGCCCGACGCCCCCAGCACGGCGCAACCCAGTCGCCACGCCAGCAGGACGGCCAGCAGTCCGAACGCGAGGTTGAGCCGACGGGCCACGTCGAGAGCGCGCTGCACCTGCGCCCGCGGCAGCTCCGTCAGGCTGCGCAGGCCGCGCGCCCCGGGGACGCCGGCGACGCGCAGCGTCAGCCCGAGCACCCAGGGATACAACGGCGCCTGGAAGTAGACCTCGTCGCTCAGGTCGGCGCCGTCGGCGACGGCCAGCGCCTGCAGCAGGTAGGCCTCGGCGTCGACGATCGGCCAGGACGTGTCGGCATCGGCGGCGAGCTGCGCGTGGCCGACCAGCCGGAAGGCCAGCGCGATGACGAGCAGCAGCGCCGCGGACTTCAACGCGTGGCGAGCAGCCGGATCAGGCTGGCCGCCTCGCGGGCCTGCGCGAAGAGTTCGGCGCTCGAGCGCAGATGGCGCAGCCGGCGCCAGACGTAGGCCGGGCGCAGGTAGAAGCGCGCCACGGCGCGGCGGCGCCAGCGGGCCAGCTGCTCGACGCTCAGCCCGGCCGTCGGGAGCGTCGGCTCGAAGCCCGACTGGTCCATTACGATCAGGTCCTCGTCGACCAGGCCGTCGGCGACGGCGCGCTCGCGCAGCTTCGTTCCGGCGCGCGGCACGGCGACGTTGAACGACGCGTAGTCGGCCGGCAGCGAGCAGGCGAAGTCGATCGTCGCCGACAGGCTCTCGGCCGTCTCCTCCGGCAGCCCGAGGATGAACGTCGCGGCCGTGCGCAGATCCTCCTCGGCGCACATGGCGAAGGCCTCGCGGATGGCCTGCGTGCCGTAGCCCTTGCGGTGGCGCGCGAGGATCTCCTCGCTGGCCGACTCGACGCCCAGGATGACGGTGTGGCAGCCCGCGCGCCGCATGCGGCGAGCCAGCTCGCGGTCGAGCACGTCGACGCGCGTGAAGGTCCACCAGCCGAGGCCGAGATCCTCGGCGATGAGCGCGTCGAGCAGCTCGATCCACGCGGCGCGCGGCGCGCAGCCGAAGCACTGGTCCTGGAAGAAGACCTCGCGCACGCCGAGCGCGGCCAGCGCGCGCAGCTCCTGCAGGACGTTCTCGACCGGGCGCATCGAGGTCCCCAGCTCGCCGGTGATGCAGAACGAACAGGTGTAGGGGCACCCGTAGGAGACCGCCGTGCCCGCCATGGGGTAGCGCCGCGCGAAGGGGTAGCGGTAGTCGTGGCCGAGGAACAGGTCGTGCGCCGGGACCGGCAGCTCGCGGCGGCCGCGCGTGCGCACGAAGGGCCGGGCCGGCTCGCCGCGCACGAACAGGGCGGCGCGCGGCAGGTCCCGACCGCACAGGTGCGCCGCCAACTCGCCGCTGGTGAAGTCGGTCAGGATGCCGGCGAGAAAGGGCAGCCGCTCCAGCTGCGCGGCCGGATCCTCCATGAAGAGGTCGCCCGAGGCGTACAGCGGCGCGCCCGTCGCGCGCGCCGTCTCGCGCAGGAAGGCCTCGTCGCCGGGCCAGGACACAGCGCCGGCGAGGGCGAAGATCGCGTCGGGCCGCGCCGCGACCGCGCGCGCCAGCGCCCGCCGCGCGGACAGGCGGTCGACGGTCGCGTCGAGCAGGGTCGGCTGCCAGCCGGCGGCGCGCAGCTGCCCGCCCTGCATCGCGAGGTCGATCGGCGGGTGCAGATAGCGCGCCTGGCTGTGCTTGCTGCAATAGTAGTCGCGGATGACCACGCCGTCGGCCGGCGGCACGAGCAGCAACGCGCGGCGGCTCACGCGCGCACCTCGCGCCGATCGGCGGGATGCGGCGGCGCGAGTCCGACGCTCTCCCGGCAGAACACGGCGGCCTGGGCGACGACGTCGTCCAGCGTGATGCGGCGCATGCACTCGTTCTCGCCGTGGCACATGGCGATCTTGGCGTTGTAGACCGACAGGCAGGGCGAACACCAGTGGCGCGCGTAGAAGACCAGATGCCGCTCACCGACCGGTCCGTAGAGCGCCGGCGTCTCGGGGCCGAAGAGACTGATCGTCGGCACGCCCAGCGAAGCCGCCAGGTGCAGCGGGCCGCTGTCGTTCGTGACCAGCAGCGCGCACTGCCGCAGCACCCCCATGAGTTCGATCAGGTCGGTCGCGCCCGAGAGGTCGATGCAGCGGGCGCGCGCTCCCGGTTCGATGGCGTTCAGGACCTCGCGGACGGCCGCGACCTCCGAGGGCGCACCGAGGAACACGAAGGCCTCGACACAGGCGATCTCGGAGCGGAAGCGCTCGACCAGGCGCGCGTAGCGCTCGCCCGGCCAGCGCCGCTCCTCGCACAGGTCGCTGGCGTTCACGTTGACGGCGACCAGCGCGCCCCCCGTCGGCGCGCCGCGCGCGGCGAGCAGGCGCTGCGCCGCCTCGAGTTCGGCCTCGGACACGACCGGCGCGACGAGCGCCGGCGCGGTGTCGGCCGGGATGCCCAGCGGCTTGAGCAGGGCCATCACGGCCTGTCCGTAGTCGAGCGTGGCGTTGAAGTAGACCTCGTCGGTGAGCAGCGAGCCGCGCCAGCGCGCGCGGACGAAGAAACCCACGCGCCGCCGCGCGCCGCTGCCCCAGGTGACGAGATTCGAGAGCCGCGAGTAGAACTCCAGGTCGAGGGCGACGTCGAAGCGCGCGCCGCGCAGCCGCAGCAGCAGGCCCGGAACGCACGCGAACAGCGCCGCCAGGCCGTGGCGCGGCACCTCGATGACCTCGTCGACCACCGGCAGCCGCCGGAGCAGCTCGCCCTGCGGCGCGAAGGTCAGGAAGGTGATGCGCGCCTCGGGGTGCGCGCGCCGCAGCGCGCGCAGCATCGGCGTGGCGAGCAGCACCGAACCCAGGCCGAGGAACTTCACGACCAGGATGCGCCGGACGGGACGTGCGGCGCGGCGCGGCGTCAGGGCGCGCGCCAGCGTCGAGAGCACCGAGGCCAGCAGGCACAGCGGCAGGCCCAGCAGCTCGTCGAGACGGATGACCGTCCGCGTCCTCATCGCGCGCGCGCCGCCCGGCGGAGCCTCAGGTGCCGCATCCCGGCCCCTGCGCCAGCAGCTTGCCGAGGCCGAAGGAGCCGCGCACGAGCGCGAGCGCCTTGCGCGGCACGACGAGGTGCGGCAGGAAGGAGGCCAGCACGCTCGGCCGCAGGTAGAACCTGGCCATGATGCGCCGGTAGGTGCGCTCGAGGTCCTTGGCGGTCAGCCCGTTGGGGATGTAGGCGAGGTTGTAGAAGTTGAGCCGCGTCCAGTCGGCCACGAGGTGGCCGTGATCGGCCATGTCGTCGGTGATGTCGGTGTTCGGGAAGGGCGTGAAGAAGGTCAGGCGCAGCGTGTCGATCGGCACGCGCTCGAGGAAGGCCTCCGTCTCGGCCAGGGTCTCGTGCGTCTCGCCCGGGAACCCGATGATGATGTAGGCGTTGATCTTGATGCCGGCCTCGCGCGTCTGCCACAGGGCGCGCTCGTGCATGCGCGGCGTGGCGCCCTTCTTGATGCGCTTGAGGATCTCCCAGCTGCCGCTCTCGACGCCGTAGCTGACCTGCCAGCACTTGGCGCGGCGCATGAGCGCGAGCACCTCCGGGTTCACTTCGCTCGTGCGCACGTTGATCGACCACTCGAGGTCGTAGTCGGCCGCGATGAGCCGCTCGCACAGCTCCGCGAAGGGGTCCTTGAGCGTCATGAGCGAGTCGTCGGTGAAGAACAGCGAGCGGATGCCGTACTTGCGCACGAGCAGGTCGATGTTCTCCATGATCGTGTCGACGGGCAGCGCGCGGATCGAGCGGCCGAAGGTGTTGTTGTCGCAGAAGGTGCAGCGGTAGCGGCAGCCGCGCGAGACGATCAGGTCGGTGAAGGGCGTGCGATTCAGGTAGGTCGCCGCGGCGTGGTAGTTCTCGGGGAAGTCCCGCAGCAGGTCCCAGCCGAGAGCCGGCAGCGAGGCCAGGTCGACCTCCTCGTGCGCGGGAGGCCGGGCGAGGACGGTGCCATCGTCGCCACGCGCGACGATGCCGGGCGTGGCGCGCGGGTCGCGCCCCTCGCCCAGGGCGGTGAGCACCGCGGCGAGCGCGGCCTCGCCCTCGCCGGCGCAGCCGAGATCGAAGACGGGCAGGCGCCGCAGCGTCTCGTCGGGCAGCGCGGTGAGGTGGGGACCGCCGACCATGATCACGAGGTCGGCCTGCCGTCGGCGCAGATCCTCCGCGACGCGCGCCGCCTTGGCGATGCTCATCGTCGTGGCGGTGAAGCCCACCACCGCCGGCCGGCAGGCCAGGATCGCGTCGGCGCACTGCTCGATCGAGATGGCGCGCGCCGGGCCGTCGACGATCGAGACGTCCCAACCGAGTTCGCGCGCCACGGCCCCGAGGTAGAGGAAGGCGTGCGGCGGCAGCGAGTTGCCGGCCGAAGCCATCGGCCCGTAGCGGTCCTCGGCGGTGACGGGCGGCACGACGAAGCAGATCCGGCGTCGGTCGGGCGGCAGCGCGGCGCGCGGGAAGCTCATCGTGGAAGATCCTCGGGCCGGGAGGTCGGGGCGGAGCGCCGCCGCGGCGCTTCCGAATATTCACGCATTATGCACCCTTTCACGGCCCCGACCCACAGTCGTGAGGGAATCGGCCGCCCATGGCCCCGTCGCTCGACCGCCCCCGCACCCCCGCGGCGGGCGTGCGCCGGCCCGAGCGCGCCCCGCGAACGACGAGGCCCGCGCATCGGGTCGCGATGCGCGGGCCTCGCCCGTTGCCGCAGGATGCCGGGCCTGGCCCGGCGGCGCGCCTTACGGCACGTTTGCCCGCAGCGCGTTGCTGAGCGCCACGCCGCACACGGCCGCGCCGTCCGCGATGCCGTACTGGAAGTACAGGCTCGCGCCCGACAGGCCCGCCGGCCAGGCGGCCCATCCCAGCGGGATGGCGCCCGCGCCGTTCGTGAACAGCGACAGCTGCGTCAGGATCGGCACCGGCACCAGCGTGCCGCACTTGAAGGGCGCCGGCGTGCTCGACAGCGAGATGAACAGGATCGACAGCGCCGAGGGCGCGCCGTTCGTCAGGCTCAGCGTGCCGGCGCTGCCCGTCGTCAGCGGGCCGGTGCCCACCAGCGAGGGATTGCCGCTCACGCCGGCCAGGGCCGAACCCAGGTCGGTCCACGGGCTGCCGGCGCCGCCGATGACGATCGGGCCGTAGTTGCCCGTGTTGCCGACGCCGTCGGTGGCCGAGCAGTTGAGCGTGACCTGCGTCGTGCCCGGAGGCGTCGGGATCGCCATGCGGAACAGGCCGTTGCCCATGTGCGTGGCGTTCGCCGAGCCGCCGCCCGAGGGCAGCAGCGTGTAGGTGAACGACATCGTGCAGCCGATGTGCCCGTCGTCGGCGATCGCGTCGGCGATCTGCGCCTTGACGATCGTCGTCGGGTTGGAGATCGCGCCGGGGACGTAGCTCTGCATCAGCGTCGGGGCCAGCGTGTCGGCCGGGCCGGCGTTGAAGTAGACCTTGTTGGTGAAGTTGCCCGACTCGCCCTGCGCCGTGACCATGTCGTAGTCGCCGTCGCCGTCGAGGTCGCCGAAGCCCATGTCGAGCGAGGAGTCGCTCTGCGCCTGGATGATCGAGTTGACGTTGCTGAACACCGCGCCCGGGAACAGGCGGTAGGCCTTCTCGGTGGTCGCGAGCGAGGCCACGAACACGTCGAGCAGGCCGTTGTTGTTGTAGTCCATGCAGACCATCTCGTTGTCGTCGTTGCCGTTCGGCGCCGGGAAGGTCGTCTCGGGCTGCAGCACGCCCACGCCGTCGTTGCGGCCCCAGCCTTCGCTGGTTCCGGAGATCGACTGGACGGCGGAGTCGAAGTCGCCGTCGCCGTCGAAGTCGGCGTAGTCGGTCTCGTACGTGTTGCCCGTGCCGAGCTCGTTCATCGCGTTGTCGATGCTGAAGTTGCCGGCGCCGTCGTTCAGGTACAGCCGCCCGCGCTTGGCCGCGGCACCCTTGCCGCTCAGCGCCATGTCGACGTCGCCGTCCATGTCGTAGTCGAGGAAGGTGATGTCCTGGCAGTTGTAGAGGTCGACCGGCATCTGCGCGCCCGTGACGTCGGTGAACACGCCCGCGCCGTTGTTGCGGTACAGGCGCGCCTGCGCGGCGATGCCGCCGAAGGTGCCGCCGTCGCTCACCGCGAGGTCGAGGTCGCCGTCGTTGTCGACGTCGCCGGTCGCGATCGAAAAGGAGCGCAGCGCGACGTTCGGCATGTTCGTCGCCGTCACGTCGGTGAACACGCCGGCGCCGTTGTTGCGCAGCATGCGCGCCGGGCTGCCCGTGGAGCCCGAGGCGTAGACGAGGTCGAGGTCGCCGTCGCCGTCGAGGTCGTCGGCGACGACCAGCTTGGCGTTGAAGTTGGCGACGTTGAGCTGGCCGTGCGCGGCCGTGAAGCTGCCCGCGCCGTTGTTCAGGAACAGATGCTGCGGCTGCGCGCCCGCCGCACCGGTGCCGCCGTAGGCGCTGCCGTTGGCGAACAGGATGTCGTTGTCGCCGTCGCCGTCGATGTCCGCGATCTCGACGCCGTCGGTCCACACGGCCTGCGCCGGCAGAGCCGCCGAGTTGTACGAGAACTGGAGCTGGGAGGCGGCGATCGGCGCCAAGGCGGCGAGGGCCAGACAGAGTCGGGACGAACGAAGCATCACGGGAGCAACTCCTGGGGAGGGATCGGGCGGGAGGACGGAGACGAGAGGCTCACGGCCCCCCGCGTTCATCGGGTGCAGGCGGCCGCGTTCTGCGCCCGAAAGGTCATCTGACCCATCGACCGCCGGGCATCAGTATTCCACATCCCGGCGATCCGACAAGGGGGCTGGGGGCCGCTCGCCCCCCCGGATCACGCCGCCTCAGTCGATGCGCAGCACCTGGAAGGGCTCGTAGGGACTGTCGGGCCCGATCGGCAGCCCGGTCTGTTCGTACTCCGGGAACTCCTCGAGGATCTCGGCCCCGTCGATGGAGAGGTCCCAGGGCCGCACCGAGTTGTCGGCCGCGAGGTAGTTGACGATCGTGCGGTGGTTGGGGCCGAACTCGTTGTCGTCGGCCGCGAGCAGGATCAGCGACTCCTCCCCGCCGCGCACGGGGAAGGCGGCCGTGTCGCGCCCGGCGTAGCTGATCGTGGCCGAGTCGATGTTGTCCCAGTCCTCGTAGGAGGAACCGTCCTCGCCCGAGATCCCGGTGTCGTTGCGATCGCTCGTGCCGGGGCACAGGAAGATGTCGACGTTCTTGCCGGCGATCTGCTTGTGGTGATGCAGCGTGAGCAGGAAGCGGATGCCGCTCTCGTTGGGCCAGCGCCCCTTGTTGCGCTGGTCGCGATAGAGCATCAGCGACTGCCCGATGCCGCGCAGGTTCGCCTGGCACTTGGTGACGCGCCCGGCCTCGAGCGCGTTCTGCACCGGGCCGAAGGCCAGCGTCATGAGCAGGCCGATGATCGTGATGACCACCAGGATCTCGATCAGCGAGAACCCGGCGGAGCGGCGGCGGAGCGTGTCGGCGGTCATGGCCGGGATTCTACCGGGCACGACCGCCGACGCGCACGCCCGGCCTCGCTCAGGAAACGCTCGCGACCTTCGCCGCACCCTGCTTGAGGGCCTCGGCGCGGTCGGTCCTCTCCCAGGTGAAGGCCTCGCCCGTGCGGCCGAAGTGGCCGTGGCGCGCGGTCTCGAAGTACCGGGGCTTCTTGAGATCGAGCATCTTCACGATGCCGGCCGGGCGCAGGTCGAAGACATGGTCGACCAGCTTGGGCTTCTAGTCGTCGGCGAACTGCCACGTGCCGAAGGTGTTCTAGTTGATCGAAACGGGCCGCGCCACGCCGATCGCGTACGCGATCTGCACCTCGGCGCGGTCGGCCAGGCCGGCGGCGACGATGTTCTTGGCCACGTAGCGGGCGGCGTAGGCGGCGCTGCGGTCGACCTTGCTCGGGTCCTTGCCCGAGAAGGCGCCGCCGCCGTGGCGCCCCATGCCGCCGTACGTGTCGACGATGATCTTGCGGCCCGTCAGGCCGCAGTCGCCGTGCGGCCCGCCGACGACGAAGCGCCCCGTCGGGTTGATGTGGAACTTGGTCTTGTCGTCGATGAACTTGGCCGGCACGACCGACTTGATCATCTCGATCATGTCCTTGCGGATGCGGTCGTTGGCGGCCTCGGGGCCGTGCTGCGTCGAGATCACGACCGCGTCGACGCGCACCGGCACGTCGTCGTGGTACTCGACCGTCACCTGGCTCTTGGCGTCGGGGCGCAGGTAGGTCAGCGCACCCTTCTCCCGCAGCTCGGCGATGCGCTCGACGAGCCGGTGCGCGAGGTGGATCGGCAGCGGCATGAGCATCGGCGTCTCGCGGCACGCGTAGCCGAACATCATCCCCTGGTCGCCCGCGCCCTGCTCGTGACCGGTCGTCTCGGTGACGCCCATCGAGATGTCGGGCGACTGGCGGTCGAGCGTGACCATCACCGCGCAGGTGTCGCCGCTGATGCCGAACTGGTCGTCGGTGTAGCCGATGCGATTGATCGTGTCGCGCGCGACCTTGGCGTAGTCGACCACCGAGCGCGTGGTGATCTCGCCGGCGACGACGCACAGGCCCGTCGTCACGAGCGTCTCGCAGGCCACGCGGGAGTCGGGGTCGCCGGCCAGGCAGGCGTCGAGGACCGCGTCGCTGATCTGGTCGGCGAGCTTGTCCGGGTGCCCCATGGACACCGATTCGGACGTGAAGAGGACCTTCCTGGTCATGGACATGCGCTCCGGGTTGCGGCTCGTGGATCGCGGCTTGATCGGCCGCGCAGGGCCGCGCAGTTTAGCCTATCGGCGCGAGCCGGCCAACGCGTCGCGCGTCATCGAGCAGCCCGTGCTCGACGAGCAGATCGACGTCGGTCCGGGCCGCCCCGCGCAGCGCGCCGAGCGCCCGGCGGGCCGCGCCGCCGAGCGCCCGTCGACGCGCCGGATCGGCGAGCAGCTCGCCCAGCGCCCGCGCCAGTTCCGCGCCGTCCGCCACGACCTGCAGGCCCCCGGCCTCCTGCAGCAGCCGGGCCTCGGCGCGGCAATTCGCCAGGTGCGGACCGACGAGCTGCACCCGTCCCGCCGCGGCGGGCTCGAGCACGTTGTGCCCGCCGACCTCCACCAGCGAGCCGCCCAGGAACACGACGTCGGCCAGACCGAAGAGCGTCTCGAGTTCGCCGACGGTGTCGACGAGCAGCGCCTCGGCCGTCGAGCCCCCCGGCGCCAGGGAGCTGCGCCGCGCGAGTCGCACGCCGAGACGCGCCGCGAGCCGTTCGATGTCGCGCGCCCGCTCGGGGTGCCGCGGCACGAGCAGCAGGCGACAGGCGCGCGCGCCCCCGACCTCCAGCCAGGCCCGCAGCACCGGCTCGTCCTCGCCGTCGTGCGTGCTGCCGGCCACGAAGACCGCCTCGCCCGGCGGCAGGTTCAGCTCGCGCGCCAGCGCCTCGACCCGGGGCGCGGGCACGGCCTGCACGAGTTCGTGCTTCAGATTGCCGGTGACGTGCACGCGCTGCGCCGGCACGCCGAGCCCGGCGATGCGTCCGGCATGGGCCGCGTCCTGCGCGGCGACCAGCGCCAGCCGGTCGAACTCCGGCAGCCACCAGCTCCAGCGCCGGTAGCCGCGCGCCGAGCCCTCCGTCACGCGGCCGTTCACGATGACCTGCGGCACGCCGTGCTCGTCCGCCGCGCGCAGGAAGGCCGGCCAGACCTCGAGTTCCATGAGCACGATCAGGCGCGGATCGACGCGGCGCAGCACGCGGCGGACCACGACGGACAGGTCGAGCGGCGCGTGGAACAGGTACAGCTCGGGGTACAGCCGGCGCGCGGTCTCGTGCCCCGTGATGGTGGTCGTCGAGAGCACGAGCGGGACCTCGGGCCGGCGCGCCGCGAGTTCGGCCAGCAGCGGGCCGGCGGCCTTCACCTCCCCCACGGACACGGCGTGCACCCAGACCGGGCGGCCGGGCGGCGGCGGCCCGGGCAGCCGCCCGAGGCGCGCGCGCGCCCAAGGCCCCTGCCGCGGGTCGCGCAGCGCGCGCACCAGCCAGGGCGCGAGCGCCAGCACGCAGGCCAGCGCGAAGAGCGCGTCGTAGACGGCGTGCGCGACCGCGACCCGCAGCCGCGAGCGCCGCGTGCTCACGTCTCGTACTTCGGGAAGCAGCAGCGCTTGTACTTCTTGCCGCTGCCGCACGGACAGGGATCGTTGCGGCCGACGCGCTCGTTGCGGCGCGTGATCGGCGCCCGCGGCGCGCCCTGTCCTGCGTTCGCGATGGCGCGCTCGCGGCCGCGCTGCGCGGCGGCGAGCATCGCGCCGTCGGGGCGCGCCGCCGCCGCCGGGCGCGGCCCGGCGGCGCTCGGCGCCGACGCGCCCTCCCAGCGCTGCTCGAGGCGGCGCTCGTCCTCGCTGCGCACCTCGAGTCGGAACAGCAGGCCGGTGACCTCCTCGGCGATCGTGCTCAGCAGCAGCTGGAACTTGTCGTAGCCCTCGCGCTTGTACTCGACCTTCGGGTCGACCTGGGCGTAGCCGCGCAGACCGATGCCCGACTTGAGCTCGTCCATCGCGCGCAGGTGGTCCTTCCAGCGCGCGTCGATCGTGTTCAGCACGAGGAAACGCTCGACGAGCCGCATGCGCTCGGCGCCGAGCTGCGCTTCGCGCGCGTCGTACTGCGCCTCGACGCGGGCCAGGATGTGGTCGACGAGCGGTCCGGGGCCGTCCTCGCCGCCGGGGAACTCGGCCGGGTCGAGGCTCAGCGCGAAGCGGCCCTTGATCTCGGCGCACAGGCCCTCGACGTCGGCCGGCTCACGCTCGCGCCCCGGCAGGCGCGAACCGACGATGCCGTTCACGACCTCGGCGCACATCTCGAGGATCACCGGCCGCAGCTCGTGCCCTTCGAGGACGTCCTGGCGCTTGCCGTAGATCGTCTTGCGCTGGCTGTCCATGACCTCGTCGTATTCGAGGAGGTTCTTGCGGATCTCGAAGTTGCGGGCCTCGACGCGCTTCTGGGCCTTCTCGATGCCGCGCGAGACCATGCGGCTCTGGATCTCCTGGCCCTCGGTCATGCCCATCTTCTCGAGCAGGCCGGAGACCCACTCGCGCGCGAAGATGCGCATGAGGTCGTCCTGCAGCGAGAGATAGAAGCGCGTGCGGCCCGGGTCGCCCTGCCGTCCGCTGCGTCCCCGCAGCTGGTTGTCGATGCGCCGCGCCTCGTGCCGCTCGGTGCCGAGCACGTACAGGCCGCCCGCGGCGATCACCTCGCGCTTCTCGGCCTCGACCTGCTCGCGGATGCGCTCGCGCAACTGCGCCGCGTCGGCCTCCGGCTCGAGCGCGAGCCGGGCCGCCAGCAGCGCCTCGACGTTGCCGCCGAGCTGGATGTCGGTGCCGCGCCCGGCCATGTTCGTCGCGACCGTGACCTGCCCCTTGCGGCCGGCCTGCTGGACGATCTCGGCTTCGCGCGCGTGGTGCTTGGCGTTGAGCACCTGGTGACGCACGCCGCGCCGCGAGAGGATGCCGGAGAGGTGCTCGCTGTTCTCGATCGAGGTCGTGCCGACGAGCAGCGGCTGCCCGGTCGCGTGGACGCGCTCGATCTCGTCGGCGATGGCGGTCCACTTCTCCTTCGCCGTGAGGTAGATCAGGTCCTCCTCGTCGAGGCGCTGGATGGGCCGGTTGGTCGGCACGGCGACGACGTCGAGCCCGTAGATCTTGTGGAACTCGCCGGCCTCGGTCATGGCCGTGCCGGTCATGCCCGCCACCTTCGTGAACAGGCGGAAGTAGTTCTGGTAGGTGATCGTGGCGAGCGTCTGCATCTCCTCGCGGATGCGCAGGCGCTCCTTGGCCTCGATCGCCTGGTGCAGGCCGTCCGACCAGCGCCGCCCGGCCATCAGGCGGCCGGTGAACTCGTCGACGATGACGATCTCGGGGCCCTGCTCGCCGTTCTGGACGACGTAGTCCTTGTCGAGCTTGTAGATGTAGTGCGCGCGCAGCGCCTGCTCGAGGTGGTGCGGCCAGTCCATGTGCGCGCCGTCGTAGAAGCTCTCGACCTTGGCCAGCTTCTGCGCGCGCTCGATGCCCTCCTCGGTGAGCGCGCAGCTGCGCTCCTTCTCCTTGACCTCGAAGTCGGGGCCTTCCTTGAGCGCGCGCGCCACGGCGTCGGCCTCGTAGTAGCGCTGCGTGCTGGCCTCGGGCATGCCCGAGATGATCAGCGGCGTGCGCGCCTCGTCGACCAGGATGCTGTCGACCTCGTCGACGATCGCGTAGTTGAGGTGCTTCTGCACCTGGTCCTCGCGACGCGACTTCATGTTGTCGCGGAGGTAGTCGAAACCGAACTCGGAGTTCGTGCCGAAGGTCACGTCGCAGGCGTAGCGTTCGAGCCGCTCGGCGGGCGGCATGTGCGCCTGGATCGCGCCGACCTTCATCCCCAGCAGCGCGTAGACCGGTGCCATCCACTCGGCGTCGCGGCGGGCGAGGTAGTCGTTCACCGTGACGATGAACACGCCCTTGCCGGCGAGCGCGTTCAGGTAGGCGGGCGCGACCGCGGTGAGCGTCTTGCCCTCGCCGGTCGCCATCTCGGCGATCTTGCCCTGGTGCAGGACGATGCC
>CAZBBB010000016.1:0-44621 GCA_964490005.1 uncultured Phycisphaerales bacterium | reverse complement strand
CCCAGCGCGTCGGCCTTCGAGAGCCGCGGGATCTGGTTGCGGAACTCGAAGTTCTCGAGGATGTCCTGAACGTTGGGCGAGAAGCCGTCGAGGTAGGCCTCGAAGTCGGCTTTGAGCTGCTGCTGGCTGGCGCGGGCCTTGAGATCGCGCAGCGTGAACTTCGACGTGTTGTAGAAGGCCTGGCCCGCCGCCTGGCGCAGGGCCTGGTCCTGGTTGGTGATCTTCGCCTTGTCGAGCGAGGCCTTCATGTCGAGCACAGCCCTCTTGGTCGGCTCCAGCACCGCGTCAAGCCGGCGCAGCACGGTCATGGGCAGGATGACGTCGCGATACTTGCCGCGGACGTAGAGATCCCGCAGCACGTCGTCTGCGATACCCCAGATGAAGTTGGCGATCCAGTTCAGCTGTCCCTGTTCCATGTCACTCCAAGGATTGGTGGATCACCCAGAACTCGCCGGGATGCCCATCAGGAAATCGACCGACCCGTGATCGCAAAGTAGCTGCCGTCCCAGCACTACCCATCACGCCAACTCTCGGACTGACTTGGCGGGCACAAGTCGCGAACGCACCGAAGTCTGCTTCACCAGCACGGATCGTCACCCCTCGGTGCGCGCGGTAGTCACCGATGCACGCGTCTCGACAACGCACCTCTGCCCGGTGCCGTGGCGCAGTGCCGACTCCAACGCGGCGGTGTTGCGACAACCGAGCTCCCTCGCTCTCCGCGACGTCCTCAGGCCCACTCGCTTCTCCCTGCGATGCGCGGCCATCGTAGGCGCAGGCTTTGGGACCGACAAGCGCCGCACATCGCGTCGCTCCCACGTCGCATCACCCTGATTGGACTATCGCGCGCGCCCTCCCCCCCCGAGGCGAAGCGAGCGCTCTCCGGGCGGCGCGGCCGGGGGTCCGCGAGCCGGAGGCGTCACGTGGCCGGAGGCGAGGGGATTCCCGGCCTCGCTGCCCTCAGCTCCCCGCCCCATCGACCGGATTGCCGTCGATGTCCAGCTCGATCGGCTCGCCGTAGCCGAGCGCCGCGAGCGGCTCGCGCACCTTGGCGGCGTCGCCGACGACGAGGATCGACATCGCGTCGGGGTTGACGTACTCGCGCGCCATGCGCGACAGGTCGTCGGACGTGAGCCGGCCGAGCCGCGCGAGGCGCTGGGCGACGTAGTCGTCGGGGTAGCCGAGCGCGCTGATGGCGTCGAGCATGCCGGCGAGGGCGCCGACCGACTCGTACTGCCGCGAGGCGGCCTGGCGCAGCGCGTCGGCGGCGAAGGCGCGCTCGGCGTCGGTGACGCCGTCGCGGATCGCGGCCAGCTCCTTCATGAACTCGGCCACCGACTCGGCCGTGACGTCGGTGCGCACGCCGGCGCTGGCGGTGAAGGTGCCGGGGCGCAGGCCGCCCGAGAAGCCGCTGCGCGCGCCGTAGGTGTAGCCCTTGTCCTCGCGCAGGTTCATGTTGATGCGCGAGCTGAAGGCGCCGCCCAGCACGTAGTTCATGACGCTGAGCGGATACCAGTCGTCGGCGGTCGAGGGGATGCCGGCGTGCCCGATGCGGATCTCGGACTGCGGGGCGCCGGGCTTGTCGACGAGGTAGATGCGCGTGCCGTTCGCGCGCGGCCGCGGGCCCTCGGCCAGCGGCGGCAGGGGCTCGCCGCGCCAGTCGCCGGCCAGCTCGGGGAGCAGTTCGCGCAGCGCGGCGGCGTCGACGTCGCCGACGGCGACGAGGCGCGCGCCGGTCGGCACGACGTGCCGCTGCCAGAAACCCTGGACGTCGTCGAGCGTGAGGTTGGCGACGCTCTGCTCGGTGCCGGCGCCGGGCCAACCGGCGGGCTGGTCCTTGCCGTACTGCACGCGGTCCCAGGCGCGCTCGGTGATCGAGCGGATGGAGTCGCCGCGCGTGGCGAGGGCCGCGAGGCGCTGGCGCTTGAGGCGCTCGAAGTCGGCCGGGTCGAAGCGCGGGCGGCGCACGACGTCCTGCAGCAGGGCGGCCGCGCGCGGCAGGTGCCGCTCGAGGGTGCGCAGCGAGACGTGCAGCTCGTCGTCGTCGGCGCGCACCGAAAGGCTCGCGCCCAGCTCGTCGAGCGCGTCGGCGAAGGCCAGCGTGTCGAGTTCGGTGGTGCCCTCGTTCATCAGCTCGGCGGTCAGCGAGGCTAGGCCGGCCGTGTCGGCCTCGTCGCGCAGCCGCCCGCCGGGCATCGAGAGCGAGAGCGTCACGAGCGGCAGCTCGGTGTACTTCGTGCCGGTGAGCGCCACGCCGTTGCCCCAGCTCTCGTGCCAGATGGCCGGCGCGCGGAAGCCCGGCTCGGGGCCGGCGGCCGGGCGCGCGCTGCGATCGAGGCCGCTCTCGGCGAGCTGCTGCCCTTCGGTGCGGCCGCTGGCGGCCAGCTCGAGGTGCCCGCGCGGCACGATCGAGGCGATGACGGCCGGCCGGTCGAGCACGTAGCGCCGCAGGGCGGCGAGCACCTGCTCGGGCGTGACGGCCATGATCTGCTTGAGCGAGCGCGTCGCGGCCGCCGGGTCGCCGTCGAACACGTTGGCCTCGGCCAGCGCGGAGGTGCGCGCCGAGACCGTCTCGAACTGGTTGATCACGCGCGCCTCGTGGCGGTTCTTCTGGCGCTGCAGTTGCGCCGGGTCGACGCCGTCGACGGCGAGCTTCGCCAGGATGCCGCGCACGCGCGCCTCGAGGGTGTCGAGGCTGACGCCGGGCGCGCTGCGCACCGAGACGCGCAGTTCGCCGGCCAGCTCGCCGGCCTGGTGCCAGGCCGTGACCTGCGTCGCGAGCACCTCGTCGACGGTCAGCGCGCGGTCGAGCAGCGCCGACTTGTTGGCCGAGAGCACGGCCGTGAGCAGGTCGAGGGCCGCCTCGTCGGCGTGGCCGTGCGGCACGGTCGGCCAGACGATGTCGATCTGCGGCAGCTTGACCTCGTCCTCGACGACGAGCCGCGTCGTGCTCGCCAGCGTGACGGGGCGCGGCGTCGGGCGCGCCACCTCGGGCCCGCGCGGGATCGAGCCGAAGTACTTCTCGACGAGCGCGAGGGCCGCCGCCGGGTCGACGTCGCCGCCGATCGCGAGCGTGGCGTTGTTGGGGCCGTACCAGCGGCGGAAGAAGGCGTGCACGTCCTCCAGGCTGGCGGCCGTGAGGTCTTCGTGGCTGCCGATGGTCAGCCAGCTGTAGGGGTGCTCGGCCGGGTACAGCGCCGCCATGACGGGAGCCTCGGCGCGGCGGTACGGGACGTTCTCGTAGTTCTGGCGGCGCTCGTTCTTCACGACGTCGCGCTGGTTGTCGAGCTTCTCGATCGTGATCGCGGGCAGCAAAAAGCCCATGCGGTCGGCCTCGAGCCACAGCGCCGTCTCGAGCTGGTTGGAGGGCAGCGTCTCGAAGTAGTTGGTGCGGTCGCGGTTGGTCGTGCCGTTGAGCGTGCCGCCGGCCTCGCTGACGATCTTGAAGTGCTGGTCGTCGCCGACGTTCGCGCTGCCCTGGAACATCAGGTGCTCGAACAGGTGCGCGAAGCCGCTGCGCCCGACCTCCTCGCGGCCGCTGCCGACGTGGTAGACGACGAACACGGCCACGACCGGGTCGCTGTGGTCTTCGTGGATCACGACCTGCAGCCCGTTGTCGAGCACGTGCTTCTCGAAGGGGAGTTGCAGGTCCTGCGCGCGGGCGGCGGTGTTCATGAGGGCGAGCACGGCGCCCAGCAGGGCGGCCGCTCCAAGGGTGCGGAACGAGGTCATCGGTGGCTCCCGGCCGAAAGAGGCGGCCAGCATAGCGGGAAGTCCGCGCGGCGCGCGACCGAGGCGACTACGGCGCGTCGGTGGCGCGGTGCCGCAGCCCCAGGCCCAGCAGCGCCAGTGCGAAGCCCGCCATGCCGCCGATGAGCGCGAAGGCCGCCACCCAGCCGGGCCCGCGCTCGAGCACGCGCAGTCCGTTGGCGAGTCCGGCGAGCGCGGCGAGGGCCAGCAGGCGCGCGCCGAGCGGCAGGACCGCGCGGAAGGCCGCGCCGGTGCTGGCGCGCACGGCGGGCCTCTGCCGATCGCGCCAGCGCCTGACCCACAGCAGCACGACCAGGCCGCCGGCGAGCGTGCTGCCGTGCTGCAGCACGTTGTGCAGCGGGCGGCCCAGCAGCGGCACCGGCTGCGCCAGCCACGGAAAGGTCTGCACGCCCCAGTCGTGCTTGTGCGTGAAACTGTCCCAGGCGATGTGGCTCGCCGCGCCGAGCAGCACGCCGAGGGCCGCGAGCAGGGCGCCGCGCGCGTCCGGCGCGCGGGCCGCCGCCAGCGCACCCGCCCACGGCGCGGGCAGCCGCGCGAGCAGCGCCCGACGCACGCGCGCCTCCCAGGCCCACCACGTGGCGAGGCCCAGCGGCAGACAGAAGACGAACAGCCCCGTCGGCGAGTGCGAGATCCAGCGCCTGGGCGAGAGGATCAGCAGATACTCGAGGTCGGGCACGATCGTGCCGACGACGAGGGCCGAGAGCGGCAGCGCCGGCAGCAGCGCGGCCAGCGGCCAGGCCGCGGCGGCATGGCTGGGGGTCAGCGGCACGGATGGCTCGGCATGTTCACGCCTTCCGGGCGGAGCGAATGCTCAGTGTACGGTCGGCGTATGCACCTCCGCCTCGCGCTCGTACGCGGCGAGCGCGGCGAGGCGCGCCTGGGCGGCCTCCAGGTTGGAGCCGGACAGGTCGCGCAGCAGCTTCTGCAGGCGCGGCGAGTGCGGCACGCGCTCGGCGAGGCGACGGCAGGCCCACAGGCCGGCGAGCAGCGCGGCCAGGCCGACGGCGACGTTGCCGAGCCACCAGGCGGTCGTGCCGAAGGCCAGCGCGTCGAGGCCGGCGAGGCCCTTGGCAACGACGATCAGGAACGCCGGCCAGGCCAGCGCCGCAAGCAGCAGCGTCCACTTGAGTTCGCGCAGGCGGGCGATGCGCAGCGACTCGAGCCGGGCCTGCAGCGCCAGCACCGGCGCGCCCTCGTCGAACTGCGCCAGCAGCACGAGCTGCCGCACGCCGCAGGCCAGCGAGGCCACCAGCCCGAGGTGCAGCGCGAGCGCCGGCGCGAAGTAGCGCAGCTCGCCGACATGGTCGGCGAGAAACGAGCCCAGCCAGAGCAGCGCCGCCGCGTCGAGCGCGACGTTGCAGACCACCCCGAAGGCCATCCGCCGCAGCGCCCAGCGCGCCTGCCCGAGCACCGAGCGGCGCAGCAGGGCCGTGTTCAGGCGCAGGCTCGCGTCGAGCTTGCGGTCGCGCGCGGCCCAGGCCGCCTGCAGGTCATCGAGTTCCATCGCGTGTCTCCGCTGTCGAGAGGGTGTCCCAGTCGCGCCGCAGGCGCAGCTTGAGGCGGTTGAGCTTCGTGCCGACGTTGCTGGTCGAGAGGCCGAGGACCTCGGCGATGTCCTCGTAGCGCTGCCCGTCGAGGTGCAGCAGCAGCAGCGCGCGATCGAGTTCGGGCAGCCCGACGATGAAGCGCTGCAGGCGCGCGAGGTCCTCGTCGCGCGCGGAGGTGTCGGGCTCGACCGGCGCCGCGAGCTGCAGGATCGCCTGCCCGCCGTCGTCTCGCGGCCGCACGCCGGCGCCCGACCGCAGCCCGCGCCCGTGCGAGATCGCGACGTTCAGCGCGATCCGGTACATCCAGGTCGGGAAGGGCCGGCGCTCGTCGTACTTCGGCCAGGCCCGCCAGAGCTGCAGCACCATCTCCTGCACGAGGTCTTCGCGCTCGTCCGCCTGCCGGGCATACGCGCCGGCGACCTTGAACAGGATCCTCCGGTGCTCGTCGAGCCGCGTCAGGAAGCGATCGGTCAGCGCCGGGTTCGACACGCCCCCATGATTCGCACGGCCGGCGGCAGAATCACACCGGCAGGCCGCGACCGTCGAACGGCACGCGCGCGGCCCGGCCGACGAACCCGACCACCTCGGCAACCTCGCTCGCGTAGCTCGCGCGGATGCTCGCCTTGGGCGGCGGCGCGGTCCAGATCGGCAGCCGGCGCCCCAGCCGATGCGAGAGCACGCGCTCGCGGAAGTAGGCCTCGTGCTCCCACTCGACCTCGGCCATCACGAGCAGCTCGTCGACCCACTCGCCGCGGCCGCCGTCGCGCGCGTGCCGCGCCGCCGTCTCGTACTCGCGGACGTTGCGGCTCTCGAGCCGGCCCGCGCCGTACATCGGCACGAGCCAGCCGCCGAGGCGGCACAGCAGCGCCAGCACGTGCCCGATGCGCCGCGCGCGCCGCTCGAGGCGCGCGTCGGGCCGCTCGCCGAGTTCGGCCAGCATCTGCCCGAGCCGCTCGCGGTGATGCAGCTCCTCGGCCTCGATCTGCAGGATGCGCGCGCGCTCGTCCTCGTCGCGCACCGAGCGCGCATGCCCCCGATACGCCAGCGCCGCCGCCAGTTCGCCCGAGTAGGCCAGCTTGAGCAGGGCGGCCAGCTCGGCGAGCGCGGCCGCGCGCCGCTGCGAGTCGACGGCCTCGCCGCGGCGCGGGCGCAAGGCGATCGCGGTCATCGGCGCGTCCTCCGGGAGGGCCGTTCGGGGGCGATTGTAAGCCGCCTTGGCGCTGCCCGGCGGCGCGGCGCGCTGCTACCATCGTGCGCGACGGGTCGGGCACGACCCGCCGCACGACCTTTCGCGGAGGGTCGGATGGCAGAGCCGCAGGAGAGCGATGCGGTCGCCGGGCGCCGGCTGGGGGACTTCACGCTCCTGCGCCGACTGGGCAAGGGCAGCCAGGGCGAGGTCTACGAGGCGCGTCAGGAGTCGCTGGGGCGCCTGGTCGCGCTCAAGCTGCTGAGCAACCGGCTCGCGTTCAACGAGGACGGCCTGCAGCGCTTCCGCCGCGAGGCCGAGGCCGGCGGACGGCTCAACCACGTCGGGCTCGTCACCGTGCACGCGGTCGGCACGACCGACGGCGTGCACTGGATCGCGCAGGAACTCGTGCCCGGCGGGCGCACGCTGGCCGACCTGTTCGACGAGGCGCGCCGCCTGCCCGAACTGCCGCGCGACTGGCCCACGCGCATGGCCGAACTGTTCGCGCGCGTCGCCGAGGCGCTGCACGCCGCGCACGAGGCCGGCGTCGTGCACCGCGACGTCAAGCCCTTCAACATCCTGCTCAGCGAGGACGGCCAGCCCAAGGTCGCCGACTTCGGCCTGGCGCTCGTGCAGGACGAACTCTCGCTCTCGCACACCGGCGATCTGGCCGGCACGCCCTTCTACATGAGCCCCGAGCAGGTGCGCGGCGAGCGGAGCGCGCTCGACCGCCGCACCGACGTCTTCTCGCTGGGTGCGACGCTCTACGAGGCGCTCACGCTGAGCCGCCCCTTCGCCGGCGACCGCGAGCGCCTGCTGGCCGCGATCGTGCAGGACGACCCGCCCGACCCGCGCCGCCTCAACCCCCACGTGCCGCGCGATCTGTCGGTCATCTGCCTGCACGCGATCGAGAAGCTGCCCGCGCGCCGCTACGCCACCGCCGGCGCGCTCGCGGCCGACCTGCGCCGGCACCTCGACGGCGACGCGATCCTGGCGCGCCCGCCGCGCCTGCCGACGCGCGCGGCCAAGTGGGCGCGCCGCCACCCCGGCACCTCGGCCGCGAGCCTCGTCGGCCTGCTCGCGCTGGGCGTCGTGACCTGGCTGTGGATCGACACGCGCGCCGACAAGCGCCTGGCCGAGCAGGCGCGCGAGCGCCTCGCCGAGGCCTGGGAGGCCGAGCGGCGCGCCGGCGAGGCCACGGTCGCGGCCCTCGCGCAGGCCGAGGCCGAGCGGCTGCGCGCCGCGGCCGAGAGCCGCACCGCGCGCGACGTCGTCGCGATGCTCGAGGAGGTGCTCGGCAACGTCGACCCGCTGCATCCGGGCGCGGGCGAGCTGCTGCAGCCGGCCGAGGTGCTCGACCGCGGCGCGCAGGTCGTCGCCTCGCTCAGCGCGCAGCCCGTCGTGCGCTGGCAGCTGCTGGCGCGCATCGGCCGCGGCTACCGCAACCTTGGCCTGCTCGCCCCGGCCGAGGAGCAGCTCGCCGCCGCGCACGGCATCGCGCAACAGGCCTTCGGCGCGCAGGACGAGCACACCGTCTTCAGCGCGCTCGAGCTGGCGCGCGTGCACCGCCTGCGCCGCGAGTTCGCGTCGGCCGACGCGCTCGCGAGCGGCGCCCTCGCCGCGCTGTCGGCGCGCGGCGTCGAGCCGGACCTGCTCTCCCTGGCGGTCGTCGGCGAGCTGGGCCTGCTGCGCGCCGCCGAGGGGCGCGTCGCCGAGGCCGAGCGGCACCTGCGCGACTATCTGGCCGGCTGCGAGCGCCTGGCGCCCGACCGCCGCCCCACCGAGCACGTCGTGCTCGCGCGCCAGTCGCTGGGACAGTTCCTGCTCGATCGCGACCGGCTCGACGAGGCCGCGCCGCTGCTGGAGTCGGCCTTCGCCGCCGCCGTGCTGCTGCCCGAGTACGACCGCCTGCAGCTGCAGCACGCCGTCGCGCTGCTCGACGACCGCCTGGGCCGACGCGCGACCGCTCTGCGCCAGCTCGACAAGGCGCGCGCGCTCGATCTCGAGGCCGAGCGGCTGTTCCGGCTTGCGCTCGAACGCCAGCGGCAGCTGCTCGGCCCGGCGCACCTCGACACGCTCACGACGATGCACAACTTCGGCGACTTCTACCGGCAGCGCGGACGCGACGACATGGCGCGTCCGCTGCTCGAGCAGGCGCTGGCGCTGCTGCTGCAGCGCGGCCCGGACGCCGAGCCGGCCGCGCTCTATGCGCGCAACGGCCTGGCGCTGCTCGAGCACAGCGTGGGGCGCATCGAGCTGGCCGAGCAGCACTGGCGCGCGATCGTCGCGGGCGACCGCGACCGGCCCGCCGCCGATGCCCGTCCGGTGCTCGCCGCGCTCTCGAGTCTCGCGAGCCTGGCGCGCGACGACGGCCGGCTCGGCGAGGCGCAGGCGCTGGCCGCCGAACTCGTCGCGCGCACGCCGGCCGACGCCCCCGAGGCGGGCGCCCGGCGCGCCAAGCTGGCGGGCATCGAGGCCGCGCTGCGGGCCTCGGAGGCCGGCCCGGGCGCACCCTGATCGAGCCGCGTTCGGGCCCTGGCTGCCCGTCGGCGCGTGTCCGAGAAGAAATCCCGTTTCGCGCTCAAGTCGTCTCGCGCGCCGCGACGAAGGGGAGGGCGCACCCGAGAGTCGACACCGTCGGCGGCCCGCCCGCGCGACCGCCGCAACGAAGCAGAGGAGCATTCGGCCATGCGCCGCTCCCGCTCGACGGCCCATGGCGCCACGCTCTCACGGGCGGACGGAGGTGCCAGTCATGCACCACCTCTTCAGCACGCTGCTCGGTCTGTGCCTCGCGACCTCGGTCGCGCTACCCCTCGACGGCGCGGACGCGTCCGCCGCGCCCTCGCCCACCTGCCTGGTCTTCAGCGAGGACGGCGCGGAGCTGCTGCTCGCGCTCTCCGACCCGGGCCTGCACTCGCTCGTCGTCGGCATCGACGATCGGGCCGGCACGAGCTGGGTCTTCGTGCGCCACGCCCGCCGCGCGAGCGGCGGCGCCGAGGCCTTCGTCTGGTCGGGCGTCTACGCCTTCCCCACCGCGCTCTGGGCCCACTCCTCGGTGCAGGTCGGCTTCTCGGTCGGCGAACTCGACTGAGCCGCGGCGGCATCAGCGAACCGCATTCTACTTCCGTCGCTCGAGGCGCGCGTCGCGCTCCGCTTGCTGGCGGACCCAAGCCGCCGCCGCTCGGTCCTCGGTCTCGTCCAGAAACTCGACGCGCTCATCGGCCGACAATACGTCGGGGACGATCTCCCAGAGCCGGGCTCTAAGCGCGGGCCAGTCGGGAGTCCAGATGCGCGCAGTTCCGTCGTTGGAGGCGGTCACGACTCGCGTTCCATCCGGGCTCCACGCGGCGCAGAGCACCCACCCGGGGTGTCCACGCAGGACAACGGGCGTGCCGCTGCCGTCGGCGGCCCAGATGCAAGCAGTTCGATCTGCAGAGCCGGTCACGATTCGTGACCCGTCAGGACTCCAGGCAACGGAGTACACCGGGCCCTCATGTCCGCGCAGAATGGTCGTGGCTCCACGGCCGTCGGCTCGCCATATCCGCATCGAATTGTCCGCGGAGGCCGTGGCAATCCGAGTTCCGTCCGGACTCCAGGCTGCTGACAGCACTCCGAAGACGTGGCCCTCCAGGACGGTGACTTCGCGTCCGGACTCCGCGTGCCACACGCGCGCGGTGCAGTCCATTGACGCCGTCACGATGCGCCTTCCATCCGGGCTCCAGGCAGCTGAGACCAGCCGGTCGCCGTGCCCGCTCAACACGAGAGGCTCGCCGCCGCCGTCGGCTTGCCACACGAACGCTGCGTTTCCCGCCACAGTCACGATGCGGGTGCCATCGGGGCTCCACGATGCATGGCTCGCGGCGTCGGCATGCTGCAATTGCACGGGATCCTGATCGCTGCCGACAGTCCAGATGCTGGCCATCTTGTCCATGGACGCCGTCAAGAGTCGCGAGCCATCCGGACTCCACGCAACAGAGTTCACCCAACCCTCGTGACCACGCCACCAATACGACAGGTGTTCGCCTGCGGCTCGCCAGACGCGGATGCTGCCGTCCATGGAAGCGCTCGCGATGTGCGTCCCGTCCGGACTCCAGTCAGCACATGAGACCGTGCTCTCGTGCCCTCGCAGAACCGCAGGCTCACTCGTTCCGTCAACGCTCCACACGACTGCCGTCTCATCCGCGGAGGTCGTGACGATACGGGTAGCGTCCGGACTCCACGCAGCCGACTGCATGGCCCGACCGCTCCCTCTCAGAACGATCTGCGTGTCGGTGCTGTTCGAGCGGAACAGCTTCGCGATTCCGTCATCAAAGACCGCCACGATGTAGTTTCCGTCAGGGCTCCACACGGCGGCATTCACGCCGTGGTCGTGGTAGTACATCCAGTTCTGATCGGCGCCGGCATCCATGCTCCAGATGCGCATCGTGTCGTCGCCGGCCGTCGTGACGATGCGTGTCCCGTCCGGGCTCCACTCCGCGGTCCGAACGCCCCCTTCGGAGCTGGCCAATACGGCCAATTCACTCCCGCCGACGGCATCCCATACACGGCTTGTGCTGTCGTCGGAGGCCGTGACGATGTGCTTCCCGTCCGGACTCCACGCCGCGCACTTGACTGAATTCCCGTGCCCACGCAGCAGCACGACGTGACTGCCGTCCGCCGACCACACGCGCGCGGTGCCGTCATCGGATGCCGTGACGACGCGAGCCCCGTCGGGACTCCACGCAACGCTGTTCACGTAGTCCTCATGCCCGATGAGCACGAGCGGTTCACCGCCCCCCGCTTCAACTTTCCAGATTCGTACCGTGTGGTCCAACGACGCCGTTGCGATTCGCGCGCCATCAGGGCTCCATGCCGCAGCACTCAAGCGTTTCTCGTGGCCTTGATGTACGGACAACTCCATGCCACTTGCCGCGCTCCACACTCTGGCGGTCAAGTCGTCGGAAGTCGTGACGATACGAGTCCCGTCGGGACTCCAGTTGGCGGCCGTCACGGCGTCGGTGTGACCAACGAGAGCGGTGGACTCGCCGGATCCGTCGGCGCGCCACAATCGTGCCGTCATGTCGTCCGAGATCGTCAGGATGCGCGAACCATCCGGGCTCCACACAGCGCCGTTCACCTGATTCGTGTGCCCGCGAAGCGTCGCAACTCGACGATACTCCGCGCGCGTTGACTCTGCAGCACGGCGGGCGAAGAACTCGTCATCCGAGGCCGGTACCTCGCGCAGGATCATGGCGCGCATCTCGGGATCCTCCGCAAACTCCATGTGGGCCAGAGCCAACCACGACCGCCACCGTGCGCGGTCACGTTCGGCCTCAGCCAGGACACGTCGCTGCTCGGCAAGGCTGCTTGCCTCCGATTCCCGCCTGAGTGCCACGGTGAGTTCGTCGGACCGGGTCGCCAAGACTTCGTTCGCGGTCGCAAGGTCGCCCGACAACCATGCGAGCCCCGCAAACCCGGCCGCGAGCAGCACGACCACGGCCACCATCGCGGTCGCAAGGGCACGATTTCGAACGATCCACTTGCGCAACTCGGCCACCGCACCGGTCTCGTAGGCTTTGACGACGCGTTGCTCGACATAGGCGCGAAGGTCTTCGGCCAGATCGATGACGCTCGCGTACCTGTCTCGCGCGTCGCGAGCCATCGCCCGCTCGCAGATTGCGATGAGTTCGGCTGGGGCGCCTGGCGCCCGCTCATGCAGAGGCGCGGGCGGCCCTTGCTCGAGGCGCGCAAGCACGCGCCGCGGTCCGTTCTGGGCACCCTCAAGGACGAAGGGCATGTGTCCAGAGAGAAGGTGATAGAGGATGGCGCCGAGCGCGTACACATCCGCTGCGGGCGACAGTTCCTCGATGTGCCCACGCGCCTGCTCCGGAGGCATGTAGGCGGGCGTACCCACCACATCGCCTTCCATCGTGACCAGTGGCGAGGCGTCATCAGCGGCAACATGTCGCTCGCTGTGCAACACTGTCGTCGTCGCAGCGTCGGGGCGCAGCCGCAGGTCACGCGTGTCCGGGCGCCCGAGCACCCGCGCCAGACCCCAGTCCATCACGTAAACCTCACCGAACCGGCCGACCATGATGTTGGCCGGCTTGAGATCGCGATGGATGACTCCCTTGTCGTGTGCATAGGCCATGGCTTCGCAAGCGCGCAGGAGCAGACCGAGCGCGCGCGTTACGGTCCAGCCGCTCTCGCCGCGGTGTACCCGCTGAAGAACGGCACGAAGGTCCTCGCCGCGCACGAGCTTCATCGTGAAGAAGACCCGCCCCGTCGCATCGAGGCCCAATTCGTGCACGGGCACGATGCCGGGATGATCGAGCTGGCCAGTGACGAGCGCCTCCTCGAGAAACCTCGCGACCTGTTGCCGCGTGACCGGTGGCGTGGCATCAGCCTCCGCTGGCAGCCGCTGCTGTGGCGACGGGATGCGCCCGAGGGTCACCTTCATCGCGAGGTTCCGGCGCAGTTCGCTGTCCCAGACGTGAAGCACGGCACCTTGCCCGCCCTGAGCCACTTCCCCGCGCAATCGGTAACGCCAACTCCTGTCCGAATGCTCCGCAAGCTGCTTCAGGAAGCGGCTTGAGAAGTCCTCCGGACTCGTGGCCATCTCCGGTGGATCGAGCGTGATGCCCGGATCGACGTCTGTGCCGAACTGCTCCCGGAGCCGCGCGCCCAGCGAGTTTGCAGGCGGCTCAAGCGCCGTGGCTGATTCACTGGTCAAACCCATGACGGCGCGCCACTGAGTGCGCAAGCGCCGCAGGGCCGACGCACGCTCGGGATGCCGCGTGCACCACGCCTCGAAGGCCACATCATCGTCGAGCAGGAATGTGGATCGATCAGCTTCGGAGCCGGAATCACTCGGACCGCCAACTGCACTCATCCACGCCGCTCCCTCGGGACGACCAGGAGTCTAACCGCGCGCCGCGCCGCCCGCCCCCTACTCGAGGTGGCTGCGCAGCATCCAGGCGTGCTTCTCGTGGACGTCGAGGCGGCGCGTGGCCAGGTCGACGGTGGCCTGGTCGCCGGCGGCCTCGGCGGCCTTGATCACGGCGCGCGCGTTCTTCGCGATCGTGGCCTGGTCCTCGACGAGGATCGCGATCATCTTCGTCGCCGTCGGGTGGCCGTTCTCCTCGTCGACGTGGCTCAGCTTCTCGAAGGCGCTGTAGCTGCCCGGCGCGTACTCGCCCAGCGAGCGGATGCGCTCGGCGATCTCGTCGATCGCCAGCGCCAGCTCGGTGTACTGCGTCATGAACAGCGTGTGCAGCGTCGTGAACATCGGCCCGGTGACGTTCCAGTGGTAGTTGTGCGTCTTGAGGTACAGCGTGTAGCTGCTCGCGAGCAGCGTCGAGAGCGCGGCCACCGTGGCCTGGCTGGACTTGGCGGTCTTGGACATCTCGCTCCTCCTGGGCATGCGGGGCTCGGGCGCGCGCGCCGCGCCGCGGCGCGCATCGTCCCCATCGTAGGAAAGACGCGCGGCGGCAGGCCAACGCGGGGCGCGCCGCGCGCGCTGCGCTCCGTCGACTACGGCGCGCTCGCCGAGACCGCGTTGCTCGCCGAGAATCCGGCCGGGCCGGCGGCGTCGACGATCCAGTACTGCATCACGAGCAGCGTGCCGGCGGGCACGCCGGCCGGCCAGTTGCCCGCGAGGACGATGCGCCCGGCCGGGCTGGTCGTGAAGCCGAGCAGCAGGCCCGGCGGACCGGGTTGCGGCACGAGCACGCCGCCCTTGAAGGGCGCGTTGAGCGTCGCGAGCCCGACGAACAGCCAGGCCGGCGCGAGCGGCTGGGCGTCCACGAGGCTGAAGTCGAAGGGCGTGCCCGGCTGCAGCGTGCCGAGGCCGACGAGCAGCGGGTCGCCGGCGCTGCCGGGCAGCGCGTGGCCGAGGTCCTGCCAGACGTCGGCCGCGAACAGAAAGTCCGTGACGTCGAGCACGCCCGGGCCGAAGTCGCAGTCGATCGACTGCACGCCGAAGCCGAAGCTCTGCCCCGCCTCGACGTGGAAACTGACGTCGCCCTCCCACGTGTCGAAGAACTCGCCGGGGCCGACGAAGGTCACGACGCCGTCGACCAGGTAGACGGGGTCCTCCGCCGTCCACCAGCCGAAGCCGCCGTCCTGGTTGTCGAAGAAGTAGTGCGCCGAGACGGTGCCTGAGGCCGGTGCGACGGTCGTGAGATACGCCCACGTCTCGCCGCTCGTGCAGGCGCTCTGCGCCGGCGAGACGATGTGCAGCAGGTCGGCGCTCACCGAACTGCTGCCCGCCGGGTCGCCCTCGTGCGTCCAGACGAAGTCGGAGAACTGCGCCTGCAGGGAGGCGCCGAGCAGGAGCAGGGCCAGCGCGCCGCGCAACATGGCCGCGAGCATACGGCCCGCGGCGCGATCCGGGGGCGCGCGACGCAAAGTTTTCTCCGGCCCCCGCTACGATGCCCCGCCATGGAACGCCAGCGGCCCTCGGCGAGCGTGAGCGTGCCCGGAACGGGCCCCGGCGAGGGGCGCGCGCCCGCGCCGGCCGCCCCGGCGCGCGCCACCGAGGGTTGCGTGCTGGTGATCTTCGGCATCTCGGGCGACCTCGCGCATCGCAAGCTGATCCCCGCGCTGTTCGCGCTGCAGCGCGAAGGGCTGCTGCCCGAGCGCTTCGCCGTGCTGGGCGTGAGCCGCCGCCCCGAGAACGTCGAGGCCCTGCGCGGCCGGCTGCGCAGCGCGCTCGCGCCCGCGCCCGGACAGCGCGCCGTCGACGAGGCCGGCTGGGCGCGGCTGGCCGAACGCATCCACTTCGCGCGGGCCGACTTCGAGAGCGAGACGGGCCCCGCGCTGCTCGCGCGCGAGCTGCGCGCCCTCGAGGAGCGCCTCGGCACGCGCGGCAACCGGCTCTTCTACCTCGCCACGCCGCCCGACGCCGTGCCGGCGCTGCTCGCCGGGCTGCGCGGCGCGGGCCTGCTGCATCCGCCGAGCGCGGGCGAGCACGCGGCGGGTGCGCCGTGGAGCCGCGTCGTCCTCGAAAAGCCCTTCGGCCACGACCTGACTTCGGCGCGCGCGCTCAACGCGCAGCTGGCCGAGACGCTGCACGAGAGCCAGGTGCTGCGCATCGACCACTTCCTCGGCAAGGAGACGGTGCAGAACATCCTGGTGTTCCGCTTCGGCAACGCGCTCTTCGAACCGCTCTGGAACCGCAAGTACATCGACCGCGTCGAGATCACGGCCAGCGAGACGCTGGGCGTGGAGGGGCGCGGCGCCTTCTACGACGAGGTCGGCGTCGTGCGCGACATGGTGCAGAACCACCTGCTGCAGGTGCTGGCCACGATCGCGATGGAACTGCCGATCACCTTCCGCGCCGACGACGTGCGCGACGCGCGCGTGGCGCTGTTCCGGTCGCTGCGGACGCTCGTGCCGGCCGAGGTCGGCGCGGCCGCGCGCTTCGGGCAGTACCAGGGTTACCGCGCCGAACCGGGCGTCGCGCCGGGCTCGCGCACGCCGACGCGCGTCGAGCTGGACGTGCGCATCGACAACTGGCGCTGGCAGGGCGTGCCCTTCGTGCTGCGCACCGGCAAGCGCCTCGCCGAGCGGCGCACCGAGGTCGTGATCCGCTTCCAGCCGATCCCGCTGTGCCTGTTCGGCAGCGACGAGGTCTGCCGGCGCGTCGAGCCCAACGTGCTCGTGCTGCGCATCGCGCCCGACGAGGGCATCTGGCTGCGCTTCGCCGCCAAGCGCCCGGGCGAGTCGCTCGACGTCGCCACCGTCGCGATGGACTTCCGCTACGACGAGGCCTTCCCCTGCCCGCCCGCCGACGCCTACCAGCGCCTGCTGCTCGACGCGCTGCGCGGCGACGCGACGCTGTTCCTGCGGCGCGACGAGATCGAACGCTGCTGGTCCTTCGTGCAGCCGCTGCTCGACGCCTGGGAGCGGCCCGAGGGCGAGCCGCTGCCGCTGACCCCTTACGCCCCCGGTTCGGAGTGAGGTCGCCATGAGGTTCTTCGCCACCCTCGGCTGCTCCGCGATCGCACTGGCGCTCGCGGGTGGCTGCGCCGCGCCGGCCCCGCCGCCGTCGACCAACCCCGCCTTCGACGCCGAGCTGGCGGCGCAGGTCGGCGCCGACGAACGCGGCATGCGCAGCTACGTGCTCGTGATCCTCAAGACCGGGCCGCGGCGCGTCCCCGACGGGCCCGAGCGCGACGCGATGTTCGCGGGGCACTTCGCGAACATGAAGCGCCTCGCGCAGGAGGGCCAGCTCGTGCTGGCCGGCCCGCTCGACGGCGTGGACGGCTGGCGCGGCCTGTTCGTCCTCGCGACGAGCGACCTCGAGGAGGCGCGGCGGCTCGTCGCGACCGACCCGGTCGTCGCGCAGGGCGAGATGGTGGCCGAGCTGCACGCCTACTACGGCACGGCTGCGCTGATGCTCGTGCGCGAGCTGGGAGAGAAGGTCGCGCGCACGCCGATGTGAGGGCGGGGCGGAGCGGACGGCCGCCCGCCCCGTTACGATGCGCCCATGGCGGGCGACATGCGCGTTTTCCCGAACGAGGCGGCGCTCGCGCAGGCGGCGGCGGACGTGATGGCGGAGGGGCTCGCGGCGGCGATCGCCGAGCGCGGGCGCGCCGACGCGGTGCTGGCCGGCGGGCGCACGCCGCGGATGGCCTACGCGCTGCTCGCGCGCCGGCACGACGTCGACTGGCGCGCCGTGCACCTGCACACCGGCGACGAGCGCTGCGTGCCGCCCGACCACGAGGCCAGCAACGGCGCGCTGCTGCACGCCTGCTTCGTGATCGGCGGCGCCGTGCCGGCCGCGCACCTGCACCGCATGTTCCCGCCGCCCGGCGAGCAGGCCGCCGGCGGCGAGGGCCTCGCCGAGCAGCAGCGCCGCGCCGCGCGGGCCGCCGAGGCCGCCCTGCCCGAGCGCGCCGACGTGCTGCTGCTGGGCCTCGGGGCGGACGGCCACGTCGCCTCGCTGTTCCCCGGCGAGAGCGCGCTCGACGTGACGGCCCGGCGGGTGACGGCGGCGCGCGCGCCGGTCGCGCCGCATGCGCGGCTGACGATCACGCCTCCGGTGATCGCCGCCGCGCGGCGGCTGCTCGTGCTCGTCTCGGGCTACGAGAAGGCCGAGGCCGTCTTCGAGGCGCTGCACGGCAACCGCCACCCGCGCGCGGCGCCCGGCCAGCTCGCGCGCCACGGCACCTGGCTGCTCGACCGCGAGGCGGCGCGACTGCTGCCGCTCTAGCGGTCGTCCCGGCTCCCTCAGTTGCCGATCGTCATGCGCAGGCCCTTGCTCAGCGAGGCGCCGGCCACCGCGCCGCCGTCGATGAAGCCGACCTGCAGGTAGACGCTGGCGCCGGCGAGCAGCGGATCGCCCGGCAGCGTCGCGGGCAGCGTGAGCGCGCCCACGCCCGGCACGCCGGGCGCCCCGCCGACCGCCATCGGCACCGACAGCAGCAGCGCGCCGACGTGGAAGGTGCCGCCCTTGAAGGGCACGGCGGCCGGCGCCAACCCGACGAAGAGCACGCCGCTTGCCGCGCCGAGCGCGCGGTCGAAACCCAGCGTGAACGCGCCGCCGACCTCCGGGCAGCCGCCGCCGACGAGACGCGGTACGAAGGCGCCGCTGCCGGCCAGGCCCGCGCCGTACGCCATCCAGGCGCCGCTGCACGGCGAGGGCGGCACCTCCGCCATCGAGACGGCCTCGGCCGAGGCGCCCGTCGACGAGACCGAGCCCGCGAGGCCCAGGATCGTGCCGGCGCCCGTCGCGCCGGAGGAGAACGACCGCAGCACGTCCGTACCGGTGTCGAGGATCACGACCTGGTTCAGCGCCGAGCACCAGGTGCCGGCGTTCGTCGCGGCCGCACCGGTGTACGGGCCGTTGCTCGCGAAGGGCGTGATGGCCAGGCTCACCGGGTCGACGAGCAGCATGCGCGGCTCCTCGAGGTTGGTGTTGGTGTCGACGACGAGCACGATCTGCCCGGCCGGGCCGTGGCTGAAGCCCGCCATCGCCTCGGTGGTCGTGCTCACCTCGTACTGCGCGCAGGTGATCGGGCCGACGACGCGCGTGCCGTCCGCCGAGAGGGGCAGCTTGCGCACGTTGATGCGATTGACGACGCCGCCGGCGCAGAAGCCGTTGCCGATGGGCGCAATGAGGAGCGCGTTGGTGCCCGCGTCGTAGATCATCCCGCGGAAGTCGAAGTCCTGGTTTCCGTCCACGATGAAGGGCGCCGTCCCCGTGTCGTCCATCAGCACCTGCACGTCGTTGGAGGCGTCGAGGTAGCGGAAGGGCGAGCTGCTGCCCGCGGCGCGGAAGTAGATCCGGCCGTCGCCGGTCGGCGCGAAGGCCGAGAGCGAGAGGTTCACGGTGTACAGCGCCTCGAGGTTGCCGAGCGCGTCGACGGCCCACAGGCGGATGGGTTCGGGCGAGGGCGCGAGCTTGCCGTCGAAGATCAGGCGCTGGCGATAGGGGTCGAAGACGACGCTGCCGCTCCCCTGCCCGCCGGCGAGGGTCGGCACGAACACGGAGGCCGTGCCGGCCGAGACGTCGACGTGCATGAGCGCGGGGATCGACGGGCCGCTCGGCCCGGTCACCGGGTCGTCGACCGAGGCACTGTGGATGAACATGTCGCCCGCGGTGAACCCGCCGCCCTGCGCCGGGGCGGGCGCGGCGAGCAGCGCCGTCAGGGCGCAGGGAGCGAACAGGGCCAGGGAGAGGTTCCGGAAGGACGCGCGCGACATGGATCGAGTTCCTCGAAGGTTGGACGGGGTGCGCGCCGGGGAAGGACCGGCGCGACGGGCGGCCGTCCGGCGCACCCGTCCTGATGGAATCGGAATCGCCCACGGGCGCGTGACAGGTGGAATTCGGTTCGCCGCCACCGACCGCGGCGGACCACAACAGACCGTGGCAGCCCGCTACCGGGCACGGGGCCGCGCGCCGCGCGCTCCGCTCGGCATAGGATGGCGGCCATGACGAGCGCGGCCTGCGAGATCGGCGTCTGGGGCCTGGGGACGATGGGCGCGGCGCTCGCGCAGAACTTCGCCGACCGCGAGCTGCGCGTCGCGCTGTGGAACCGCACGCCGGCCACGAGCGCGCGGCTCGCCGCGGGCCGCGCCGACGGACGGCTGCGCGCGACCGACACGCCGACCGCCTTCGTCGCGGCGCTCACGCGGCCGCGGCGCATCCTGCTCATGGTGCCGGCCGGCGCCGCGACGAGCGCCTCGCTCGACACGCTCTTGCCGCTGCTCGAGCGCGGCGACGTGCTCGTCGACGGCGGCAACGCGCATTTCAAGGAGACCGAGGCGCGCCAGCGCCGCGCGTCTGCGGCCGGCGTCGCGCTCATCGGCTGCGGCGTGTCGGGCGGCGAGGACGGCGCGCGGCACGGCCCGGCGCTCATGGCCGGCGGCGAGCGCGCGGCGTGGGACCGCGTCGCGCCGGCGCTGGCTGCCATCGCCGCGCGCAGCGAGCACGGCACCTGCGCCGGACTCGTCGGCCCCGGCGGCGCGGGCCACTTCGTGAAGATGGTCCACAACGGCATCGAGTACGCCGACCTCGCCGCGATCGCCGAGACCTGGGACCTGCTGCGCCGCCCGCTGGGCCTGGCGCCCCCGCGCTGCGCCGAGATCTTCGCCGGCTGGAACGGCGGCCCGCTGCAGGGCTTTCTGGTCGAGCTGGCCGCGCGCCTGCGCGCCGCGCGCGATCCCGAGGGCGGCGGCCCGCTCGTGCTGCGCGTCGCGGACGCCGCCGGGCAGAAGGGGACCGGGCGCTGGGCGGCCTGCGCCGCGCTCGAACTCGGCGTCGCCGTGCCGTGCCTGTCCGCCGCCGTCGACAGCCGCGTGATCTCGTCCGACCCGGCCGCGCGCGCGCGCCTCGCGGCGCTGGCGCCGCCCGCCGCCGCCGCGCCGCTGCCCGAGCGCGAGCACGAGGGCTGGATCGACGTCGCGCACGACGCCCTGCTCGCCTCGCGCCTCGTCGCTTTCGCGCAGGGCTTCGCCTTGATGCGCGCGGCCTCGTCGGCCTTCGACTGGCAGCTCGACCTCGCGCAGGTCGCGCGCCTGTGGACGGCCGGCTGCATCCTGCGCGCGCGCGTGCTGCCCGACATCATGGCCGCGTACGCACGTCAGCCCGCGCTCGACACGCTGCTCGCCGACCGCGCGATCGCCCGCCAGCTCGACCTCGCGCTCGGCGGCCTGCGCCGCGCCGTGGCCCTCGGCGCGCAGCGCGGCCTGTCGCTGCCCGTGCTCGGCGCCGCGCTCGCGTACGTGCAGGCCAGCCGCGACGTCGACGCGCCGCTGTCCCTCACGCAGGGCCAGCGCGACGCCTTCGGCGCCCACGGCGTCGTGCGGCGCGACGACCCCGAACGGCGCCCGCGGCACTACGACTGGTAGGCGCGCGGCGCGACGCCGCCCTCAGGGCAGCAGGCCCTCGGGGGGTGACTGGCCGGCCTGCGCGAAGATCTCGGGCAGCCGGTCGCGCAGCATCTCGAGGAACACGCGGTCCTTGCTGCGGTTGAGGGCGAGCTTCGAGCGCACGATGTCGACCAGGGGCGCCAGACGCACGCTCGCGCCGTCGAGCCGTCGCCGCACCTGCCGCTCCCAGGCCGACTCGAACTCGATGGCTTCGGCGCGCAGCGGCAGGTCGACCGGCGCGCCCTCCTTGCTCGCGCGGATCGTCGCCTGTTGCCTCAGGATGCCGGCCAGCACGGCGCGATCGGGAGAGACGAGCGGCTCGCCACCCGCGTGGAGCGCGAAGCCCGCCGCGCACAAGGCGCGCGCCGCGCGGTCGAGGTTCTCCAGCTCGGCGGGCAGCAGCAGGTCGCAGTCTTCGGTGAGCACGATCACGCCCTGCTCGGTCAGGTGCAGGTTGATGCCCATGCCGCCGATGAGCAGGTAGCGCGCGCCGGCCTCGTCGAGCCGTCGGCAGGCCTCGGCGTAGACATCCACGAGGGTTCTCTTGCTCATGGCCGTCCCGACGGACGGCACGCGCCGCCGTTACGGAAGGGCCGGGTTCGTCACGCTGCGCCGCCTCAGGGCAGCTCGCCGGTGTACGGCCGCGGCACCTCCGCCGAGGCCGGCCACCGCAGTCGCCCGAAGCGCGCCTCGATGCCGCGGATCCAGCGGATGACGCGCGTGCGATCGGCGCCGTCGTAGTTCTCGGGATGCCGCTCGAGCCAGGCGCAGGCCTCGAGCAGCGCCTCGTCGCGCCGCGTCAGCTTCGGGCCGCTTGCGTCGGGGCTGCTCACGCGGCGATTGTAGCGGGACTACGGACAGTCGGGCTCGGGGACCTCATCGGCGCCACGGTCCACGACGTTCTGCGGGCTCCCGGTGCAGTTGAAGTTGCCATCTTGGACTCGGTCTTCGATGTCGATGTCGATGACCGCCGTCACGTTTCCAGGTGCGCGACCGCTGTCAATCGCCGGTGACCCGGTGTCGAGGTGAAAGTCGCCGCCAGACTCGTCCACGAAGAGCGGATCGGAGTTGAGATTGTTGTCGTAGAGCGGCGTCGCCAGACCTTCCCAGATCGAGTACGACGTGAAGTCGATCATGGCCTGCAATAGCTCCTCGTTCAGGCCGACGACCTGGTCGTAACTCCCCTCGTGGTCGTTGCCCCACAGGATGGCGTTCGCCAGCTTCACGAAGGACCCCGCGAACTCCTCCTCGGTGATCTGTTCTTCAGGGTCGAACCAGTCGACGAATCCGAAGGCCGCCCCTGCATTGCCTGCGATCGTCTCGTTCACGAAGTACTTGGCACTGGAGCTCTCGGGGCCCAGTCCAGCGAACTCGTAGCCGAAGCCACCATTGTCGACGATCAGGTTGCCCTCGGCGTTGAAGTTGATGTAAGCGAGGCCGTCGCCGTCACTCCCCGGATCGAAGACGCAGCGGATGCCCGAGCCGCCGTTGCCCCGGATCGTGTTGCGATGCAGGCTGCCGACCGTGACGTTGGCGCCATCATCGGAGCACAGTTCGATGCCGGCGTCCGCGCAACCCGCGATCGTGTTGCCGATGATCCTCCCGACGTTGAAATTGCTCTGTACCTCATCCTGATCTGACAAGGCGACCTCGACGCTCACTCCCGTTCCGACTCCTCCGCCGGACGACTGAATGCTGTTGAGGACGATCTCAGAGTATCCGCTCAGCGTGCGCTCAACGCCCGACCAGCGCACGCCGTACGCGGATGTCGTACCCGTGGCGTTGCGGACCGTATTCCGAGCAATCGACAGCGCAGTGACGCTTCCGGGGCCAATGACTTCGATGGCAGCCCGCGTCGAGGCTTCGATGATGTTCCATGAGATCTCGCAATTTGAGATGCCCGCACCGCTGCTGTCGCCACCCACGAGAATCGTGGGTCGATGCGGGGCCTGAGTGCCGTTCATCTCGCTCCGCTCGAACTTGTTCCCCGTGATCACCGCACCTTGTGTGTCTTCTCCCCTGAGCCAAAGACCGCTGGGCGCCTCGACGTCCTCGATGTCCTGCCCCTTGAAGATCAGCCGCTGAATGGTGACAGGGTCCTCGAGTGTCGATGCACTGACGATGATCAGCGCCTCGACTTCGGAGTCCTCGACGTCTCCTCCAAGTCGTGCGCGCTCCTCTTCATCCTCCGACTCCGATTCCAGCATGATCCCGGCTCGCGTGATCTCGATCGGATAGCCCGGACTCGAGGCGCCTCCGCCCTGTTCGTGCGCGTGCGTGTAGTTCCCCTCTACGACCTTGATGATGTAGTCGCCGGATCCAACGTTGGCAGCGTCTACTGCCTTTCCTATCGTAAGGTAGGGCGACTCGGGGTCGGTAGGATCGAAGGAACTGTCATCTCCGGCTACCGCGTCCACCCAGATCGTCGTCTGCATGGCTCCTGCAGCCAGCACCAAGACACAGACCGCTAGTCCAGTTCTGATCATCGAACCTATCACGGCCATTCCTCCTGCTGAATGCACCTCACGAGGAACGATCAGTTGAGATCGAACACGGCCAGGCGGCCGGCACCAATCCCGCCCACATCTCCAAAGTCGTTGCCCACGAGCAGTTCCGCTTTTCCATCGAGATCGATGTCCCGCGATTGCAATCCCCACCCGAAGTCGCTGATTGCCCCCTGCAGGCCGTCCAGCACGACGTGAAAGATTGACCAGTACGGTCCCATTGCCGCGAAGACTCGCTGGAAGTACGGCTCCGCCACCAAGACGTCTGCCAAGCCGTCACCGTTCACGTCTCCGGTCGCGGCGAAGTACCCGAATGAAATGCTGATCCCCGTACCCCCAACTGGATCCGGCGGCCGCGTGATGACAGTGTACTTGCTGAAGTCTGGTGACCAGAATACGAAGGCGTGATTCCGCTGGTCGGTCGCGATGACGTCGGCCATGCCGTCCCCATCGAGATCCTCGCCCACGACGGCGTTGCCGAATCGGGAGTTAAGGCCGCTGGGAAGTGGGTGCGACAACGTCTTCACGAGGCCCAGCGATGGAGCCTGCAGCAGGTGCACCTGTCCCATTGAGGGAGTCCCGCCTACGGCCTTGCGCGGATTGCCCACGATGATGTCGGCCACGTCGTCGCCGTTGATGTCACCGAGTCCAAGCCGCTCGCCGAAGAAGCCGTTCGTCTCGATCACTGGCGCAAACAGGAGGCCGCCCTGCGAGAAGTCCGGCCCCCAGTGCACTTCGATCAGCCCGGCGTTCGCGAAACCTTGCACAACGGCGCGCTCGACGCCGACGGCGAAGTCACGGAATCCGTCGGCATTCAAGTCCGCGGCAACCATGAAGTGACCGTACTGCGTGTAGGCGCCGCCAGAGCCCAAGCTGTCAATGCTGAGCGCGGGAGACACGGCGAAGGGCTCTCCGCCGCTGAAGACGTGAGCTCGACCATGCGGAGACACCGCTGGAGTGCCCGTCCCCTCCGTGACCAGCAGATCATCGACTCCATCATTGTCGAAGTCGCTCACAACCAAGCCCACTCCAAAAAAGCCCTTGATGCTGGGCGAAGGAGACTGCAACGAAGTGAGACTCGCGAGGTCGGGTCCCCAGAAAACGTAGACGCGCCCCGACTCGCTGACGCCGGAGGCATGCTCCTTCCCTGCCGCCACGGCAACGTCAGGATACCCGTCTCCATTCAGGTCTCCCGTAGCGAACCTGTCGCTGAAGAGTCCCAAAGCCGTTGGACTCGGCGACGCGAGCATCACAAGCTCGGCCGGCACGTAGTACGGCTGATCGAGCGGCAGCGTCGCGGGGTTGCTGAGCGCTCCCGGCACGAGCGCCTGCATCACGATCGGGATGCCCGCGAGCACCGGGTCGAGCGGTGGGACCGCGACGGGCATGTCGATGCGACCGAGCGCTGGAATCGCACCGAGCGAGAAGGCGTTGAAGACCGTGCCGATGTAGAAGGCGCCCTTCGTCGTCTGCGCCGGCGGGTCGAGAGGATCCAGGCCGAAGAGCAGCAGCGTCGCTTGACCGGGCGTCCCGATCAGGTGCAGCGTCATGGCGCCGTTGGAGTAGGGCTGGCCTTGCAATTGCAGCAGGGGCGACGACTGTGCCTGCAGGTCGGACGGCAACGGTCCAGCGGCCAAGGCCGCCACGAGCAGCCAGCGTGCGTTCATCGCGAACCTCCCATCCCGTGGACTCCGCGCCCTGCTCGGTTCCCGCCCCCACAGGCGCTGCCACATGGCTCGGAGCCTACCACCGTCTCTCGAATTCGCCTACCTTGCAGGGCGGCAGGACTGCTCCATCGCTCGATACGTCCGCATTCTTCCACGGATTTCGCGCGAGATGGTTTCACTTGCCCCGAAGGAGCCCTTCCATGTCGCGCCCCCTGCCCACCCTGCTGCTCGTCGCGCTGCTGCCGCTGGTGCTGCCCGCGTGCGCGATCTTCCCCGACGACGGCGGCCCGCCGCCCTCGACCGCGCCCCATCTCGACGAGGCGTCGGCCGCGCTCGCGCCCGCCGCGTGGCTCACGGGCGGCTGGACGGGCGAGGTCTGGGGCGGCGTGATGGAGGAGTGGTGGACACCTCCGCGCGGCGGGCTGATGCTCGGCGCCGGCCGGCTGATGATGGATGGACGCGCCGTGTTCTTCGAGCACCTGCGGCTCGAGGCGCGCCCCGAAGGCCTGACCTACGTCGCGCAACCGGGCGGCGCGCCGCCCACCGACTTCCCCGCGCGCCTCGCCGACGAGCAGGTGCTCGAGTTCTTCGCGCCCGAGCACGACTTCCCGCGCCTGATCCGCTACGAACGCCTCGACCAGCGCACGCTGCGCGTCACGCTGCACGGCACCGAAGCCGGCGCCGAGAAGTCCGACATCTACCTGCTCACGCGGATCTGAGCGTGCCGCGGGTGCGGCACGCCGCGTTGCTCGTGTCGCTCGCGCTCCCGCTCTCTGCCTGCGCGAGCATCGCCGCGGACGACGCGGCGCCGCGACCCGAGAGCGCACCGTGGCCGGCGATCCCGCGACACGATGCGTACTCCGCGCCGCTCGAACCGATCGCGTGGCTCGCAGGTGGCTGGGCCATCGAGCGCGGGCGCGGCTCTCATCAGGGCCGACCGGTCGACGACGAGTGGTGGACGCCGCCGCGCGGCGGCGTGATGCTCGGCACGCTCTTGTCGTGGAACGCCGCCTCGGGATCCGGGCGCGCGATCAGGCACCTGCGCATCGAGGCTCGCCCGGACGGCCTGCATCTCGTGAGCCGGCTCGAGGGCGACCCTGCCGTCGAGTACGCGGCGCGGCCCGGCGCCGGCGACGTGATCGAGTTCGACGCGAGCATCGACGCGTATCCGCGACACATCCGTTACGAGCGCATCGGCGAGCGCACCCTGCACGTCCACTGGGAGGGTCTCCAGCGCGACGAGTTGAACGGCGTCGAGCGCGCCCGGGAGGTGCTCCGCTGCTTCACGATGCAGCGCATCCGCTGACATCGTCCCGAGGCGAAGCGAGCGCGTGCCGGGCGGCGCGGCCGAGGGGCTGCGAGCCGGAGGCGTCACGTGGCCGGAGGCGAGCAGCCCCTCGAGCCAGCCGCCCTCACCGACTCCCCGCCGTTGCCGTTGCCGTTGCCGTTGCCGCGCGCCCGGCTCAGCCCGCGAGCGCCGCGTCCACCAGCCCCCGCGTCTCGGCCAGCAAGCGATCCGCATCGCTGCGCCGCCCCGCCAACGTGCCGCGCATCTCGGCGACCCAGGCCGCGTCGGTGATCGAGCCGAGGTTGATGGCGACGTTGTCGAGCGCGCCCTGCACGCCGCTCCAGGCGAGCAGCGCGCCGACGCCCGCGTCGGTGATCGAGGCGGGGTTGCCGCGCTCGGCCATCGTGCGGCACAGGCGCAGCGCCGACAGACAATCGTCGGCCGTCGCGAGCGGCACCTCGGCGGCAAGTTTCGTCCCGGCCTGAATCGCCGCCTCGCGCGCGGCCTTCTCGGCGGCCGTGCCCTTGGGCAGGCGCATGGCGGCGATGACTTCGTTGAAGGCCTCGGTGTCGGCGTCGACGGCGGCGAGCAGACGCTCCTTGAGCGCCTGGCACTGGCCGGCCGCGGCCGCCAGCTCGTCGCGCCGCTCTTCGAAACCCTTCTTGGCGTGGCTGAGATTGCCGACCATCGCCGCGAGCGAGGCGCCGAGCGCGCCGGCCAGCGCGGCCAGGCTGCCGCCGCCGGGCGCGGGCGTCGGACGGCTGACCTCGTCGGCCAGCGCGCCGCTGTCGAGCCTGATCAGCGGGCCCTTGCGCTGCGGCAACCCCAGCACGCGCTTGTCGATGTCGAACGCGCCGACGTCGCGCAGGCCCAGCGACTGCACGCCGATCTCGACGACGTCGCGCGCCGGCAGCGCGGTGCTGGCACCCTGCAGCGCGAGGTAGTGCTCGCCCGCCTGCCGGATCGCGTCGTAGGGGATCAGGCCGACGACCTCGCTGCCCGTCACGACCAGCCCGCGCTCGGCGGCGAGCCTGCGCACCGCGTCATAGACCGCGTGCGGCGGCGTGACCTTGTAGTTGGTGAGGTTGACCGAGATCTGCGCGCGCCCGTACTCGGGGATCACCCAGCCGACGGCGCGACACTCGTCGAACAGCCCGCGCTTCATCACGTTGACGCCCTCGAGCGCCTCGGGATCGCGGTCGAAGAAGGCCAGCTCGGCGCGCAGGTCGCGGTCGTGCGCCTTGCGCGTATGCGCCTCGAGCTCGGCGAAACTGCGCGCCGTCGTCTCGCACTCGGCGCAGGGGAACTGCCCCTTGCTCGGCCGGTACTTCACCAGCGCGCCACTGGAGTACCAGGCGTCGGTCTGCCCGCGCCGCAGCGCGCGCCCGGTCTCGCGGATCTCGCCGGCCAGCTCGTCGGCCGCCTCCTTGCGCGCCGTGTTCAGGTTCACGTTCCAGGCGATCAGGAACTCGCGCGCGCCGATCGTGACCACGCCCGTCTTGGGCAGGAACTTCGCCGGCCCGTAGTCGGGCTTCCACTCGGGCTTGGCGAGCTTCTCGGGCAGCGCCTCGTACTCGCCGGCGCGCACCTTCGCCAGGCTGCGCCGCTCGGGCCGGCTGGCCGCGTGCTCGTACAGATACACGGGGATGCCGAGCTGCTCGCCGACGCGCTTTCCCACCTCGCGCGCGATCTGCGCGCACTCGTCCATCGTGACGCCCGCGACCGGGATGAAGGGGCAGACGTCGGTCGCGCCGTGGCGCGGGTGCGCGCCTTCGTGCTTCGTCATGTCGATGAGCTGCGCGGCGCGCTCGATGCAGCGGAAGGCGGCCTCGGCGATCGGCCCCGGCGCGCCGAGCAGCGTCACGACCGTGCGGTTGGTCTCGCGCCCCGGGTCGACGTCGAGCACCGAGCAACCTTCGACCTCCCGCGCGGCGGCCACGATCGCGTCGATCTTCGCGCGGTCGCGCCCCTCGGAGAAGTTGGGGACGCACTCGACGAGTCGTTCGCTCATGGCGACCTTCCGGCGCGGGGGTCGGGGGGCGGCGGCCCTCGGAGCGGGCCGCCGTCGAGCCGGCATTATGACCGCCGCCGTCGGCCGCAAAACCGCTGCGCGGCGGAATCCCGGCGCGGTACATTCGCCGCTCGTCGACGACGGTCGGAACGTCCCGGCCGCGCCGACCCCACCACCAGCAGCGAGAGGAGCGACGATCATGGGCAAGAACATGGACCGCAAGAAGGAACAGAAGAAGAAGCCCGCCAAGACGCCGGCCGAGAAGCGCGCCGAGAAGATCGCCAAGAAGCTCGCCAAGTAGTCGCGGCCCGGCCGCTCAGAAGCGCCGCCCGAGGCTGAGGTAGTACTCGACGTCGGTGCTGCCGGCCGTGCCGGGCGTCGAGTCGTAGTCGCCGCCGAGCCCCAGGCGCAGCATCCACTCGGAGGTCGCGTCGAGGTTCCACTCGAGCGCGAGGTCGGCGCGCGCGCGGTACTCGCCGCCGTCCGACAGATCGGGCAGCAGTTCGAGCAGGCTGACGAAGCGGGTGAGTTCGTCGACCTGCCGCTCGTAGTCGAGCCCCAGGATGCCCTCGGGCGTGGTGCCGTCGTCGCTGCCGCCGCTCGTCTGCACGAACCCCAGGCCGTAGCGGCTGATGAGGCGCGCGGTCTCGTCGTCGCGGTGCGTGTAGGCCGCGCCGCCGCCGAGGCCGGTGCGGCTGTCGAAGTCCTTGAAGCGGTCGACCTCGTGACTGCCCTGCACGAAGGGGCCCCAGTCGCTCTCGGGCAGCTTCCACGAGTAGCGGCTCTCGAGGAAGCGCTGGTCGCTGCTCACGACGCCGGCGCTCTCGTCGCGCCGGTAGAGCACGCCGCCGTCCCAGATGCCCTCGGCGTCGTCGTGACGCACCTTCAGCGCGAGACGCAGCTTGTCCTCGTCGGTGTTGCCGCCCGAGCCGTTGAGCCCGAGGTCGATCGAGCCCGACCAGGGCGAGGGCGGCGCGGCGGCGGGCGCGGCGGCGGAGGCCGGCGGCGCGGCGTCCGCCGCAGGCACGACCGGCGCGCCCGTCGTCGGCGCGGGCGGCGGCGGCGGCGCGCCCGGCGGGGCCAGCGCGCCCCGCGCGAGCGTCAGCCGCCCGAGCACGGCGTGCTCGAGCACCACGACCTGGGCGCTCGAGGCGAGCAGCTTGCCGCGCAGCACGTCGCCGTTGGCGAGCGTGACCTGCACGTCGGCGCCGTCGGGCGCCGCGGCGGGCGGGCCCAGCAGCAGCGTGGCTGCCAGCAGAAGCGTTGCGTACATCGGCGGTGTCCCGGCGGCGGAGGGGTCGAACGAGCCGCCTACCGTAGCGCGCGCCGCCTCAGGACAGAAAGCGCTTGCGGCAGATGGTCTTGAACATGCGCCAGGCCGTGCGCGAGATCTGCATCAGGCTGCGGCTGTGCTTGCTCTCGCCGCCCAGCCGGCGCCCGTAGTGCACGGGGATCTCGATCACGCGCAGCCCCTGCCGGTAGGCCTCGCAGATCATCTCGGGCGAGAAGGACGGCCCGCTCTCGCGCAGGTGCGGCGCGAGCGCGACCCAGTGCCGGCCCCAGATCGCGCGGTAGCTGCATCCCACGTCGGTGAGCCGCGGCTCGTGCGGCAGGAACCAGAACAGCTCGAGCAGCTTGGCCATGGCCACGTTGCCCCAGCGCAGATACCAGTCCATGTTGGCGCCCTGCTCGACCATCTGGCGCGTGGTGCGCGTGCCGAGCACCAGCGCGCAGTCGGGCAGATAGGCCAGCAGCTTGGGGATGTCGGAGGCGCGGAAGCTGCCGTCGGCCTCGGTCACGACGAGGATGTCGCCGCCCGTGGCCGCGCCGTGCGACAGGCCGGCGCGCAGCGCCTCGCCGTAGCCCTGCCGCGTCTCGGCGAGCACCTCGGCCCCGGCGGCGCGCGCCGCCGCCGCGCTCCCGTCGCGGCTGTTGTTGTCGACGACCAGCACGCGGTCGACGCCGCTCTGGGCCAGGTACTCGGCCACGACGGCGCCGATCGTCCCCTCCTCGTTGTAGCAGGGCACGACGACGGTGACCTGGCCCTGCGCTGGAACGTTGCCGGTCATGCGCCCTCAGAGTGCCAAGCGCCGTCGACGAAGGCCACCGGCGGGCGCGCGCGGCGCTGGGAGCGGCGCCGTGCCGCGGCCATAATCGCCGGCGACATGAGCGACCCCGCCCCGCCCCCGAACGCCCCCGCCCCGGCCGGCCGCCGCGCGCTCGTCGTGGGCGCCAGCTCGGGCGTGGGCGAGGCCGTCGTGCGGCGGCTGGCGGCCGACGGCTGGCAGGTGGCGGCCCTCGCGCGCCGCGCCGACGCGTTGTCGGCGCTCGCGGCGAGCGCGCCGGGCGTGTCCGCCGTCGTGCACGACGTGCACGCCGTGGGCGAGGTGCCCGAGCTGTTCGAGCGCCTCGTGCGCCGGCTCGGCGGGCTCGACCTGCTGGTCTACGCGGCCGGCATCATGCCGCCGGTCGGCCGGGGCGAGTACGACACGGCCAAGGACCTCGACATCCTCGCCGTGAACTTCGGCGGTCTCGTCGCCTGGGGCAACGCGGCCGCGGCGCTGTTCGCCAGCCAGCGCCGCGGCGCGCTCGTCGGCGTCTCGTCGATCAGCGGCGATCGCGGCCGGCGCGGCAACCCGCTCTACGGCGCGAGCAAGGCCGCCATGGACAACTACCTCGAGTCGCTGCGCAACCGCCTGTCGCCCTTCGGCGTGTCGGTCACGACGATCAAGCCCGGCTACGTCGCCACGCGCATGACCGAGGGGCTGCAGGGCCTGTTCTGGGTCGCGAGCCCGGCGCAGGTGGCCGACGCGATCGTCGGCGCCGCCGCGGGCGCCGGCGGCGTGCGCTACGTGCTGCGCCGCTGGTGGTTCGTCGCGCAGGTCGTCAAGGCCATCCCGTCCTGCGTGTTCCGGCGGCTCGACTTCTGATGCCCGCCGCGGCGCTGCGCTCGTACGAGCGCGTCGAGGGCTGGGGCATGGCCGTGGGCGGGCCGGCGCGCGTGCTGCGGCCGCGCCACGTCGAGGAGCTGGCCGAGTGCTTCGAGACCGCGCGCCGGGAGGGCGTGCCGCTGGCGCTGCGCGGCACGGGCAACAGCTACGGCGACGCGAGCACCTCGGCCGCCGGGCACGTGCTCGACCTCTCGCGCATGAACCGCATCCTCGAGTTCGACGAGGAGAGCGGCATGGCGGTGCTCGAGCCGGGCGTCACGATCGAGCAGCTCTGGAAGCACATCCTGCCCAAGGGTTTCTGGCCGCTCGTCGTGAGCGGCACGATGTTCCCGACCGTCGCCGGCACGCTGGCGATGAACATCCACGGCAAGAACAACTTCAAGGTCGGGACGATGGGCAGCGCCTGCCGCGCCTTCGACCTGATGACGCCCGACGGCCGCGTGCACGCCGCCAGCCGCGACCGCAACGCCGCGCTGTTCCACGCGGCGATCGGCGGCTTCGGCGCGCTCGGCGCCTTCACGCGCATCGAGCTGGCCACGCACCGGGTGCACTCGGGCGACCTGCGCGTGGCCGCGCACCGCGCCCGCGACCTGCGCGAGATGATGGACGTCATGGAGCGCCGCCGCGCGGCCGGCGCCGACTACCTCGTGGGTTGGATCGACGGCTTCCCCGGCGGCGCCGACAGCGGACGCGGGCTGGTGCACGAGGCGCGTTACCTGCGGCCGGGCGAGGACCCGGCCCCCGCCGAGACGCTGTCCGTCGCGCACCAGGAGCTGCCGCGCTCGATCCTCGGCTTCCCCAAGGGCGAGCTGTGGCGGCTGCTCGCGCCGCTCAACACCGACGCCGGCATGCGCGCGATCAACGCCGCCAAGTACGCTGCCGGCTGCCTCGAGGCCACGAAGAACCCCTGGCACCAGAGCCACGCGGGTTTCGCCTTCCTGCTCGACTACGTGCCCCACTGGAAGTTCGCCTACGGCACCGAGGCCGGGCGCCGCGGCCTGATCCAGATCCAGCCCTTCCTGCCGAAGGAGGCCGCGCACGACGTGATCCTCGAGCTGCTCGCACGCTGCCGCGCGCGCCGGCTGCACCCTTACCTGCTCGTGCTCAAGCGCCACCGCGCCGACCCGTTCTGGATGACGCACGCCGTCGACGGCTGGTCGCTCGCGATGGACTTCAAGGTCACGCCCGAGAATCGCGCGCGGCTGTGGGAGCACGGCCACGACCTGATCGAGCTGGTGCTCTCGGTGCGCGGCCGCTTCTACCCCGCCAAGGACGCGCTGCTGCGCGCCGACCAGGCCGCGCGCGTCTGGCCGGCGAGCGCGCGGCAGGGCTTCCTCGGCCTCAAGAACCTGCACGACCCCGAGCGCCTGCTGCAGACCGACCAGCTCGCGCGGCTGTTCCCGGAGGTCGCGCGCCGCTGAGGGGCGCCCGCGGGGCCCTGCGCCGCGACGCGCTCAGCCCGCCGTGCGCGCCGGCGCCGGGTCGTCGTCCTCCTCGAGCAGCTGGCGCAGGCGGATCAGGCCGCGGCGCACGTGCGTCTTGACCGTGCCGAGCGGCATGCCGGTCGCCGCGGCGACTTCGGTGTGCGTGCGGCCGCCGAGCACGGCGAGCCGGATGACCTGCTGCTGGTCGGCACCGAGCATGGCCAGCGCGGCCTGCGCGCGGTCCGACTCGTCGCCGCGCTCGGCCTGACGCTCGGCGGATTCCACATCGGCGGACGTGAGCGTCTCGGGCAGCGCTTCCATCGAGGGACGCGCCGCGTTGCGCCGCGTCCGGTCGATGATGCGCCGTCGCGCGATCGTCGCCACGAACTGCGCCTCGGTCCCGCGCGTCGCATCGAAGCGGCCGGCGTGGCGCCACAGCTCGATGAAGGCCTCCTGCACCGCGTCTTCGGCGTCCTGCGTGCCGCCGAGCATGCGGCGCGCGATCGACCAGACCAGCCCGTGCCAGACCTCGAGCGCCTCGCGGACGGCTCCCGCCTCTCCTTCCGCGACGCGCTGCAGCAGGGCCTTCGGCATGGTGCGCGGCGACGGCTCCCCGCAACGGGTCGAGGCCCGGCCCGGGGCGCGCTGCGTCTCAGCGCCCCGAACCGGGCCGGAAGAACCCGCGATTCTACTCTCTGGGGAGCAGCACCTCGTCGATCACGTGCACGAGGCCGTTGCGGCCTTCGAGATCGGCGGCGAGCACCGCGGCGGAGTTGACGTAGACCTTGCCGTCGCGCTGCTTGAACTGCAGCGCTCCGCCCTGCAGGGACGCCGCGGTGCCGGCCTCGAGCGCCTCATCCGCGTGAACGCGACCCGACACGACGTGCAGCGTCAGGATCGCGACGAGCCGGTCCTTGTTGGCCGGCTCGAGCAGCGACTCGACGGTGCCCGCCGGCAGCTTGGCGAAGGCCGCGTCGGTCGGCGCGAAGACCGTGAAGGGCCCGTCGCCCTGCAGGGTCTCGACCAGCCCGGCGGCGCGCAGCGCGGCGACGAGCGTGGTGAAGCCGCCGTCCGCGACCGCGAGATCGACGACGCTCGCGTCCACCGGCAGCAGCACGCCGTCGAGCACGTGGATCAGGCCGTTGCTGGCCTCGACGTTCGCCGTCGCGACGCGCGCGCCGCCGACGAAGACCGACTCGCCCTCGACGCGCACCGCGAGGCGCTGGCCGTTGAGCGTCGTGAGGAACGGCGCCTCCATGACGGCCGCCGCGTCGAGACGACCCGGCACGACGTGGAAGGTCAGGATCGAAGCGAGCTTGGCGCGCGCCTCGGGACGGAGCAGGCTCTCGAGCGTGCCGTCCGGCAGCTTGGCGAAGGCGGCGTCGGTCGGCGCGAACACCGTGAAGGGCCCGTCGGCGCGCAGCGCGTCGACCAGACCGGCCGCACGCAGGGCGGTCGCCAGCGTCCTGAAGGATCCGGCCTCGACGGCGGTGTCGATCAGGTCGCGACCGTCCGCCGTCTTCGGCGTGGCGTGCGGCGACGTGACGGCCGCGGCGACGAGCGCGGCGGCCGCGCCGCCCTCGAGACGCGCCGTGTCGTCAGCGGCCTTGGAGGAACAGCTCTGGGCGTGGCTCGCGGGCAGCGTCACGAGTGCCGCGGCAGCGAGGGACAGCAGGGTGCGAACGATCATCGAGGAACTCCGGAAAGCGCGAGAAGCATGATGCGCGCCTCGAACGGGCGCGACAGGAGCTCCTTCGCGCCGGAGCGCGGCCCGGATTCAGTCGCCGACGAGTCGCCGGGCGGCCGCGAGCGCCTCGCCCGACGAGCGCGCGCAGGCATCGGCGCCGACGTCGCGCCAGAGTTCCTCGGGCCCCTCGAAGGCCGCGCCGCCCACGAGCACGGGCCGGTTCGCGGCGGAGGCGCGCAGCGCGGCGATCGCCTCCGCGACGCCCCGGCGATGCTCGTCCATGGCCGCCGACAGCACGACCAGATCGGCCCCGAAGGCGCCCGTGGCCCACACCAGTTCGGCGACGGGCAGGCGCGCGCCGAGGAACACGACCCGCCAGCCCTCGAGTTCGAGCAGTTCGGCGACGATGCGACCGCCGATGTCGTGCTCGTCCCAGGGGCCGGAGGCCACGAGCACCGAGCGGCCGTTGGGCGGCGCGGGCTTCGCCAGGGTCATGAGCTGCGAGATGACGCGGATGGTCGTCGCGGAGACGAAGTGCTCTTCGGCGACCGTGCTCTCGTTCACGTGCCACATGCGGCCCAGCTCGCGCTCGGCCGGCGCGCAGACTTCCGTGAGCGCCTCGCGCACGCTCAGCTCGCCGTCGCGCACGGCGCCGAGCAGCAGGTCGCCGGCGCGCGCGCGCTGGCCTTCGAGCAGCGCCAGGATGTACCTCGCGATGAGTCGCCCGTGCTTCGTGCGCGCCTGCAGCGTGCTCGGCGCGTCGACGCCCATCTGCGGCCAGGCGCCGCGCGCCGCATCGAGCACGCTCAACGCGTCGTCGCGCGCGGCGGGCGGCAATTCTTCGGCGAGCACGTCGCGCAGGCAGTCCAGGCTCGCGGCGAGGTCCTCGACCGGCAGCTCGCGCGACGCGAAGGCCACCTTGGCCCAGCCGATCTGGTCGACGAAGTCCTCGGGACGCGCCTCGGCCACGGCCCGGGCGAGATCCGAGACGCGGCCGCGCAGGTGCTCGCGCCACAGCTGCGCCGGCGCGGCGCCGAAACGGGAGGCCGAGCCGCCGACGCGCGCGAGCAGTCGCTCGGCCGCGAGATCGGCGAAACCGCGGGCACCGCTGTGCAGGATCTCGGCGGCGAGGTTGTCGGTGTTCATCGCGTGCCGGCCCGGCGGGCCGACGGCCCCATCGTACCAGCGGGTGCATCCGGGCAGCCTGTCGCTGCGATGCGGCCGCCGCGTCACGCCGCGCCCTCCCGTCTCGCCGGGCGCTCGAACAGGTAGTGCGAGACGAACCACTCCTGTCCCTCGCGGTAGCCCCACAGCTCGGCGCAGGCCATCAGGAACACGCGCCAGCGGTTGCGCCACGTGCGCGCTTGCGCGCCGTGCACGCGCGCGAGCGCCTCGTCGACGCGGCGGCGGCGCGCGTCGAGGTTCTCCAGCCAGGCCTCGGCCGTGCGCGCGTAGTGCCGCCCGTCGACACGCCAGTGGCGCACGATGCGCAGGTCGGCCTGGAAGTACAGCAGCAGGTCGTCGCTCGGCATCTGGCCGCCGGTGAAGAAGTGCCGCCCCATCCAGTCGTCGGCGCCCTCGGTCTCGAAGGGATAGGCCAGCTCGCGGTGCGCGAAGACATGCACGAACAGACGCCCGCCCGGGCGCAGCCACCCCGCGATGCGCGCCATGAGCGTCGCGTAGTTGCGCACGTGCTCGAACATCTCGACCGACACGACGCGATCGAAGGCGCGGCGCGTCGAGAAGTCGTTCACGTCCGCGGTCTCGACCGTCAGGTTCGTCAGGCCGCGCTCGGCTCGGCGCGCCTCGATGAAGCGCCGCTGCGGCGCGGAGTTCGACACCGCGAGGATCCGGCTGCCGGGGAAGCGCTCGGCCATGTACAGGCTCAGCGAGCCCCAGCCGCAGCCGAGTTCGAGCACGTCCATGCCGTCGACCAGGCCGGCGCGCTCGACGCTGAGCGCCAGCATCGCGCGCTCGGCCTGCTCGAGACTCGTCACGCCCGGGCCCCACAGGCAGCCCGAGTACTTGAGGTGCGGGCCGAGCATGGCCTGGAACAGGTCGGGCGGCAGCTCGTAGTGCTGCGCGTTGGCCTGCGCGGTGTCGCGCGCCACCGGGCTGGCGCGCAACTCCTCGACCCAGGCCATCTGGCGCGCCTGGCGGTCTTCGACGTCGCCCGACCCGCGCTCGGCGAGTCGGCGCGCGAGCAGGCGCCGGATGCCGACGCGCACGACCGCGTCCGGCAGCCAGCCCTTGTCGAGCAGCGTCGCGACCGTGGCGTTCATCGCGCTTCGCCCGTCGTGCGCGCCGGCTCCCGCTCGCGCGGGAACCACGGGATGAAGGCGCTCGTCGTGCGCTGGTAGCGGCGGTAGTCCTCGCCGCGCGAACGCAGCGCCTGCGCCTCGGTCCAGGGGATGCCCGAGACCTTGGTGATGAGCAGCAGCATCAGGGCCGGCACCGCCAGCGCCCAGACGCCGCCCGGCGCGGGCAGGGCCAGCAGCGCGAAGGCGCACCACACCAGCCACTCGAAGAAGTAGTTGGGATGGCGCGAGAGACGCCACAGCCCCGCGCGGCAGGTGCGGCCGCGGTGCTCGGGGCGCGCGCGGAAGCGCGCCAGCTGCCGATCGGCGAGCGCCACGCCGCCCTGCGCGAGGGCGAACAGCAGCACCCCCGCCCATTGCACGGGGGCCAGTTCGGTCGCGGGCGAGCGCGCCACGAGCGCGAAGGGCAGCGCGAGCAGGGCGACGAGCAGCGCCTGCACCTGGAAGAACCACAGCAGGTGCGCGTCGGCGCGCGCGCCCCAGTGTTCGCGAAGGGCGCGGTAGCGGCCGTCCTCCGGCCGGCCCAGCACGCGGTCGCTCAGCAGATGCCAGGCGAGTCGCGAGCCCCAGACGCCGCCGACGAGCGCGGCGAGCGCGCGCTGCACCGGAGCGCCGTCGAGGAACAGTCCCAAGCAGACCGCCGCCGCCCCGAGGCAACCGGCCCAACCCACGTCCACCACACCCGCGTCGCGCAACCTGCGCTGCACGAACCAGAGGGCCTGCATGACGGCAGCGGCCGCGATCCAGGTCGCCAGCAAGGGCATCACGAGCGGTGTGGGCGCGGGGGGAGGGGGCACGAACGTGAGTCGGGCGAGGGAGGGGGGGAAGGGAGGGCCGCTCGGAGGCGGCGACGGTCTGGACCTCCTCTTCGCGGCGGCCGGCCCGCCGGATGCAGCGACCCCGGCGTGCATCCGGCGGCAGCCGCCGCGCGAAGAGCCGGCCATGAGGGAGCCCGAGGACCGCATCGAATGGCTGCGCATCGCCCCGTTCGTGGCGCTGCACCTGGCCTGCTTCGCGGCCCTCTGGACGGGCGTCAGCGCCACGGCGCTCGCCGTGTGCGCCGGCCTCTATCTGATCCGCATGTTCGCCATCACGGCCGGCTACCACCGCTACTTCTCGCACCGCAGCTACCGGCTGACGCGTCCGGCGCAGTTCGTGCTGGCCGTGCTGGGCGCGAGCGCCGCGCAGCGCGGGCCGCTCTGGTGGGCGGCGCACCACCGCCACCACCACGAATACAGCGACGCGCCGGCCGACGCGCACTCGCCGCGCCACCTCGGCTTCCTGCACAGCCACGTCGGCTGGTTCACGACGAGGCGCCACCACCCCACGCAGCTGGCGCGCGTGCCCGACCTGGCGCGCTTTCCCGAGCTGCGCTTCCTGGACCGCCGGGACACGCTGGTGCCGCTCGCGCTCGCCGGTGCGCTGTGGGCGCTGGGCGCCCTGCTCGAGGCGCGGGCCCCGCAGCTCGGCACGAGCGGCGCGCAGCTGTTCGTGTGGGGTTTCTGCATCTCGACCGTGCTGCTGTTCCACGCCACGGGCACGATCAACAGCCTCGCGCATCGCTGGGGCAGCCGCCGCTACGCGACCGCCGACGACAGCCGCAACAACGCGCTGCTCGCGCTGCTCACGCTGGGCGAGGGCTGGCACAACAACCACCACCGCTATCCGCACGCGGCGCGGCAGGGTTTCCGCTGGTACGAGTTCGACCCGACCTGGCTCGTGCTGCGCGCGCTGCAGGCGGCGGGCATCGTGCGCGAACCGCGCCCCGTGCCGCGCGCCGTCCTCGACGAGGGCCGGGCCGGGGCGCGCGTGCGCGGAAAGGTGCCGGGCCATGTCTGAGGGCGGCCGACGGCGCGTGGCCGTGATCGGCTCGGGCGTGGCGGGCCTGCTGGCCGCGCGTCTGCTGTCGACGCGGCACGACGTGACGCTCTACGAGGCCGCGCCGCGGCTCGGCGGCCACGTCCACACGCACGAGGTCGAGTCCGGCGGCCGGCGGCTGGCCGTGGACAGCGGCTTCATCGTCTTCAACGACCGCACCTATCCGCGCTTCTCGCGGCTGCTCGACCTCCTCGGCGTCGGCCGCCGCCCCACCGAGATGAGCTTCGGCGTGCGCTGCGACGCGACGGGCCTGGAATACTCGGGACGCTCGCTCGCGGGCTTCTTCGCGCAGCGGCGCAACCTGCTGCGGCCCGGGCACTGGCGCATCCTGCGCGACCTGCGGCGCTTCGGTCGCGAGGCGCCCGAACTGCTCGCCGACCCCGACGAGGCGCGCACGCTGGGCGGATACCTCGCGGCGCGCGGCTACTCGCGCGACTTCGTCGAGCACTACCTCGTGCCGATGGGCGCCGCGATCTGGTCGGCGCGGCCGGCGGCGATGGGCGCCTTCCCGGCCGCGACCTTCGTGCGCTTCTTCTCCAACCACGGCCTGCTCGACCTGCGCGACCGGCCGCAGTGGTACGTGGTCGAGGGCGGGTCGGCGCGCTACGTCGAGCGCCTCGCGGCGCCGCTGGCCGGCTCGATCCGGCTCGGGGCCAGGGTGGCAGCGGTGCGGCGCCTCGCGACGCGCGTCGAACTCGACGTGGAGGGCCACGTCGCGCCGAGTTGCGACGACGTCGTGCTCGCCGTGCACGCCGATCAGGCCCTGGCGCTGCTCGTCGACGCCGACAGGGAGGAGCGCGCGCTGCTCTCGGCCATCCCCTTCCAGCGCAACGAGGCCGTGCTGCACACCGACACGAGCGTGCTGCCGCGAAGCCGGCGCGCGTGGGCGGCCTGGAACTACCGCGTGCCGCGCGCGGCCGGCGACCCGGTGTCCGTGACCTACGACATGAACGCGCTGCAGGGCCTGCCCGGCGCCGAGCGACATCTGGTCACGCTCAACGGCACGGCGCCGATCGATCCCGGCAAGGTCCTGGCGCGCATGCGCTACGAGCACCCGATCTTCGGCGTCGGCGCCGCCGCGGCGCAGCGCGCCCTGGCCCGCCGCGCCGGACGCCGGCGCACGTACGTCTGCGGCGCGTGGAACGGCTACGGCTTCCACGAGGACGGCGTGGTCAGCGCGCTGGCGGTCGCGCGCCGCTTCGGCGTGCGGGATCTCGAGGAGGCGCTGCGCCCCGCTCCGCCGCCCCCGGCACGCGGCGACCGACCGCGGCCGCGGGTCTTCTCGAACGACACGAACGCGGCGGGCACCCGATGAACAGCGCGCTGTACCGCGGCGTCGTGCGGCACGTGCGGCACGCGCCGGTGCGCCACGCCTTCAGCTACCGCGTCTGGATGCTGAGCCTCGACCTCGACGAACTCGACGAGGTGTTCGCGGGTCGCTGGCTGTGGTCGGTCGAGCGCCCCAACCTGTTCAGCGTGCGGCGGCGCGACGCGCTCGGGGACCCGGCGGTGCCGCTGGCGCAGGCCGCGCGCAACCTCGTCGAGCGCGCGACGGGCAGCCGACCCGAGGGGCGCATCGTGCACCTCGCCCAGCCGCGCTGCTTCGGCTACGCGTTCAACCCCGTCAGCTTCCTCTACTGCCACGACCGCGCCGGCCGGCTGACGCACGTGTTGGCCGAGATCACCAACACGCCCTGGGGCGAGCGCCGCGTCCACGTGCTCGCGCTGGACGCCGGCGAGCCCGTCGGCGACGCGGCGGAGGGCCGACGGCGCTTTCGTTTCGCCAAGGACTTCCACGTCTCGCCCTTCATGGGCATGGACCAGGTCTACGACTGGACGCTCGGCCCGCCCGGCGCGCGCCTGAGCGTCGCGATGGCCAGCCACGAAGGCGGCCGTCGGATGCTCGACGCCACGCTCGAGCTGGAGCGCCGCCCGCTCGACGGCCGGCAACTGGCGCGCGTCGCGCTGCGCCACCCGTTCATGACCGGCAAGACGATCGCCGCGATCCACTGGCAGGCGCTGCGGCTGTGGCTCAAGCGCGTGCCCTTCCACGTCCACCCCGGCACGCTCGCGGCGGAGCGCGCCGCGCTTCCCGGACGAAAGGCCCGCTGATGCTGCAGATCCCGAAGACGGCCGCGCGCGCGCTGCGGCCGCGCACCTCCCCCCTCGCGCGCCTCGCGCGCGCCGCGGTCGAGCGTCGCCTGCGCCGGCTGGGCCGCGGCCGGCTGCTCGTCGAGGAGGACGGCGGGCGCCGCACGGCCTTCGGTCGCGACGAGCACGGTGCCGAGCCCGTGCGCCTGCGCGTGCACGACGAGGGTTTCTGGGTCGACCTGCTGCTCGGCGGCTCGCTCGGCGCGGCCGAGTCCTTCGTCGCGGGCGCCTGGAGCTGCGACGACCTGCCTGCGCTGATCGAGCTGCTCGTGCGCGACCGGCGGGTGCTGACGGCCTTCGAGAGCGGGCCGGCGCGCCTGGCCGCGCCGCTGCGCCGCGCGGCCCACGCGCTGCGCCGCAACACGCGTTCGGGCGCGCGCCGCAACATCGCCGCGCACTACGACCTCGGCAACGCCTTCTTCGCCAGCTTCCTCGACCCGAGCCTGACCTACTCGTGCGCCCTCTTCGAGCGGCCCGGAGCGACCCTGGCGCAGGCCAGCGAGGCCAAGCTCGAACGGCTGTGCCGGCTGCTCGAGCTGCGCCCGCAGGACCACCTGCTCGAGATCGGCTGCGGCTGGGGCAGCCTGGCGCTGCACGCCGCCACGCATCACGGCTGCCGCGTCACGGCCACGACGATCTCGGCCGCTCAGCACGCGCTGGCCACCGAGCGCGTGCGCGCCGCGGGCCTCGCCGACCGCGTCACGATCCTCGCCCAGGACTACCGCGACCTGCGCGGCCGCTACGACAAGCTCGTCTCGGTCGAGATGATCGAGGCCGTCGGCGCCGACCACCTCGACGTCTTCGTCGAGAGCTGCGCGCGCCTGCTCTCCGACGAAGGGCTCTTCGCGCTCCAGGCGATCACGATCCGCGACCAGCTCCACGCGTCGGCGCGCGACGGGGTCGACTTCATCAAGCGCGACATGTTCCCCGGCAGCTTCATCCCCTCGGTCGCGGCGATCCTCGACGCGACGCGCCGGCGCAGCGACTTCGCGCTGCTCGAGCTGCGCGACTTCGGGCCGCACTACGCGACCACGCTCGCCGCCTGGCGCGCCAACCTGCACGCGGCGCGCGAACGCGTGGCTGCGCTCGGCGCCGACGAGGCCTTCCTGCGCCTGTGGGACTACTACTTCGCCTACTGCGAGGGCGGCTTCCGGGCCGGGCAGCTCGGCGTGGCGCAGATGCTCTTCGCGCGCCCCGGTCGGAGGCGCGCGCCGGCCTGAGGGGCGCCCGCGGTGCGCGTGCTATTCTCCGCGCGTGACGTCCCGCACCGTCGACCGCTCCGTCCGCCTCTCGCGGATGGAGATCCGTCCCGACCTGCCCGTCTGCCAGCAGGATCTCCCCCTCGACCGCTATCAGGAGGAGTTCCGGCCCTACGCCGAGGAGTACCTCGCGCTGCCCGACCGCCTGCCGGCGACGGTGCTCCCGTGGATGGACGGCTACCTCAAGCCGGCCCTCGCGCAGTTCGGCGACCGCCTGCTGCTGCTGGCGCACTATTACATGGGCGGCGAGATCGTGAAGCTCGTCGAGCGCTACGGCGGGCGCATCGCCGACAGCTACGAGCTGGCGCTCATGGCGGCCGACAACGGGCAGGCCGAGCACATCGTCGAGTCGGCCGTGCACTTCATGGCCGAGTCGATCGCCACGCTGGCCGCGCCCCACCAGCAGGTGTGGATCACCAACCCGCGCGCCGGCTGCACGATGGAGATGTACGCCAAGGAGTACCAGGTCGCGCCCTTCTTCGAGGACCTGCAGTCCGTCTACGGCGAGGACCTGATGGTCGTCGCGTACATGAACACGAGCGGGCGCATCAAGGCGCTGGCCGGCCGCACCGGCGGCGCGGTCTGCACCTCGAGCAACGCGCAGCACGTGCTGCGCTGGGCGCTCGCGCAGGGGAAGAAGATCCTGTGGGTGCCCGACCGCCACCTCGGCGAGGTCGCCTGCTGGCAGACGGGCGTGGCGCCGGGCGAGCAGTTCCTCTGGCCGGGCGGCACCGAGGGCATGCTCAAGACGATCGGCTCGCTCGACCGCAAGGAGCGCGCGCGCCTCGACGCCGCGCGCGTCGTGCTCTGGGGCAGCTCCTGCGGCGTGCACACCGTCTTCCGGCGCGAGATGATCGACTGGTGGCGCGCCCAGGGCTTCCGCGTGCTCGTGCATCCCGAGTGCCCGCTGCCGATCGTGCAGCACGCCGACGGCCACGGCTCGACCAAGTACCTGTGGAACGCCGTCATGGACGCGCCCGCCGGTGCCAAGCTCGCCATCGGCACCGAAGGGCACTTCGTGCGCAACGCCCGCGAGCAGGCGCAGGCGCGCGGCGTGGCGGTCGTGCACCTGGCCGACATCCCCGACCCGGCCTTCGCCAGCATGGGGTGCGGCTGCGCCACGATGTCGCGCAACGACCCGCCGCACCTGGTCGCGATGGTCGACCTGCTCGCCAAGGGCAAGGCGCCCGACATCAACCGCGTGCGGATGGGCGACGTGGTCGACGAGCTGTCGGGCGCGCGCGAGCGGCTCGGCGCGGACGAGCAGGCCCGGGCCACGGCGCACGCGCGCGCCGCGCTGCAGCGCATGGTGGCGATCACGCAGGCGGCGGCAGGCTGAAGCCGGCCATGGGCGGCAGCGATCGCCCCGCGCGGCTGCCGCGCCACCATCCGCCCGTCCTGCTCGTGATCCTCGACGCCGAGGAGGAGTTCGAGTGGTCCGCCGGCTTCGACAGCCGGCACGTCGACGTCTCGGCCATCGCGCGGCTGCACGCGGCGCAGGCGCTGTTCGAGCGGCACGGCATCGTGCCGACCTACGTCGTGACGCACCCGGTCGCGACGCGGTCGCCGGGGCGCGAGCTGCTCTCCGGCTTCGCGCGCGACGGCCGCGCCTGCGTCGGCGCGCACCTGCACCCGTGGGTCACGCCGCCGCACGAGGAGGACGTCTGCGCGAGGAACTCCTTCCCCGGCAACCTGCCCGAGGAGCTCGAGCGCGCCAAGCTCGCGCGCCTCGTGTCCGCGATCGAGGAGCACCTCGGGGTGCGGCCGCGGGTCTACCAGGCGGGACGCTACGGCCTGGGGCCGCGCACGCGCGCGCTGCTCGAGGAGCAGGACTTCCGGGTGGACTGCTCGGTGCTGCCGCACTTCGACTACCGCCGCGAGGGCGGGCCCGACTTCCGCGACGCCGACGGCGCGCCGGCCTGGGTCGGCGCGCGCGGCGAACTGCTCTCGCTGCCGCAGACCTCGGGCTTCGCCGGCTGGCTGTCGCGCGGCCAGCCGAAGGTCTACCGCGCCTGTTCGACCAGGGCGCTCGCGGCCCTGCGCGTGCCGGCCGTGCTGGCGCGCAGCGGCGCGCTCGAGCGACTGCGCCTCTCGCCCGAGGGCTACGACCTGGTGCACAACATGCGCCTCGTGACCGCGCTGTGGAGCGCCGGGCGGCAGGTCTTCGTGTTCAGCTTCCACACGCCCAGCCTCAAGCCGGGCTGCACGCCCTACGTGCGCAACGAGGTCGACCTGGCGCGCTTCCTGAACCAGTGCCGCGGCTTCTTCGAGTGGTTTCTGGGCGACTTCGGCGGCGTGACGATGACGCCGCTGCAGCTGCACGCGGCGCTGGCGGCCGCGCGCGGCGCGTGAAGGTCCTGGGGATCTCGCCGCTCGACAAGGACGCGACCGTCGTCGCCGCGCAGGACGGCGAGCTGCTCTTCGCCGCCGCCGAGGAGCGCTTCTCGCGCATCAAGCAGCACGCCGGCTTTCCGCACGCGGCGCTGGGCGCGGCGCTCGCGCACACCGGCTGGCGCGCGCAGGACGTCGACGCGGTGGCCTACCCCTTCCTCGAACCGGCGCGCGAGGCCGCGCTCATCCGGCAGGCCTTCGACGAGCAGGCGGCCCGCGCCGCGCGCGCGCCG
>CAZBBB010000015.1:0-44813 GCA_964490005.1 uncultured Phycisphaerales bacterium | reverse complement strand
CGGGCCGGCGGCGCGCGCGCTCGGCGCCGCGCTGCAGGCCGCCGTCGCGGACGGCCGCGTCTGCGACCGCGGCGAGCCGAGCCTGCGCTGGTCGCGCCTGGCGAAGGCCTCGCCCGCCACGCGCGACTTCTCGATCGACCTCGTCTGGATGAGCGCGCCCGGCCCCGAGCACGTCCATCCGCGCGGCGAGATCAACCTCTGCTGGGCGGTCGAGGGCGCCCCGCGCTTCGACGGCCAGCCCCCCGGCTGGGTCGTGTTCCCGCCGGGCAGCCGGCACGTGCCGACGGTCACGGGCGGGCGCATGCTGATCGCGTACTTCCTGCCCGGCGGCGCGATGGAGTTCGTGAAGCCCGCCGGCTGAGCGCGCGGCCCGCGCCTGCCGCTCAGCCGAGCAGCGGCGGGAACTGCGCGCGCAGCAGCGCGAGCAGCGCCACGAGCAGCGTCGCGACGAAGGCGCCGCGCTCGCGACGCAGCACGACGCGCCATGGGTGCGGCGCCGCCGCGGGGAGCGGCCGTCCCGCGCTTGCGCGCAGCCGCGGCCACCAGCCCGGCACGGCCGCCGCCCAGACCGCCCAATCCTCGCCGTGCAGCCGCCGCTGCACGCGCTCCTCCCAGCGCGCGATCAGGCCGTACCAGAGCGCGCCGGCGAGCGCGGCGGCGGCCGCCGCGCCGGGCGGGCCCGTGAGCAGGCAGGCGCCGGTCAGGCCGAGGATGTTGGCGAGGTAGAGCGGGTGCCGCAGGCGCGCGTAGATCCCGTCGGTGACCAGCGGCTTCCAGCACAGCGCCTTGCGCAGGTGCACGCGCGCCGCGCCGCCGATCCGACGCACGGCCAGCAGGCGCAGCGCCAGCATCGCGCCGAGCAGCAGGACGCCCGCGGGCAGGGCCGCGTCGTCGGCGCCGCCGACCACGAGCGCCGAGCCGTAGGCGAAGACATGCACCAGGCGGCGGTTGTGGAAGCACCAGCCGCCGGCCGCGAGCCGCCGCAGCTCGGGCGAGGTCGCGTCGCGGGCGAGGGCGTGATCGGGAGGAGGCATGGCGAGAGCGCCAGCATCGCACGGCCGGCGCGGCGCGCGGGATGAAGCTTCCGTCACGGCGCGCGGGCGCCCGCCAGGGCCGCGTCGAGCGCCGCCAGCGCGGCGTACTTCGAGGGGCGCCGCGCGCGGTCGACGGCCGCGATGCGCCGCGCCAGCGCCCCGTGCGGACGCAGGTAGCGCTCGACCGCGTCGGCCAGGATCGCGCGCTCGCCCCAGCCGGCGAGCAGGGCCGCCAGGTCGGCCGCGTCCGGCGCCGCCGCGCCCGAGAAGGCCAGCGAGCGCACGATGCCGGCCAGTTCCTTGCTCACGAGCGCGGCGACGTCGCGCCCGGCGCGGTAGCCGTTCTCGAGGTCGATCGTGACCAGCCGCTCGCCGCTCACGAGCACGTGGTCCGCCGTGCCGTGCTCCTGCACGAGGTCGACGTCGCTGCGCGCCAGCGCGCGCGCCATCCGCGCCGAGGTCGCGGCGGCGTAGCGCGCGAGCAGCTCGGCGCGGCGGGCGCCCTGCACGCGGCCCTCGATGAGCAGGCGCCGCAGCGTCTCGCCCGGCACGTCCTCGAGCACCAGCGTGCGCTCGTCGGCCAGCTCGGGATGCCGCGCCGAGAGGTCCTGCGGCACGTCGAAGCCGGCCGCGCGCCAGGCGGCCAGCAGGCGCGCTTCCGTCGCGCGGCGGGCGGCCGCCCGCGTGCCGGTCTTCAGGCCGCGCAGCCGCGAGCCCCAGTCGCGCAGCCGGCAGTGCAGCGCGCCGCCGCGCTCGCCGTAGTGCTTCTGCAGCACCGTGCTCCCGTCGGGGAGCCGCACGCGCCAGATGCGATTGCCCTCGAGGCGATCGGCGCGCGCCCCGCCCATCGCTCAGGCCCCCGCGCGCGGCCGGCTCACCTCGTCGTCAGCGAGGCCGCGTCGAGCCGCCGCTTGAGGTCACGCGCCACGGCGTACTTGCTCCAGCGGCTGCGGTGCTTGGGCTTGGCCAGCCGGTCGAGCGCGCGACCCCAGCGCACGAACAGGTTGTCGTTGCGGTAGGCGTGCGTCCAGCCGGTGAGCAGCAGGGACTTGTCGGGGTAGTGCGCGACGACCTCGTCGAGCATCCGGTCGTACAGGGCCTCGCCGAAGAACTTGCCGACCGAGCGCAGGTAGGCCAGCAGCTCGCGGCCGACCAGGTCGCGCAGGTTGCGCGAGCGGAACGCGATCTCGAAGTCGAAGTAGGTGAAGCCGCCCTGCCAGAGCATCACGTGCTTCACGTCGCCGTTCTCGTGGATCAGGCGCGGCTCGCCGAGCTGGACGGCCAGCGCGTGGCGGCGGTGCCACTCGGGCAGCCAGCGGCGCCAGGTCGCGAGGCGCTCGTCGAGCGGCACCTGCTCGTCGGCGAAGTAGTCCTTGAAGTGCCGGCCCGGCGTCCAGGCGTAGACCATGTAGCCGTTCTCGGGCAGGCCCTCGACGACGACCTCGGGATGCATGCCGAAGCAGCGGAAGCCGTGGCGCTCCCACAGACGCACGCAGCCGGTCTCCATCTCGAAGCGCGCACGCGGCATCTGCGAGGTGCGGCCGGTGAGCAGCCAATTGCCGAGGCTCTTCTTGAGGTAGAGCAGCACGCTGCGGCTGCCGTAGTAGACCTTGAGCACGGCGGCGCCGTCGGTGCCCCCCGCGAAGGGGATCTTCCACACGTAGTTGCCCTCGCCCGCGAGCGGCGTGCGCGGCAGTTCGGACAGCACGAGCCGCACGGGGGCGGGTGCGAAACCCGCGCGGGCGGGCGCGGCGGACGGCACGGCGGTCTGGGCCTTCACCATGGCGGGCGGGCATCCCGGGGGCCGGACGCGGGCTCACCGTCCGGGCCGCGCCACGCGCATGACGACCCCGTCATGCGCCGCGCGGCCGGCCCAGCATAATAAGCGGCGCCCTGGCCCGCACGCGTCGGCGCGCGCCCACGAGACCGGAAGCCGAACCATGCGCATCCTGATCGTCGACGACGACCCCAAGCTGCGCGACTACGTCGGCCGCGGACTGCGCGAATCGGGACACCTCGTCGAGGCGGCCGAGGACGGCGAGGCCGCGTTGGTGCGCGTGGCGGCGCAGCGCTTCGACGTCGTGCTGCTCGACGTGATGCTGCCCGGCCTGCAGGGGTGGGACGTGATGGACCGCATCGCGCGCCTGCCCGAGCCGCCCGCCGTGCTGTTCGTCACGGCGCGCGACGGGCTCGACGAGCGCCTGCGCGGCCTGCGCGCCGGCGGCGACGACTACATCGTCAAGCCCTTCGCCTTCTCGGAGCTCCTGGCGCGCATCGATGCGGTCACGCGCCGTCGCGGCGGCGTGACGCGGCACGTCATCGGCGACCTGGTCGTCGACCTGCTCGCCGGCACCGCCTCACGCGGCGGCCGGCCGATCGTGCTCACCCCCACCGAGTTCACGCTGCTCAGGGAACTCGCCCGCCGCCCGGGCGAGGTCCAGTCGCGCAGCGAACTGCTGCGCGAGGTCTGGGGCATCGGCTTCGACCCCGGCACGAACGTCGTCGACGTCCACATACGCCGGCTGCGCTCGAAGATCGACGCGCCCTTCGACACGCCCCTCATCCATACCGTGCGCGGGTCGGGCTATGTCCTCTCGTCCTCGAACTGAGCCGCGCTGGTCGCTGACGCGCCGGCTGGCGTGGCGCTTCGCGATCATGGCCAGCGCGCTCCTGGCACTGCACGCGTTGGCCGCCGGCTGGATGCTCCACGAGGAGCTGCAGCGGGAATTGCACGCCTACCTGCGCCACGAGGTCGAGGAGTTCGCGCTGGAGATCACCGAGAGCCGTGGCCCGGGCGGCCCGCAGCTGATCACCGAGGAGATCGCGAGCCTGACCCAACCGGCGACGACGGCGTTTCGCGTGCGCGCCGCCTCGGGCGCGATCCTGGCGAGCAGCGGCGACCCGGCGTTGCTCGCCGCGGGCGAGGGCCTGCGCCCCTCGCGCCTCGAGAACCTGCCTTCGCTGCTGGGCACGCGCCTGTACCTCGTCTCGGCGCCCGCCGGCCTGACGGGCATGACGGCCGAGGTGATCGTCGATGCGGCCGGCTACCACGACCGGCTGCTCGACGCGCTGGCGCTCTCGGGCCTGCTGCTGCTGATCTCGGTGCTGCTCGCGGCCTGGCTGGCCTGGTTCACGACCTGGCGCGGGCTCGCCAGTCTCCGCGACGTCGCGCTGCAGGTGCGCGGCATCGGGGACGCCGGCGGTGAGGACATCCGCATGCATGACGCCCCCGCCGAGTTCCTCGCGCTGGGCGCCGACCTCAACGCGATGCTCGAGCGCATCCGCGGCGGACTGCGCGAGATGCGGACGTTCACGGCCGGCCTGGCCCACGAACTGCGGGCGCCGCTGCAGAACCTGCTGGGCGAGACCGAGGTCGCGCTGCTCGCCGAGCGCAGTCCCGAGGCCTACCGCGCCGTGCTCGCGAGCCACCTCGAAGAGCTCCACGAACTCTCTGATGCGATCGACAACCTGGTCGCGTGGTGCCGCAGCAACGATGCCGCCGCGCAGACGCCGCACCGCGAGCGGTTCGACCTCGCGCGGGCCGCCGAGCTGCGCCTCGTGCGCGAGCAACGCAGCGCGGCGCGCGCGGGCATCGCGCTCGAGCTGACGACGCGGGGCGACACCTCCCTGCTGGCCGACCGCGAAGCCAGCCTGCGCGTCGTGCGCAACCTCGTGGGCAACGCGCTGGCCTTCAGCAGCGCGGGTGGCACGGTCGAGGTGGGCATCGACGGGCAGGCGGACAGCGTGCTGCTGCGCGTCGACGATCGCGGTCCGGGCCTGCCCGCCGACCTCGGCGACAGGGTCTTCCTGCCCTTCGTCACGACACGCCCGCGGGTTGGCCATCGCGGCGGCTACGGCCTCGGGCTGGCGATCTGCCGTTCGATCGTCGAGCAACACGGCGGCCGCATCTGGCACGAGCCGCGCGCCGGCGGCGGAACGAGCTTCCTGGCAGAGTTCCCGCGCCGCCCCCGCGGCCCGCGCCCCGCCGCCTGAGGGGCCGGCGAACGAGCGGCGTCATCCCGGTCGGCACGCGTCGGCGCGCGCTACGGCGCGTCGGTGAAGTCGCCCGGATCGGCGTGCAGCACGAGCAGATCGTCGAGGCGGCGCACCTGCCCGGTGACGCGCAGCGGCCGGGCGACGAGCGGCAGGATCTCCGCACCCAGGGGCCGGCCGTCGCGGCCGAGCAGGAGCAGCGCGAGACTCGCGCCGTCGTCGAGGCGCGCGACGAAGACCGGCGGGATGCCGCCCGAGAGGCAGCGCACCGCGCAGGCGCGGTGCGTCGTCCCCTGTCCCGGCACCATCACGCCCCAGTGGCACTTGCTGTCGACGATCTCGCCCGCGAGCGCGAGACGCACCGACGCCTCGTCGCGGCCGTCCGGCGTCTCGGCCGGCGGCGGCGCCTCGTCGAGCGGCACGGGCGGCGCGGTGAGTTCGAACATCGTGCGCCCCGCGCGCCAGATGAGCGTGCCGCGCGCGCGTACCCGCTTGCCGACGAGCCCCGCGACGAGCGCGTCGGCGCCCTGCTTGCCGGGCGCGACGAGCAGCCAGCGCGACACGACGGGCACCTCGTGTCCCGCGAGCCGACCGGGCCGCGCGACGCGCAGGGCCGGCACGGGGTCGGCAACGATCGTGCCGACCGCCTCGCGCTCGATGCCGTACTCGAAGGCGCCGCCCGCGAAGGGCCCGTGGCCGCCGACGAGCAGCACCGCGACGAGCGCCCCGACGCCGAAGACCCCGCGCACGATCTTCCGCAGCGCGCCGGCCACCGGCGCGGGCATCGGCGCCCAGCCGACGTGGAAGTCGTCGTCGCGCTCGCTCATCGCGGCGGCTCCTGCACGTGAACCGGCGTCTGCGGCGTGCCCGGCGCATCGGCGATCGCGCGCACCTGGGCGCGGCCGTCGCGCACGCGCACCGCGAAGGTCGGCAGCTTCTCGGTGAAGGGCGGCGGCGAGCAGCCGTCCTCGGGACGGTACTGGTAGCCGTGCCAGGGGCAGGTGATGCAGCCGTCGAGGATGCGCCCCTCGCCGAGCGGCCCGTTCTGGTGCGCGCAGACCGCCGAGACCGCCGCGACCCGGCCGCCCCAGCGGAACAGCGCGACGCGCTCGCCGGCCACGACGACCGTGCGCGCGCGCCCCTCGAGGATCGTGTCGACCTCGCAGGCTTCCACCCAGCCCGGCTCGCCCCCGTCGGCGCGCGGGGCGTCGAGCCGCCGCTCGCGCGCGGCGGCCGCCAGATGCAGGCCGAGCACCCAGACGACGCCGACGCCGAGCGCGACCGCCATCGCGTTGGAGGCCTCGTCCTGCACGACGCCGAAGGCCACGTGCAGCACGACCGCGGCCCACGCGAGATAGACCAGCATGTGCAGCGCCTTCCAGACCGGCGGCGAGAGCTGCGCGAGCCAGAAGTCGTGGCTCGTCGCGGCCATCACGAACAGGATGCCGAGCGCCAGCACGCCGAAGGGCTGGAAGGGGACCGCACCGGCCTGCGCCTCGCTGACGAGCACCGACACGAGGGGCGAGAGGTCGCCGAGCGCGTGGTACTGCACGAGCGCGAGCAGGCCGTGGCCGAGCGCGACGGCGAACAGGCTCACGCCGAGGTGGCGGCGGTTGTAGAGCAGCGGCAGCCAGCTCGGCGCGAGTCGGCAGGCCGGCCCGATCGTGAGCACGAGGTGCAGCAGCAGCAGCGCCAGGCTGCCCGTCGCGCGCAGCAGCGCGGTCTCGAGCGTGAGTTGCGGGTGCAGCGCCCCCGCCAGCCCGACGAACAGCGCCAGGTACGCGAGGATGCCGAGCCAGAGCACCGCGTCGTAGCGGCGCTTGTTGCGGTTCCAGCCGACGGCGACGTAGCCGTGGCTCATCGGGCGCCCTCCTCGGCGGCGGGCAGCGCGGCGCGGCCGATCAGCCGCGCGTGGCCGAGGCTGTAGAGCAGCAGCGCGCCGCCGCCGGCGGCCTCGTCGGGCACGGGCAGGAGCAGCCGGCCGCCGCCGCCCAGCGCGCCGAGCAGGTGCGCGTCCGCGGGCAGCGCCTCGGCCTCGCCGACCGCGACGCTCGACTGTGCCGACCAGTAGAGCAGCACGTCGGGCGCGGCGGCCGGCGCCACGGCGGACAGCTCGAGGCTCAGCCCCGTCGTCGCGCCCTCGTCGTCGACCCGCGCGAGCAGTCGCGCGCGTCCGATCGTGCCGCCGAGCAGCGGCGCGCGCTCCCAGAGCTGCCGCTGCGCGGAGGGCGCGACGGCCTCCGGGTGCAGCGCGCCGCGCACGGCCGCCGACGCGTCGCTCTCGGGTCGCAGGGCCGAGGTGGCCTCGGCCCGCTCGTGCCGCGCGAGCAGCGCCGCGGCCAGGCCGGCGGGCACGAGCAGCGCCAGCACGAGGAAGATCGCCCGGTGCCGGGCGCGCAGCGGCGCGATCACGGCCGGCTCCGCGCGACGGCCCGCCAGCGCCGCGCCAGCAGCGGCCACAGCGCCACGACCCCCGGCACGATGAGCAGACGGAAGCCCGCCCCCGAGCGCCGCGCGTTGGGATCGATCCGCTGCACGCCGAACAGCACGAAGGGCACGGCGAAGAGCAGGCCGAGCGCGGCGTAGACGCCGAGCGCCGCGACGAGGAGCTGCGCCACCGTCAGCATCGAAACCTGGTCTCTCCCGGCCGGGCCCTGCGATCGCGCGCCGCGATCGCGCATGATGATAGCGATCAGGACCCGGAGAGCCTTCGATGCGCGCCACCATCCTCACGTCACTCGGGCTCACGCAGCTCGAGCGGCAGGGCCTGCTGCCCCTCGCGGCCGGCCGGCGCCGTTCGCTCGTCACGCTGGCCGCCAACGGGCCGGTGCGCGGCTCGTGGTGGCAGCACCCCGAGGGGCGCACGATCTACCTCGCCGCGCGGGAGCTGGCCGCGCACGAGGACATCCTGCTCGTGCCGCTGCTGGGCAGGCAGCTCACGTTCGTGCACCGCCGACTGTGGCCGGCCTTCTTCGCCCTCGTCGAGAAGGATGCGGCGTGGCAGACCAGAGGCCTGTCGAAGGCCGCGAGCGCGCTGCTTCAGCAGTTGCGCGGCTGCCGCGAACTGGCGGCGAGCGGGCCGGCGGCGCGCGAACTGCAGATGCGCCTGCTCGCGCACGGCGAGGAGGTGCACGGCAAGCGCGGCAGCCACGGCAAGGTGCTGCGCACGTGGAAGCGCTGGCGCCGCATGCACGGCCAGCTCGCCTCGCGGCTCTCCGAGGCGCGCGCCAGGGCCTGGTTCGACGAGGCGCGCATGCTGTGCGCGGCCCCGCTCACGCCCGCGGCCCTGCCCTGGGACGCGCCCCGGCGCAAGACGCGCGGCCGCTCGCAGCGCGCCGTCGGCAAACGCGCTGCTACATCCCGCACGGGGCGGTGACAGGGAACTCGGACGCGCGACGCGAGCATCCCGCGCGCGCGGCCTGACGTACGGCGTCTCCCGACGTTCCTCCCGCTCCTCTCTCTCTCGCTCACGCGGAGGCCTCCATGACCTTGCGGCCCATCGTCCGTACCACGTTCACCCTCGGCCTCGCGCTCGGCCTCGCATCGGGCGCCGCGCGTCTCGACGCGCAGACCCTCTACGGCTACGACGGCGGCGCCGCCGCCGTGGTCGAGCTGTCGGGCCCGCCCGTCGGCCCCTGCGGCTACCCCGCCGGCCCCATCGCGTCGATCTTCCCCGCGATCGCGCCGTTCCCGTGCGTGACGGCCGGGCCGGTGCTGCCGCCGCCGCCCGCCGGCCTGCTCGGCGACATCGCGGTCGACAAGCTCACCGACACGATCTACGTGACCGACGGTCTCGTCATCACCCAGTACACGCCGGCCGGCGTGCCCATCGCGTCGGTGCCGGTCGCGCCGGGCGCGATCGTGCCCGGCCCGCTCACCAGCCTCGGCTTCGGCGGCGGCGTGCTGTGGATCTCCGACGGCGCCTTCGTCGCCGGCCTCGCGCCCTTCCCGCCGGGCTGCTTCGCGGTGCCGCCGATCGTCGTGCCGCCGTGGCCCGCGGGCGTGCCCTTCGTGACCGACGTGGCCTTCGATCCCTTCACCGGCACGCTGTGGGCCTGCACGGCCGGCGGCGCGGTCGCCAACCTGATCGTCGGCGGCGGCGTCGGGCCGATCTTCCCCGTGCTGGGATTCTGCGCGCCGGCGCTCGTCGCGCCGCTCACCGGCATCGCTTACGACAGCGCCACGCCGACCTTCGCCGGCGCGCCGCCGGTGATCTCGGTCACGAACGGTTTCATGATCGCGCGGCTCACGTTGCCCCCGGGCCCCGCCGCGCCGACCTTCTACGCGCCGCTCGCGTGCACGCCCGTGCCGGCCGGTCCGCTCTGCGGCCTCGGCTCCTCGCTGCACGGCATCACCTACGGCGCGGGTTTCGATCCGACCGGCCTGCCCGCGCCCGTGATGGCCAGCGTCGGGCAGAGCACGACGCCGAGTGCGACCTTCGGCTTCACGCTCGCGGGCGCGGCGCCCTTCCCCGGCACGGCGGCGGCGCTGTTCGTCGACTTCGCGGCGCTGTGCCCGCCGCTCGTCGGCCTCGGCGGCAACCCGATCTACGCGCTGCCGACGCTGCTCATCGGGCCCTTCCCCGTGCTCGGCGGCGCGCTCGCGCTGCCCGCGCCGATCCCGCCCACGCCCTTCATCGGCCTGCCGATCTTCGCGCAGTGGATCGTGGTCAAGGGCGGCGGCGGCTTCCAGGTCAGCAACGGACTCTCGTTCACCATCGGCCTGCCCTGATCGAGATCGACCTTGTTAGGCTCGCGCGGATGACGCACGCCGCGCCGCCGCTCCCCGACCCGCGCAACGCCGACATCGTGGTCTGGGTTGGCGAGGGTCTGCTGCCGCGCGCCGAGGCCAAGGTCTCGGTCTTCGACAGTTCGGTGCAGGGCGGCGACGCGGTCTGGGAGGGCTTGCGCGTCTACGACGGCGGCATCTTCCGGCTGAGCGCGCACCTCGACCGGCTGTTCGCGAGCGCCAAGGCGCTGGCCTTTCAGGGCGTGCCGACGCGCGCCTTCATCACCGACGCGATCACCGCGACGCTGGCCGCCAACGGCATGCGCGACGGCGCGCACATCCGCCTCACGCTCACGCGCGGAGCCAAGGTCACGAGCGGCATGTCGCCGAAGAACAACCGCAGCGGCTGCGTTCTGATCGTGCTCGCCGAATGGAAGGCCCCGGTCTACGACAAGCGCGGCCTGAAGCTGATGACCTCGTCGGTGCGCCGCAACGCGCCGGCCTGCCTGCCCTCGCGCATCCACCACGCCAATCTGCTCAACAACATCCTCGCCAAGATCGAGGCCGAGGCGGCCGGTGCCGACGACGCGATCATGCTCGACGTCGAGGGTTTCGTGGCCGAGACGAACGCGACGAACCTGTTTCTCGTGCAGCGCGGACAGGTGCACACGCCCACCGGCGAGCACTGCCTGCCGGGCATCACGCGCGGCGTCGTGCTGGCACTCGCGCGCGCGCACGGCCTGGGCGGCCACGAGCGCAACTGCACCGTCACGGAGTTCCACGTCGCCGACGAGGTCTTCTGCACCGGCACGATGGGCGAACTCGCCGCCGTGACCGCGATCGACGGCTACACGATCGGCGACGGCGAGGTCGGCCCCGTCACGCGCAGGCTCTCGGAACTCTTCGCCGCGACCGTCGCCGCCGAGCGCGAGCCGCTGGCGATCTGAGAAGAGCCTCCTCGACGGACTGCACCACCGCTCCACGCGCGCAGCCTGAGGTCGGGGGGGCTCCGGTCGGAGTCAAGCACGGGGCGGCGGTCTGTGCACAGCGCGGTAGGGCCTCGTCTCTGTCGGTGTCCATACAGATCTTCCAGGCGCGCATCACGCTCGGGTCGATCCCAGGCTCCGCGCGACCTCCGCGACCGTCCGGTCGGGGTCCCGAGTCAGACCCGACCGCCTCGCGCTTGAACTCCGCCGTGTACGTCCTGCGTCGTCCCATGGGCACTTCTTCTTGGAGCACTATAGGCTCCTACCTGGGTGTCCACGAAACCGGGGCAAGATCACAGGCCACCCCGAGCAGAGGACATGCAAAAAGCGGCGAGAATGAACGATTCTATGCCGCAGGAGGAATAACTTGCACCATGCCTACATTGTGCTTTACAGGCATGGTGTGACTATGTTCCACTACGTCTCAGTTGCACGACCGCACGGAGCCATCTCTTCCCTCTATCAGGGGCCGCCGGCCTCGCAGGGATCGAAGGCCAAGCGGTCGCAACGGGAGCTAGTCCAATGTTGAGCACGCGTGTCCTTGGCCATCTGGAAGAAAACCGGTCGTACCTCCTGGCCCTCACCGCCCCTGCGGCGCGAGAGTTGCTGTTCGTTTCGACGTACGACGCGCAGGATCCGAAGTCGAACGCCCCTGACAAGCACGGCTATCAGCGGCCCCCCACCCCGAGCCGCTTCCCGGAAATCGCCAGGTACTACTTGGAGAACGGGAACCGCAGCCTGATCACCCCGATCGTCGTGTCCGTCAGGCTCTCGGAGCCCACAGATATCGGTCGGTTCGTCAAGTTGCTCGCGGCCGGTGACGTGAGCGGAATCCACAGGGCCTTCGGACAGAAGGTCGCGTCCATCGTGGATGGTCAGCACCGCTTCTACGGGCTCTTGAAGGCGACGGAGCAGGACCCGGAGTTCCTGCCCTTCATTCCCCTCATGGTGTACTTCGGGCTCTCGTTCGTCGAGGAAGCCGAGCTGTTCAACACAATCAATGTCACGCAGCGCAAGCTTCCGAAGGCGCTCATCGAGACGACCCGCGGAGACATCACCGAGGCGGGCGACACGAGCTACAGCCAGCAGATCCGGCGCATCGCGTTCAGCCTGTGCCGTGACGAAGACTCGGTGTGGGGACCGGTGAAGGGCGTCGAGACGATCAACATGACGGGCGTCCGCGACCCGAACCGGAAGGTGACCTACGAAGGTCTCCGCCGTTCGACCTCGAACATGTTCCCGGCCGAGATCCTGGACAGGTGGATCAACATCGACGAGAACCTGCCGGTGAAGTACGCCAAGCGGTACTGGCGCGCGGTCTCCGAGGTCTGTGTCGAAGGCTGGACGGAGAAGCCCGATAGTCGCGTGGAGGTCGATCCCGACACGGGGGAGAAGCGGGAGGTCGCTATCGACTACCGCCTCAAGGACCTGGTGGGCGTTGCGGCGCTGGCCAAGCTCGGGAAGGACATCATCGTCGCGCACTTCGAGTCCGGTGAGAAGGACAAGCTGGAGCAGCTCGTCAGCCGGCTCGTCGATGTGGACTGGAGCAAGGACCCAAAGAATTCGTGGATGAAGAGCCAGGCGGGATTTGCTGGTCAGAAGGACCTCTACATGCTCCTGCACCGCTACGTCTTCTCGGGCAAGGACCCCGAAGGCAACCTGGCCCCATGGTCGAAGCAGGACGCCGTCGAAGTCGCCTGATCTTCGTCGGTAGCTTGAACACCAGCGGGCACGTCGGCAAAGGGACTGCCGGCGTGCCCGCTGAGGATAGGACACATTAGCCCGCCCGCCCTGCGCCCCTCCGCCGGCGCCGGCCACGGCCCGACGCTTCCGCACGACGCTTCCCTGCGCTGCACGCTCCTCTCTCCGCTGCTCGCAGCGTCGGCGTGTCGCTGTGCCGCCGACTTCCGCGCCGTCACGTCGCCCGTTGGGCGGACTCGCCCTCATCACGCCCCCCCGCCGACCTCCGCTTCGAAACATCACTGCGCCCCCTGCGCTTCACTCCTCCTCGAACGGCCCCGGCGGTCCGATCACCTCAAGTCTGCGTGATGGCCGCGAGGATCCTGCGCCGGCCACCGCAGGCGCAACGCAGCACGTCCACCGCGAAGGCGCGATTCAGAAGGTCCGCCCACGGGTGACGGCCGCACGCGCGAGCTGAGCGCATGCCGGCGCACGGATCGGCCGCGGGAGCGGCGTCGTCGGCCGCACCGTCGGGGCCGGTCTGCTGCACGAAGGGCACCCCCGGCTTGCCGCCCACGCGCGTGACTCGTCGGCCCTGGATCGAGGACGCCTGCATCCCTGCCAACATCGGCGAGGACTCAGCCAGCGCAGGCTGGCGCGAACGCGAAGGAGTTTCCCCACACTTGACGCCTTTTTCCATCCCGCGCACGATGCGCGACCTCTAGGCAGGATGGCAACCCGATGATGACAGCGACCCGAACGACATGCGTGTCTCGCCACCGGTATCGACGTCCGCGCCCGACCGCGCACCGGCAGCTCTCCGGGTTGCTTGCCGTCGTGTGCTTCGCCGTGGCCTTGCAGACCGCTGGCGCCCAGGTGGCGCCGCCGTTCGCGTCGCCTGTCCTGTACGGCGCGGGCAATGACCCGACGTCCGTGGTCGTGCGTGACGTCACGCGAGACGGCAAGCCGGACCTGGTGGTGGCGAACCCCTTCCAGAACAAAGTCTCGGTTGTGCCGGGCCTGGGTGCAGGCGTGTTCGGCACGCCGACGAGCTACACCGTGGGTACCTTTCCGGCCACCGTCGCCGTGGGCGATTTCAACGTCGATGGCAGGCTCGACGTCGTCTCGGCCAACCAGAACTCGAACACGATCTCGATCCTGCCGGGCCAGGCGGGCGGCACACTGGGCGCGGCGGTGAACGTCGCGTCGGGACCCTGGCCCACGGCCGTCGCCGTCGGCGACTTCAATCGTGACGGCAAACTCGACGTCGTCGTGGGCAGCGAGTTCGGGAACACCGTGTCCGTGCACCGCAATCAGACCCCGAGCGGTGGTGCCCTGTCCTTCGCCGCCGCGACGAGCTTCAGCACGGGAACGTGGCCGCGTTTCGTCGTGACGGGAGACGTCAACGGCGACGGCAAGCTCGACCTGCTGACCGCGAACACCGCCTCGGACTCCGTCACGGTCCTGCTGAACCAGACCCCCGATGGCGGGGTTGCCGCCTTTGCCGCGGCCGTGAGCTACAGCGTGTCCCCCAGCCCGTACTCCGTCGCGGTGGCCGACCTCAGCGGAGATGGCACGCTCGACCTCGTGGCGACGGGCCTCCTGGGCTACGTCACCGTGCGGCTCGGCCAGGGTGGAGGCGCCTTCGGAGCGCCGACGAACTACGCCGTGGGGTCCCAGCCGAGGTCCGTCGTTGTGGGCGACGTCAACCGCGATGGCCGTCCGGACCTGGTGGCTGCCAACTTCAATGCGTCATCCGTCTCGGTACTGGTGGGCCAAGGCGGGGGCGTGTTCTGCCCGGCCGTGAATTACATCGTCGGCACGCCGGGTGCACCGACTTCCCTGGCCGTGGCCGACGTCAGCCTGGACGGGCGCCTCGACATCGTGGTGACGAACCAGTCCACTCACAAGGCCTCGGTGCTGTTGAACGCGAGCCCCGCGAACGGGCCCCTGTCCTTCGGGACGCCGACGAGCTACGGCGTGGTGTCGCAGGCCATTTCCGTCGACGCGGGCGACTTCGACACCGACGGAAAGCTCGACCTTGCCGTGGCGAACTCGAACGTGAATTCCCTCTCCGTGCTGCGGGGCACGGGTGGCGGCGGCTTCGGTCCCGTGACCAACTCTCCCGTCTCCACTCCCGAGTTCGTCACCAAGGGAGACTTCAACAGGGACGGCAAGCTCGACCTGGTCGTCGCGAACAGCAATGCGGGATATGCCTCGGTCCTGCTGGGCCTGGGTGGAGGTACCTTCGGTGCGGCGACGAACAACCCCGCCGGGATCAGCCCGCACACCGTCGCGGTGGCCGACCTGAGCGGAGACGGAATCCTCGACCTGGCATTGGCGGACTACGGCGGGTTCGGCGCCATCCGGGTGCTGCTGGGCCAGGCCGGGGGCACGTTCGCTGCGGCGGTGGGATACCCCGTGGTGGGCCACGGCGTCCAGGGCATCGCGGCAGGTGATCTCAACGGAGACGGCAAGATCGATCTGGCGGTGGCAGACTGGACGATGGACGTCATGTGCGTGCTGCTCGGCCAAGGCGGGGGCGTCTTCGGTGCAGCGACGACCTACCCCACCCCGGACAATCCCGCATACGTCGCCATGGCCGACTTCAACCAGGACGGCAGGCTTGACCTCGCAACGGCGAACTACAACTCCAACTCAGCCTCGGTCTTCCTGAACCAGACGCCCGACGGCGGCGCCCTGTCCCTCGGCGCCCCGACGAACTACGGCACCGGCGCGGTGGCGGCGTACGTCGTCGCCGCGGACCTGAACGGCGATGGAAGGCTCGACCTCGCTGTCGCGAACCACGGAGCGAACACCATCTCGGTTCTGCCGGGCCAGGCCGGCGGCACGTTCGGCGCGGCGACGGCCTACAACGTCGGGCCGACTCCCCTCTACTTCGCCGTCGCCGACCTGAATGGCGATGCCCGACTCGACCTGGCGGTACCGAACTTCCCCACGGCCAACTTCTCCGTGGTCTTGAACCAGGGGCCCGCGCCGAGCGCGTGGACGGGCCTGGGTTTCGGCCTTGCCGGCGTCAGCGGCATCCCGAGCCTCTGCGGGGCGGGAACCCTCGCGGCAGGGTCGCCCGCCAGTCTCACGATCGGAAACGCGAACCCCTCCGCGCACGCGCTCCTGTTCACGTCCCTCGCCAGCACGCCGGCGTCGTTCAAGGGCGGCATTCTTGTCGCGTTTCCGATCGCGCTGACCACCAACATCGACCTGCTTCCCTCGGGCGGGTTGACGATTCCGTTCACATGGCCGGCGGGAGTGCCTGCGGCGACACAGTTCTGGTTTCAGTGCGCCGTGCAGGACGCGGCGGGCCCGCACGGGGCGTCGTTGAGCAATGCACTGACGGCCATCACGCCGTAGCCAGGCGCAGGGGATAGGACATACAAGACCCCCACCCTGCGCCCCTCCGCCGGGGCCCGGCCTGGGCCCGAGGCTTCCGCACGACGCTTCCCTGCGCTGCACGCTCCTCTCTCCCCCGCTCGCAGCGTCGGCTTGTCGCTGTGCCGCCGACTTCCGCGCCGTCACGTCGCCCGTCGGGCGGACTCGTCCTCATCACGCCCCCCCGCCGACGTCCGCTTCGCCACATCACTGCGCCCCCTTCGCTTGACTCCTCCTCGAACAGCCCCGGCGGTCCGATCACCTCAGTTCGCGTGATCGCCGCGAGGATCCTGCGCCGGCCGGCGCAGCCGCAACGCAGCACGTCCACCGCGAAGACGCTCTTCAGGATCAGCGCCCGAGAAGCGGCCGTACGATCGCCGCGCCGGACTCGGCGTCCGGGAAACGCTTGACCGCTGCCTCCAGGCCGCGGAGCACCTTGCGGTTCACGGCCGGCCCCGCATCCGCGAACGCCTTCGCCGCCGCCTCCAGATCCTCCGGGCGGTCTTCCGCCAGAACTTCGAGCAGAAGCGCGGCCTGGTGCAGGTCCTTGCCGCCCTTGGTCTGCTGGATCGCGGATCGGGTCTGGCCCACGAGCAGCTTGTGGAGCGCCAGCCTCGCCGGCGCCGGCACCACCACCACGGTCGCGCCGCCATCGACGGCCACGGCCGGCTGCGCATCCTGCATCACCAGCGACAGGAACCTGATCGGCGCCGCCGCAGCCTTGAAGCGCGGGATGAAGATCGGATCCACATCGCGCTCGGCGCCAGGCGTGATCAGATCGACCCGCAACGGCTTGCCGCGCACGCGGAAGGAGGTCGAAGGTTGCCGCGCATCGAGTCGCGGCACCGGCACGAATCCCATCTGCAAACTGTCGAGCGCCTTGGGCACGTCCGCTTCAAGGTTCGGCATGGCGATCTGAAGGTGGCCCGCGATGTCGACGTCCTGGGTCCGCCAGGCGGCACCCGACCATCGGACGCCGAGCAGATTGCCGAGAACCTGGAACGCGTACGACCCCACCAGCACGCCTCCGAGACCGAACACGCCGGCGTCGGCGAGCGCCCGGATCGCGCGGGCGGGGCCGTGGGGCACCACGGCGAGCCCTGCCGACCGCAACAGACCGGCAAGCCGCTCCACCTGAGCCAGGTCTGATCCGCGGCGTTCCCGTTGCTCTCCGTAGCTGGCGACGACCGCATCGAGGGCTGCGTCGCGACGCCCGATGGAGAACTGCCGCTTGACGCCGCCGGGGTCGGAGTACTGGAAGTACACGTACTCCGCGCCCTTGACCGACTTGGTCGTGAAGGATCCGGACAGGTGCGACCAGGCGCGCTCGCCTTCGAGGGCGATGAGCAACGCCAGCATCTCGGCGTGCAGTGTCTGGGCGTCCTCGGGCAGGCGGTCGATCATGCTTATACGCAGATTACACAAACCCTGCGTATAACCAAGCCTCCGTGCGGGCCCTTTGCCGGCCTTCGCTGAGACTTCGGGGCTTCCTGGACACTCGGTGCTTGCCTACCACCACGCCGTCCCGCCGAGAGCATGCTCGTCGCACATGTCTTCGTGGTCGAGAAACGAGCGAACTCCCGGAGATCTGAGCCGGGGGATCGCCGGATTTCTTTGTCCGGTCCGGGCCTCTTCGCTCGCTTGAGTAGATATGGGGATCTTCCCACGCCCAAGGACCCTGCCGAACACGCCCGCCTACGGGAGCGAGGCCTGCCCGTGCCAGCGGGCCGGGCACGACTCGGGGTTGGGGGTTAACATCGGCTCCATGAGGAAGCGTCCGGGGGGGCGGGGAGGCGACTGCATCGCATGGCGCCCCGTCGGAAGGCGAGTCGTGCACGCGCTCGCCGTTCTGTTCGTCGCCAGCGCCGTCGCGAGCCGCGCTCACGCGCAGAGCCCGCCACTGCTTCAACTGCAGGGCCAGCCGTACTCCGGCGGCGCGATGACGCTGCACTTCAGCGGCACGGTCGGCCAGCCGACCTTGCTGCTCTACGGCCTCGATCCGCTCGATCCGCCCGCGCAGACGACCAAAGGGCCCTTCTACATCGGCACGGTCTTCAACGCGTTCACGCTCGGTGCGATCCCGTCGCTCGGGCGCATCGACATGCCCTTCGTCATGCCGCCACTCGACCCGGTGCTCGCCGGCATCCCGATCGTGCTCCAGGGTCTCGTGCCCGGCGCACTGAGCAACCCCGCCACGCTGCCCCTCGACCAGCCGTACCTGCTGCCGGCGAATGCGCTCGTCATCGATCACCCCGTTCCGAGCGAGCAGGCGGCGTTCGGCGACACCGTCGCGGCCGGCGACTTCAACGCGGACGGCGTGATGGACTTGGCCGTCGGCGCTTGGTTCGAAGACGTGGCCGGCATCGACAAGGCGGGACGTGTCTACGTGATGTGGGGCCCGGAGTTCGGGGCCTTCGCAGCGCTGGAGCCCGCGGTCCCGGCGTACCTTTTGCACTTCGGTCAGGGTCTGGCGGTCGCGGACTTCGACGGCGACGGCACAGACGACCTCGCCGTGGGCGAAGGCACGGGCGGGGATCCTCCCACGCCGGGTCAGCACGGCCACGTGTACGTCTTCCGTGGAGGCGAGAACTTCGCTACGACGCCGTGGATTCAGCTTCAGAGTGCGGGAACCGCCTTGGAAGCGTACGTCTTCGGCCGCTTGATGCAGGCTGGCGATCTGGACCTCGACGGTCATCCGGACTTGGTCGTCGCAGCACCGGACGCAATCGTGCAGGGATTCTCCCGAGCCGGCCGCTTGGAGGTTTTCTATGGCCCGGTCTACGGGCCGCCAACGCTGATCGAGAACCCCGAGCCGAAGACCAATGACTTCTTCGGATCGCGTGTCTCGCTTGCGGATGTCACGGGCGACGGCATCGTCGATGTCGTGGAGGCGAGCGGCCGCGCAAAGGTTGGCAACATCTCGCAGGCGGGACGCCTTCACGTCTACGACGGCCCGACGCTGGGCTTGCTCGCGACGATCGACAATCCCGAGCCGGTCGCGAACGCGCGCTTCGGCGAAGGGCTGCTGGCAGCGAACCTCGACGGAGACGGCCGCGCGGAACTCATCGTGGCGGACGTGAAGAACACCGTCTGGCTCGTTCGCGATGCGCTCGGCGCGGTCGCATTCGAGAAGCGCACCAAGCCGCCGTCACCGAATCCGAAGCCAGGGGCTTCGTCGTACGGGTACTTCTTCGCGACGACCGACGCGAACGGTGACGGATTCGTGGATGTCGTGATCTCCGACATCTTCGAAGGCGACTCTCAAGGATGCGGAGGCCTAACGAACGGAGGAACCGTCTACGTCGCACTTGGTCCGCACTACTGCACTTACCTTCGCCTCGGCAACCCGTCCACGGCATGCGGTGACTCATTCGGTTGGAGCCTGCGGTTCATCGATGTGAACGGTAATGGCATTGCCGACCTTGTCACCGGGGACCACTTCGCGGACATCGCCGGTGTTACAAACGCTGGCCGTGTCCAGACCCTCATCAGGTAGTGACCCTTTCAGAACCCAGGGAAGCGGGCAGCGTGACTGAGCTGCCCCAAAGGAGAGTTGAGATGCTCAGCACCAAGCGACTTTGCAGGATCATGAGGCTCGTCGTTGGCCTTGCGATGGTCTGCAGCCAGGGCCTTGCAGCGGACCTCTGGGTTTCTGGCACCGGAGACGACGTGACCGGGGACGGTACATCTGGAAACCCCTACCGCACGCTCTCGTTCGCGATGAGTGCCGCCTCCAGCAACGACACGATCAACGTCCTTTCAGGTGACTACGGCGTGGCGGACGGCGAGGTGTTTCCCATCGTGATCAAGGCGGGTGTCGATATCTTGGGACAGGAGGCGGATGAGGAGGACCTCCCGCGCATCGGCGGCGACATCGAGGACGGTTCCGTCCGCGCGCTCTTCGAGGTCGTCGCGGCCAGCGCCGATCGCGTCGACATCCTCATTTCGGGCCTGCGCTTCGTGGGCGAAGACACCGAAAACGAGGATGCCCCGAGCGCGCTGTATGTCGAGAATCGGGACGGCTAAAAGGCCATCGTCGCGATCGAGAACAGCATCATCGCGCGCTCACGCATGAACGAGTCGGGCAGCGCGGGCCGCGCCGCCATCGTCGGTGTCGCCGGAGCGGGCTACTACCCCCAGAACGCTCCGAATGCGACCCTCGGCCTCACGCTGTCGGTCTTCCGGTGCACGATCGCGCCCACCGATGGCGGCGGCGTGACCATCGATGTCTCAGACAATGCCACTCCCGAGGCCGAGGCAAGAGCACACCTCGTCGTGTCCCGGTCGTCGTTCGCACTGACCGGCGGCGAAACCGCGCCGACCGCCATCGACATGTCGTTCCAGGCCTACGGTGATGACGAGTCCGCCCGTGCCGTCGAAGCCACGTGCGAGTTGTTCGCGAACACGATCGACGCACGTTCATGCACAGGAACGGGCCTCGCGGAAGGCATCGTCCTCGGAGGAGACACGCGCCACGGCGGAAAGGTGAACTTCGACAAGAACGCCGTGCGAGTCGTGGCCAACGACATCCGGGGCACGGCCGTGGCGGGCATCCGCTACCACGCCTTCTCCGAAGACGGAGACGAGTCGTACACTGCCGTCCGGAGCTGGCACACCGAGCGCAACGTGATCATGGACGGCCTCGGCGACGGTCTCGTCGTGCGCAAGGACGCCGACAGCGAGCACGTATATTTCAACTTCCGGTTCAAGGGGAACCTGATCGCGGACAACGCGTGGAGCGCACTGCTGTTCGAGGGCATCGAGGAGCTCAGCGGCGACGCGACCGTCACCTGCAACACGTTGGCCGGCAACGGGCGCTACGGCGTGGAGTTCGACGACAGCCCGCAGTCCGAGTTCCTCGACAACTTCCAGAACAACATCGTCTGGGGCAACGCGCTGGGCAGTGCGTTGGATTGGGATTGGACAGCCAGCCAGGTCGTCTTCACGCACAACAACTTCGAGCATCTCTTCGAGGAACCGTCGTGCACCGTCGACGGAAACAGCAACATGGATGCCAACCCGCTCTTCGTGGATGACATCAACGGGAACTACCACCTGTCCAGCCTGTCCTGCATGATCGCCAAGGGGACGAACTCGCCGGTGTCCCTCCTGCCCGAACTCGACATCGACGCGCAGGATCGCGTTTACGGCGCTCGCGTCGACGTCGGGGCCGACGAGTACCATCCGTAGGACCGGTCGCGGCAACTTCGCGACCTGAGCGCCCGCCCCTCAGACCAGCAGCTTCTTCGTCCGGAAGTTCAGGCCGCCGTCGCAGAAGGCGATGCTGGCGAGCACTTCGCCCTCGCACCACGCGAAGCAGGGTTCGTCGGTGATCGGGAAACCCTGCGGCACGCGCAGCGACTGGCCGCGCATGAGGCGGCTGCGCTGCTGCAGCGGCACGGTGATGCGCGGGAAGTCCCGCAGCGCCGCCTCGATGCCGACGACGTGCTCGCGGCCGGCCTTCTCGGGCGCCACGGCCACGTCGAGACCCAGCGGCCCGACCTGCGTGCGCACCAGGCGCGACATGTAGCCGCCGCAGCCGAGCACCGCGCCCAGATCGCGCGCGATGCCGCGGGCGTAGGTGCCGGAGCTGCAGCGCAGGTGCAGGTCGATCTGCGGCCACTCGCAGCGCGTGAGCGTCAGTTCGTGCACGGTGACGGTGCGCGGCGCGGCCTCGACCGGACGGCCCTTGCGCGCCTCGCGGTGCATGCGGCGCCCCTCGACCTTGACGGCCGAGTAGGTCGGCGGCACCTGGCTGATCTCGCCGCGGAAGGCGGCCAGCGCGGCCTCGATGGCGGCGCGCCCCGGGTCGCTCGCGCCCTCGACCGCGACGATCTGCCCCTCGGCGTCGTCGGTGTCGCTGCGCGCCCCGAACGTGACCGTCATGTCGTAGACCTTCTCGCCGCGCACGACGAGGTCCTCCACCTTGCGCGCCTTGCCGAGCACGCGCACGAGCCCGCCCGTCGCGTGGGGGTCGTGGCTGCCGCTGTGCCCGCGCGCGAGGGCGTCGAGGCGCTTCTCGACGATGTTGAGCGCCTTGCGCGAGGTGATCCCCTGCGGCTTGTCGATCACCAGCAGGCCCTTGAGTTCGGGCGCGGGCGGCGGCGCGATCGGCAGGTCGTGGCGGGCGGGGTGCGGCGCGGACGGCTGCGTCGTGGACATCGAGCGGGGCTCCGGGCATCGAACGGGAGGGCGGCGGGCGGTTCGCGGACACGCCTCGCCGGGCCCCCGGCGGAAGCCGCCGATCCTACCGCGACGCGCCGGTGCGGCGCGAGGCCCCTTCAGGCGCCGAGCTTGACCCGCTGCACGGCCGCGACGAAATCGGCCACGGCGGCGCGATCGAGGCCCGAGATGAACAGGCCCCAGTTCGTCCGGCCGTCGGCGTCCTCCATGACCTCCCAGGTCACCTTGATCTGCAGGCCGGCCGGGTCGGCCGCGACGATGCTGCCGAAGCCGGACTTCAGGTCGCTGCGCGTGATCGCGAGGGCGCGCTGCAGGCAGGCCTCGGCGATGACCTGCTCGGGCACGTTGACGCGGTCGATGATCACCACCGTCAGCACCGGGTCCTGGCCCGCCGCATGGTGCACCGAGTGCAGCTCGGACGCGGGCGCGCTGCACGCGCCGAGCAGGGCGACGAGCAGAATCGATCGTGTGAGCATCACGCCTCCTGGCGCCGAGCCGGACACCCTGGCCGGGTGAATCCCCGGCATTCTAGACGGGTTCCGGGATTCCGTGGGGTGCAGAATGCGTCCCGTCTTCGCCCTTTCGGAGCGCCGCCATGCCCCTGCGACCCGTCCTGCCCGCGCTGACCGCCCTGCTGGCCCTCGGCCTCGGCCCCGGCTGCGCGCAACTGCAGCAGGTCTTCGGCGCGCCCCGCGCGAGCGTGGCGGGCGTCTCGCTGCGCGGCCTCGACCTGCAGGGCCTCGAGTTGGTGCTCGACGTGGACGTGTCCAACCCCTACGCGATCGACCTGCCGCTGCTCGGCCTCGACTACGAGATCGCGCGCGGCGCAGGCAGCCTGCTGAAGGGGGCGGCCGACGTCTCCGGCAGCATTCCCGCGGGGGGCTCGCGCACGCTGCCGGTCTCGCTGCGCCTCGAGTTCGCGTCGCTGCTCGCGCTCGCCGGCGACATCCGGCCAGGCGCCGTCGTCGACTACGTCGCCGACATCGGCGTGAGCGTGAACGCGCCGGGGCTCGGCCCGCTGCGCCTGCCGCTGCGCCACGAGGGCCGCTTCCCCGTGCCGACCGTGCCGGAGGTCACGCTCGAATCGCTGCGCTGGACCGAACTCGCGCTCGACCAGGCCAGCGCCGAGATCGACATCGGGCTGCGCAACACGAACAGCTTCGGCGTCGACCTCACGCAGTTCGGCTACGAGCTGCGCATCGGCGGCCTGCACGTGGCGTCGAGCAGCCTCCAGCAGGCGCTGACCCTCGCGAGCGGCGACACCGGCAAGCTTTCGCTGCAACTCTCGCTCCGACCCGCCGACCTCGGCTTCGCCGCCTTCAAGATGCTCGCCGGCAGCGACGCCAGCTACCAGCTCGACGGCCGCATGAGCCTGCAATCCCCCTTCGGCCCCCTCGACCTCCCCTACCAGCGCGCCGGCAAGATCGCGTTCGGCAGGTAAACCGAGCGCGGACCGCCACCGCGCGCCGACGCGGTTGCCGGCGAGTCGCCGCGCACCTCCCTCGGGATCGCCTTGAGCGCTACAGCCCCCCGACCGCGATCAGCTCGCCGGCCTTCTCGCTCGCGAAGCGCACGCGGAAGGGCCCGCTGCCCTGCACGACCCAGCGCAGGCGCACGCTGTCGTGGCCGGCGATGCCGCCGCCGAGCTGCAGGCGCGCCGGCTCGTGCTCGACGGCGTCGAACTTCGTCAGGTCGAAGCGATCGGCGCCCGTGCCGCCCGCGACGACGACGAGGTCGGTGCCCTCGATCGTGACCAGGTCGGGCACGCCGATGCGCTTGGCGCCGGCGACGGCGGTGCGCGTGGGAATCCAGCGCTCGTTGCGGATCTCGACCGTCACGACATGGCTGCCGTTGCCGAGCGGCGCGACCTCGAGCGCGCCGAGCGCGACCTTCGGCATCTGCTGCGCGTGGAAGATGCAGAAGGCCGCGTTGCGGTGCAGCATCTCCTCGATCATGAAGGTCGGCGGCACGCGCGAGGTCATCTTGCGGAAGCCGCCCAGCTCGACGCTGCCGTACTGCGGGTGGGGCGCCTCGTGCCAGTCGATGAAGGTCTCGCCGAAGAGCAGTTTCTCGTCGAAGAACAGGTCGTCGGCGCCCGGGATCGTGCCCCGCCCGAAGTCGAAGTCGTCGGCGCCGGTGCCGCCGCGCGCGTAGTACTGCCCGTCGGCCCACAGCTCGTTGGTGAAGGACACGATGCCGAGCGTCTCGGCCGTCCAGTCGACGAAGCCGCCGTGCACGGTGTACAGGTCCTTCCAGATGACCATCGAGCGGTAGAAGGGCAGGATCTTCTCGCCGTCGGTCGCGATGGCGTCGTAGGTGCGCCGGTCGGAGGACGGGTAGAAGTCCTCGCGCTCCTTCGCGCCGGGCCCGCGCAGGATCATGCCGCCGCTGTTGTGGAAGGACTGCACGGCCGCGATGTTCGGCCGCGCGCGGATGAACTCGCCGATGGCCGCCGTCTCGGGATAGCTGAAGGGGTAGTCGCCCGCGCCGTACTGCACGTACTCGGGCATCCAGCCGGCGGGCCAGTTGCGGTTCATGTCGTAGCCGCCCGGGCCGTCCTCGTTGATGCGCCCGTCGCCGTCGTTGTCGTGGCCCTCCAGCCCCAGGAAGAGGTAGTCGGCGCCCCAGGCGAGCCGCTTGTCGACCGGCACCGACTCGAGGGCGCGCGGATCGCTCGGCGAGACGCGGTGGCTGCCCGTACCGGCCGGCACGCGCTTGCGCATGTAGAGGATCTCGCCGTCGCCGTCGAGGTCGTCGTAGCCGTCCTCGTCGAAGGCGCCGTCGCGATCGGAGTCGACGGGTTGCTTGCCGCTGCGGCTGCTGCTGCTCGTGTTGGGCGCCTCGAACCAGAACTGCCGCCCGTCGGGGTTCACCATCGGCAGGATGTGGAAGACGCGGCTGTCGACCAGCTCGGTGATCGCAGCCAGCTCGCCGTGGCGCTCGAGCAGCGTCCAGGCCAGATAGACCGCGGCCTCGCTGCCCTGCACCTCGTTGCCGTGCACGTTGCCGTCGACCCACATGGCCGACTTGCCGGACGCCGGGCCCGTCGCCGGGTTGAAGATCGTGAGCAGCGGCAGCGGCCGGCCCTCGACGCTCTCGCCGATGATCTCGAGCGTGCACAGCTCGGGGTAGCCGGCGGCCAGCTGCTCGCACAGCGCGACGATGCCGTCGTAGTCGTAGAAGCGGTCCCAGGAGATCGGCACCTTCGGCTCGCGCACCGACTGCGCGGCCGGCGCGGGCGCGAGCAGGAGCACGGCGAGCAGGGCGAAGCGGGCGAGCGTGTGCGTCGTCATGGGAGCGTGACCTCGACCAGCGCGCCGGGCAGCGCGGAGGAGTCGGCGAGCAGCAGCACGACCTGCCCCGGCAGGCCGGCGATCGTCCAGCGCAGCTCGTGCCGGCCGCCGCCGCCGGGCAGCCGGTCGACGATCTGCTGCGCGGGGCCCGAGACGCGCCTGCAGTCGTCGGGCAGTTGCAGGCCGACGACGAAGGGCGCGCGCAGCTCGGCGCCGGCGCCCATGGCCGAGGCGCTCGGCAGCACGCCGCGGTTCACGAGCGCCGCGCTCAGCGTGTAGAGCCCGGGCGCGTCGGCGCGCAGCTCGACGCTCTCGAAGGCGATGTCGGGGAGCGCGCCGAGCAGCTCGCCCACGAAGGGCGCGAGCCGGCGACCGAAGGTCGCGGCCGTCTCGACGGGCGGATCGAAGAGCACGCGCGGCAGCAGGCCGCCGATCTCGACCGTGCCGAGCTGGGCGTGCTCGAAAGCCGTCCACGGCACGATGCCGAAGCCGCCGCGCTCGGCGTCGAGCCAGGCCAGCAGCGCCGCGGGGACGGGACTGCTCGCGTCGCTCGTCGGCGGGTCTTCGTCGCTCGACGTCGACGATCCGCGCGCGTGCTTCGCGGCGTCGGCCGCGGGCTCGGCCGCAGCCTCGTCGCCCTTCGGCTCGTCCGCGTCGCCGTCGGTCTGCGCGCCGCCGTCCTTCTCCTTGGCCTTGGCCTTGGGCAGTTCGGCGGGCGCCTCCCAGACCTTCAGCGCGAGCGGCCAGCGGCCGGCCTGGTGGTAGGCCCACGCGACGAAACTGCCGTCGGGCAGGCCGCCGCCCTTGGGCTCGTGCTTGACCTCACCGAGCGCGGCCTTGAAGCGACGACCGAGTTCCTTGAGCGTCGCGACGTCGTCCTCGAGCAGGCCGTCGAGCTGTTCGGAGACGCCCTCGGCGCTCGCGCGGCCGCTCTTGGCCTTGGCCGGCGCCTCGAGCAGGCTGTCGCTGCCGCCCAGCACCAGCACGCCGGCCAGGCGCGGACGCTCGAGCAGGTAGTCGGCCAGCGCGCGCGCCTCGGGCTCGGAGAGCGGCCAGCGGCCCGAGGCCGTGTCGTGCTCGGCGAAGCGGTGCGGGAAGTTCCTGTCGATCTGCGCGCCGTCGAGGTCGTCCTCGACGTACGCGCCGTCGCGGTCGGCGTCGCGTCCCTCGCGCAGCAGCCGGTGCGTGCCGCGCTCGCCGCGCTCGGTCCTGGCCTTGCGCAGCGCGCGCGGGTCGTGCGCGTCGATGACCCAGGCGCCCTCGTTGTCGGGCACGCGCATCCAGGTGATGGCGCCGTCGCCGTCGAGGTCGGCCGGGGCGTCCTCGTCGACGCGCCCGTCGTGGTCGGCGTCGTCGGGGCGGCCGTTGCCGGCGCGCTCGAAGGCCGGGCCCAGCGCGCCGAAGTGGCTCTCGGCGCCGTCGGGATTGGCGCGCGGGATGATCGCGACCGAGCGGCCTGCAAGCGCCTCGTCGTGCTCGCCCGCGAGCAGCGCGCGCGCCGTCTCGAGCAGCGCGGTCGACTCGGAGAGGCGCCGCCCGTCGAGCCCGCCCACGAGCAGCCAGCCGGGCGTCGCGACGTTGCCGATCTCGAGCGCGAGCAGCGGACGGCCGCCAAGCGAGCGGCCGTACTCGACCACGCGCGCGCGCTCGGGCGCCGCGCCGGCCAGCGCGCGCAACTGCCCTTCGAGCGCCTGCGCGTCGAGGTGGCGGCCGGGAGCCTCCTGGCCCGACGCGAAGGCCGGCAGCGCCAGGCAGACGAGCGACAGCAGCAGCGAGCGCGCCACGTGATCTCAGCTCCTCGAGGGGCCCCCGTGGCGCGGCGGCCCGAAAGACCCGCGAGCCGGCGAGGCTGGATGTCCGATGAGAGGCGCGGCATTCTACTCGCCCCGCGCGCGGCCCGACCATGACCTGCAACATCCCCACGCTCCCCGCCGACCACCAGGATGTCCCGGCGCCGCTCGCGCGCCTGCTCGACCTGGCCTACAACCTGTGGTGGACCTGGCACCGCGACGCGCGCCAGCTCTTCGAGCGCATCGACCCGGCGCTCTGGACGCGCTACCGCAACCCCGTGCGCGTGCTGCTGCTCGCGCGCCGCGCGCGGCTGGCCGAACTGGCCGACGACCCGTCGTACCGCGCCGACCTCGCGGCCGTCGCCGCGCGCTTCGACGCCGACACGGCGCCGCTGCGCGAGGGCGGCCCGCCCATCGCCTACGTCTCGGCCGAGTACGGCCTGTCGGAGTCGCTGCCCATCTACTCGGGCGGGCTCGGCATCCTCTCGGGCGACCACCTGAAGGAGGCGGCCGACATCGCGCTGCCGCTCGTCGCGATCGGCCTGTTCTACCGGCGCGGCTACTTCCAGCAGCTCGTCGACGGCGACGGCCGCCAGCAGCACGACTACCCCGAGCTGGACGCCATGCGCCTGCCGCTGCTGCGCGTGGCCGACGGCCAGGGCAAGTCGCTGCGCGTCAAGGTCGAGCTGGGCGAGCGCGAGGTCACGCTGCGCGTCTGGCTGGCGCAGGTGGGCCGCGTGCCGCTGCTGCTGCTCGACAGCTTCACCACGCACAACCGCCCGGAAGACCACTACATCACGAGCCAGCTCTACGTGCGCGGCCGCGAGATGCGCCTCGAGCAGGAGCTGGTGCTCGGGCGCGGCGCGGTGGCGGTGCTGCAGGCCCTGGGCATCGAGCCGCGCCTGTGGCACATGAACGAGGGGCACAGCGCGTTCCTGGCGCTGGAGAACGCCCGCCGGCACGCGCTCGGCACGGGGCGGCGCGACCTCGACGGCGCCATCGCGGCGGTGCGCGGCCGGCACGTCTTCACCACGCACACGCCGGTGCCGGCCGGCAACGAGATCTTCCGGCGCGAAGCCGTGCTGCCCTATCTCGCCGCGACGGCGCGCGACTTCGGCTGCGCGCCCGAGGCGATCCTGGCGCGCGGCGACGCGGGCCCGGCCTTCCCGCCGGGCTTCAACCTGACCAAGCTCGCGCTCACGCTGAGCTGCCGCGCCAACGGCGTGAGCCGGCTGCACGGACAGGTCAGCCGCGACATGTGGCCGGGCCACGAGATCGGCGCCATCACCAACGGCGTGCACATGGCGAGCTGGCTGGGGCGCGAGATCTCGCGCGTGCTGCGCGCCGAGGACGGCGCCTCGCCCGACGAGCTGGCGCAGCGCGCCGGCGATCTGTCCGACGGCGTGCTGTGGGCCGCGCATCTCTCGCAGAAGCACCGGCTCATGCGCTTCGTGCGCGTGCGCTCGCTGCGGCAGGCCGCCCGCCACGGGCACGCGCCGGCGGCGCTGCGGCGCATCGAGAACCTGCTCAATCCGGGGGCGCTGACGATCGGCTTCGCGCGGCGCTTCGCCTCGTACAAGCGCGCCGACCTGCTGTTCCACGACCCGTTCCGGCTGCAGCGGCTGCTGTGCGACCCCGAGCGGCCGGTGCAGCTCATCATGGCCGGCAAGGCGCACCCGGCCGACACCTCCGGGCAGGAGATCATCCGGCGCATCTGGCAGCTCGCGGGCAGCGACACGCTGCGCGGACGCATCGTGTTCGTCGAGGACTACGACTCGTCGATCGCGCGGCTGATGGTGCGCGGCGTCGACGTGTGGCTCAACACGCCGACCTGGCCGATGGAGGCCTCGGGCACGAGCGGCATGAAGGCCGTCGCGAACGGCGCGCTGCACGCCTCGGTGCCCGACGGCTGGTGGGCCGAAGGCTACGCCGAGGGCCTGGGGTTCACGATCGGCGAGCAGCGCCCGCCCGACGAGGCGCGCGACGCCAACCTGCTGCTCGACCTGCTCGAGAAGCAGATCGTGCCGCTGTACTACGAGCGCGACGGCGCCGGGCTGCCGCGCCCGTGGATCGCGATGATGCGCGCGAGCATGGCGGCCTTCCTCGGGCGCTTCTCGACGCGCCGCATGCTGGCCGACTACGCCGACCGGCTCTACGCCGACCCCGAGCGCTGAGGGGCGGGCGGTTACTCGGCGCCCGTCGCGGCGTCCGAGGCCTTGCTGTCCGGGCTGGCGGTCGGGGGCCTCGGGGCAAAGCCGTGCTCGATACACGATGGGAGCGCCTGTGGGACGTCACGTCCCTGCCGGCGCCGCAGGACTTCGATCCAGACAACGATCTGCACGCCGAAGAGCTGGCCGACCACCTGTGGCGGCGGTTTCGCCGCGCCGGCGACAGCGAGGCCTACGCGATGCTCCTCGGCTTCATGCGGCCGAGGCTGCGGCGCATCGCCCGCCGGCTCGCGGCACGCGCGCTGCATGCGGGCGGCGAGTGCGGCCCGCCCCTGCCGGGCGCGACCGGGTCGCGCGTCGATGGGCCGGGGCCGCGCGTCGATGGAGCGCAGACCGCGGGCGCTTCGCCTGTCGATCGCCTCGGCGACGAGCTGCTCGCCCTTCTGGGCCGGTGGCTGTATCTGTCGGGCCGCGCACGGCCGCTCGTCGACGCGGCTCCGAACGCCGGGGCCGACCTGCGCTTCACCGTCCAGGCCCGCGGCTTCATGCAGCTCGAGCTGCAGCAGCGCGCCGAGCGCATCCGACGTGCAGGCTGAGCGGACGAATTCGAACACCCGCGGGCATTCGTGCCGCGATCTCACGGCCTGTCCACATTTTCTGAACGAACTTTCCGTTACATTTCCACACGCCGGGCGTCGGCGCAGTGGTGGCCCATCTCTCTCCGGGGCCGGGCCAGTCTTTCGGGTGGCGCGTGGAGGTTCGTGGGTGGACCCTGGCCCCTTCGTCGAGCGCCTGCAGCGATCCACGACGGAGCCCTTGCCCGAGGCCTTCGACCCGGGCAACGAACTGCACGTGGACGCCGTCGCGCGCCACCTGCTGCAGCGCTTCCGGCAGAGCCAGGACGTCGAGGCCTTCACGCTGCTCTACGAGCTGGTGCGGCCGCACCTGCAGGCCTCGGCGACCCGCATCACCCGGCGCCTGCTGCCCGCCGCCGACCCCGAAGACCTGGTCGCGGCCTTCATGTCGCGCCTGTTCACCGAAGTGGCGGAGCGCCCCGGCGAGCCGGTGCGCCGCTTTCTGGCGCTGGCCCACACGGCCATGCGCAACGACGCCTTCGACCAACTGAGACAGGTCCGCCGGGCGCAGTTGCACGCGCGGGCCTTTCACGAGGGCCTCGACGAGCCGGCCGACCCGGCCGTGCAACTCCAGCAGCGCGAAACGCAGGACATCCTCGGCCGCTTCGGCGAGGACGTGCTGCGCGCCGCGCAGCAGGGCTTCGCGGCGCTCGACGTGCGCGACCAGCAGGTGCTCGTGGCACGCGAGATCGTGCACCTCTCCTACGAACGCGTGGCGGGCATGCTCGGCCTGCAGGCCGATCAGGTCGGCATGATCATCCGACGGGCGCGCCAGCACCTGCTCGAGCGCATGGCCGTGAGCATCCGCAACGCGGCCGGGTCGCGGGCCGGCGAGGGCGAACTGGCCCTGATCCAGGACAGCCTCGGGCGCAGCCTCGACGTGCGGCAGGGGCTGCGCAGCGTGAAGGACCTGCTGCAGCGCATGCTCGAGATCACGGCCGAGGCCGGGCGGCGCAAGCTGGCCGACCTGGTCTACGAGATGGCCAAGGCCTGCCTCGTGAAGGCCCCCGGCTTCAGCGAGCGCATGCTCGACGCCGCGCCGCCGCGCCGCCGCGAGCAGGTCGCCGGCGACGTGGCGCGCATGGCCGGCCGCCTGCAGGGCACGGCGACCCCCATCGACGTGTCGAGCCTGCAGGGCCTGAGCCCCGAGCCGGCCACGGCGCTGCGCGACGCCCGCATCTGCCTGGCGAAGCTGGCCGAGATCGAGGGGCCGACGGGCCGCCAGCAGGTGGCGCAGGCGCTGCTGTACATCCATGCCGGCGAGCCGGCCGCGGCCGAGGCGCTGCTGCTGCCGCTGCTCGATCTCGACCTGGCGCCCGCCACCCGACAGAACGCCCATCGCAATCTCGTGCTCGCGCTGCTGCGCCAGGACCGCCACGCCGAGGCCCTCGCGCGCTGCGAGCGCGACGCCGACGAGTGGCCTCAGGACGCCGTGCGCGTGATGAACCTGTGCTACGCGGCAGCGCGGCTGGGCCAGGCGCGCCGCTTCGAGGCGGGCGTGACCCTGCTGTGCGAGATCCAGCGTGGCCGGCCCGACGCGACCGTCGCGCGGTGGCTCGCCGACCAGCTCCCCCGACTCGCCGCCGAATGCGCGCTGGAGGGGCCCGCCGTGCGGGCCGCCCTGGCCGAGTTCCGCGCGCGGCCCCCCCATGAGACGGCCTGACATGACCCACGTCCCCTCCATGCGCCCGATGGCCGCGCTCGTCGCGTGGCTGCTGCTCGGCGCCGGCGCGAGTTCGCAGTTCGCACCGGTCGCTCCCGTCACGACCGCCGGGGCGAGCGCCTCGGCGGGGGGCGCCGCGACGCCCGGCTCGGGAGGCGGCAGCCGCACGCTGAAGTCGGGCACCGACGGCGTGGGCGGCATCGAGAAGGCGCCGCCGACGACGGGCAACGCGCCGGCTCCCTGGCCGCACGTCCCGCCTTCGCAGCTGCCGGCGCTCGCGCAGCAGACGAACCAGCCCTGGTTCGACCTCGGGCAGGCGCTCGCGCCGGTCGGCGGCCCGGCGCCGCGGCTGATCGGCAGCGGCAGCGCGCAGGGCGGCCAACCCGTGGTGCTGGCCATCGATCGCGCGCCCCCCGCCGCGCCGCTGGCGCTGGTGCTGGGGCTCGAGATCGGCGCCGCGCCGTTCCAGGGCGGCCTGCTCGTGCCGCGGGCGGACGTGATCGTCATCGGCCTGCACACCGATGCGGCCGGCAGGCTGACGCTCGCGGCGACGATGCCTGCAGGGTTGCCGCAGGGGCTGCTGGTCTTCATGCAGTCGCTGCACGCGGGCGGCGGGGCCGGTCAGCCGGCTCCCTCGCTGAGCAACGCCGTCGCGCTCGTCGTGCCGTGAACGAGCTCGTGGCGCGCGACCAGCTGCACACGCGCCTGGCCGCGCTGCTCGCGTTGCACGGCCGGCGCCTGCCCGAGGGATTCGACCCGGCGCTCGAGGCGCACTTCGACGCCGCCGCGGGCGCGCTGCTGCAGATCTTCCGCGACGGCGACGACCTGCCGGCCTTCGAGCTGCTCGTCGAACTGAGCCAGCGGCGGCTGCACGTCGCGGCGCACCGCATCGCCCGCAAGTTCGCGATGGCGCTCGACCCCGACGACCTCGTGGCGGTGTTCCTCGCGCGCCTGTACACCGACGTGCGCCGCGATCGCCCGCCCGTCAAGCGCTTCCTCGCGCTGGCGCGCACGGCCATGCGGCACGACGCGCTCAACCAGCTCCGGCAGTACAAGCGGGCGCAGGCCCGGCACGCGATCTGGGGACGCGAGCGGCAGGCCGAGCGCTTCCCCGACGCGCAGGAGTTCGCCGAGCGCGCCGAGCAGAGCGGTCGGCTGGCGCGCCTCGGCACCTTCTTCGTGGCCGTCACGGCGCAGTGCTTCCACGAACTGCGCGAGCGCGAACGCCGCGTGCTGCTGGCCCGCGACGTCGACGGCCTGAGCTACGACGAGGTCGGCGAGGCGCTCGCGCTGCCGCGGGCGCAGGTCGGCATGGTCGTCAAGCGCGCCCGCGAGCAGCTCGCCCGCAAGATCTCCGACGTCTTCGCCCGGCACGGGCAGCCGGTCCCCCTCGACGAAGCGGTACCATGGGAGGCCTCGACATGAGCTACGGCCCCGATCAGCACCTCTCCAGCGCCGACCTGCATCGCCTGCTCGACGGCCTGATCACCGATCCGGAGATCGTGCGGCACGCCGAGGAGTGCGGCGGCTGTCACCGGCGGCTCAGCTCGATGTCGGCGCAGCGCAAGGCGCTCGCGGGCGCCGCGGGCGACCCGCCCGCCGACGAGGCGCCCTGGCAGCGCGCCGCGCGGCACGAGGCGCGCACGACGCTCGGCAACCTGCTGCACGAGATGGGGACGGCCTGCGTGATGCGGCTCAACGCCGAGGCGCGCCGCACCGAACTCGCGCGCCTGCCGCGCGCCGTCGAGCACATCGGCGCCGAGATGCGCTCGCTGCACGTGCGCATGCACGGCACCGGTCAGAAGCTGCCCGTCGACGTCGAGGAGCTGGTGGCCGAGGCCGGTCGCGCGGCGCCCGACGACGGGCGGCTGGCGCGCGGCTGCCTCGACCGGCTCGCGGCCCTCGAGGGACACACGCCGCGCGTCACGGAACTCACGGCGCGGATGTAGCCGGCCGTCGCGGCCCGGCGCTTCGGCGGCGAAGCGACTCGTCACGCGGCGGCGCACCGCGCGCGCCGGCTTCGGCGGCGCGCCGCGCTAGAACAGCCCGCGCTCGGCGAGGTCCTCGGCGAGCAGCACCGAGCCGCCGGCGGCGCCGAGCACGGTGTTGTGCGAAAGCGCCAGATACTTCAGGCCGCCGCTCACCGGCTCGCGGCGCAGCCGTCCGACGACGGTCGTGTAGCCGCCGCCGGCGCAGCGATCGAGCAGGGGCTGGGGCCGATCGTCCTCCTCGCGCACCTCGATCCAGCGGGCCGGGCGGCTCGGCAGGGCCCGCGCGCCGAAGGGGTTCTCGGCCTGCAGCACGGCGGCCGCGTCGCCCGGGCCGGCCGGCGCGGCCAGCCCGACGCTGATCGAGAGCAGATGGCCGTCCTGCACCGGCACGCGCGTGCAGGTCGCGCTCACCGGGAAGGCCGCCGGCACCAGGCGCCCGCCCTGCACGCGGGCGAGGATCTTCTGCGCCTCCTGCTCGACCTTCTCCTCCTCGTGCGCGATGAAGGGCAGCACGTTGCCGGCCACGGCGGCCGCGACGGCCGGCGCGCGCGCGCCCGACCCGGAGACGGCCTGCAACGAGGTGAGCACGACCGAGCGCACGCCGAAGGCGCGCTGCAGCGGCGCGAGCGTGACGGCCAGCGCCACGACGGTGCAGTTGGGGCCCGGCGCGAGGAAGCCCTTCCAGCCGCGCGCGCGGCGCTGGCCGTCGAGCAGCTCGGCGTGCTCGCCGTTCACGCCGGCGAGCAGCAGCGGCACGCCCTCGGCCATGCGATGCGAGGAGGCCGTCGAGAAGACCGGCGCGCTCGCCGCGCAGCGCGGCTCGACCTCCTTCGCGACCGACGAAGGCAGCATCGAGAAGACGGCGTCGACGGAGGCCGCCTCGAAGCGGTCGAGGTCCTGCAGCGTCAGGTCGAGCAGCGCGTCGGGCAGCGGCGCGGGCGGTGGGTCGACGGCCGGCGCGGCGAGCAGCGCGGCGACGTCCTGCTCGGCGTCCGCGCGCTCGGCGAGCACGTCGCCGAGGCGACGGCCGGCGCTGGCCGCGCTGCCGGCGACGGCCGCGATCTCGAACCACGGATGGCGCGCGAGCGCCACGAGCGCCTGCCGCCCGGCGAAGCCGGTCGCGCCGAGCACGGCCACCGGGCGCCGCTTCATCGCGCGCCGCGGCCGCCGACGGCGGCCGGCGCCTCGAAGAAGGCCGCGTGCAGCGCGACGAGCGCCGTGCGCAGCGCCGCTTCGGGCACCGCGCACGAGAGCCCGACGTCGGCCGGGCCGTGGCTCACGAGCTCGACGGTCGTGCCGAGGCGCCCGAGGCCCGCGAGCATGCGGCCCGCGATCTCGGAGTCGCCCGCCAGTCCGTCGCCGACGAGGCCGAGCAGCGCGCAGTTCTCGCGCAGCACGACCTGCGCGCGTCCGCCGGGCTCGGCCAGCAGCCGCAGCGCGCGGCGCGCCAGCGGCACGTCGGCCTGGTCGAAGGTGAAGGAGAGCGAGGTCATCGAGCTGGCGATCGCGTCGACGTTGATGCCGGCCGCGCCCACCGCCACGAGGATCTGCCCGGCGACGCCGGGCGCGTTCACCATCGCGGTGTCGGCCACGCGGGCGATCGCCACGCCGCGGCGCGCGGCCAGCGCCACGACGCGCGGACGCTCCTCGCTGCAGCGCTCGACGAGGCGCGTGCCCACGACCGAGGGGTCGGCGATGGGGCGCACGCTCACGTCGATGACCAGCCCGCGCAGCGGGTCGAGGCAGCGCGGGTGCAGGATGCGCGCGCCGTACAGTCCCAGCTCGCAGGCCTCGTCGAAGGACAGCTCGGGCACGAGGCGCGCGCTGCCGACCTCGCGCGGATCGCAGGTCATGAAGCCCGGCACGTCCTTCCACAGTTCGAGGCCGTCGGCGCGCAGGCCGGCCGCCACGATGCCGGCCGTGTAGTCGCTGCCGCCGCGGCCGAAGAGCACGACGTCGCCGTCGGCGTTCACGCCGTAGAAGCCGGTGAGCACGAGCGCGCGGTCGTGCAGCTCGTGCGCGAGGCCCGACAGGCGCGGCAGGCTGGCCTGCAGGTCGCAGCTGCCGAGCCGGAAGGGGCCGACCGCCACCAGCCCGGCCTCCTCGGAGGTGATCGCGCGGCTGTCGGCCCCGGCGGCGCGCACGGCGGCCGCGAGCAGCGGCGCGGCCAGGCGCTCGCCCTGCGCGAGTACCAGGTCGCGCGTGCGCGGCGTGAGTTCGCCCGTGAGCCGGATGCCGGTGAGCAGCCGTTCGAGCCCGTCGAAGACGGGCGCCACGCGCAGCAGCACGGCGTCCTTGTCGGGCAGCGCGGCGGCGGTCGCCTCGTGCTGGCGGCGCAGGCGCTCCATGACGTCGCGCACCAGCTCGTGACCCGAGCGCGGGTCGAGCGCCAGCTGCGTCGCGCGGTCGAGCTCGTCGGTGACGCCCTTGAGCGCCGAGACGACGACGAGCACGCGCTGTCCGGCGCGGCGGCGCGCGGCGACGGCCTGCGCGGCGCGCATCATCGCCGCGGCATCGGTGAGCAGCCCGCCCCCCACCTTGACGACGACGAGTCGGCTGCCGCTCATGGTTCTCCCGCGCCCGCCCGGCGCTCGGCGGGACACTCTAGCAGACGGCGGACGGCCCGCGAGGCGCCGCGCGCGCCCGGCAAGCGCCGCGTCGACGCCTCAGGGCGCATCGAGCACGCGGATCAGGTTGTCGGTGCCGAGCGTGACGAGGCGCCGCCCGTCGGCCGTGAAGCGCGCGTCGTACAGGCCGTTGGGATGCGGGCGCAGGCGCAGCAGCGGCGCGCCCGACGGCAGGTCCCAGACGACGAGGTCGTTGGCGGTCGAGACGGCGCGCGTGCCGTCGGGCGAGACGTGCACGCGGTCGGCGTTCAGCGTGTGCCCCTTCACGGCCCAGCGGCGCGCGCCGGTCTCGGCCTCCCAGCAGACGACCCACCCGCCCGACTGCGCGGCGAGCACGAGCCGGCCGTCCGGCGAAACGTCGACGCCGTAACTGCGCTGGCCCTCGCCGGCCAGTTCGAGCAGCACCTCGCCGGTGGCCGCATCGAGCACGCGCGCGCCACCGAGATACGGGACGCAGAGGCGCTCACCCCGCGGATCGAAGGCCAGCCCGCCGAGCGAGTTGAGCGGGCCGGCGCTCGGCGGGCCGCGCCACAGTTCGGCGCCGCTCGCGGCGTCGAAGACGCGCACGACGTCGTCGTAGTGCACGGCCGCCACGCGCGCCGCGTCGGGACTGAAGGCGATGCCCGACACGCCGCGCAAGCCCGCCCCCGCGTCCGTCCACGCGACGGGGCCGGCCGCGCCGTCGAGCAGTCGCACCTTGCCGCCGACGTGGCCGGTGGCGATGCGCTCGCCGCCCGGCTCGCAGGCCACGACGTTCGCGCTGCCGTCGACGCAGGGTTCGCCGCTCGCGCCGACGTGCTGCGCGGCGTCGAACTCGGCGGCCAGCGAGCGCGACCCGAGGTCCCAGGTGCGGATCGAGTCGTAGTAGGACGAACTGACGAGGCGCCCCTCGCGGTCGAAGGCGATCGAGTAGGCCGCCTCGTGGTGGAAGGCGCCGGCGCCCGCGGCGAGCGCGGCCTCGACGTCCCAGCCGCGCACCGTGCCGTCTTCGCTGGCCGTCCAGAGGCGCTGTCCGTCGGGCGCGAAGTCCATGCCGCGCACGAAGCCGAGGTGGCCGTGCAGCACCGCGCGCGGCTCGCCGCTCGCGCCGTCCCACAGGCGCACGGTGGCGTCCTCGCCGCCGCTCGCGAGCAGCGCCCCGTCGGGCGACCAGGCCACGCCGCCGAGATAGCCCTCGTGACCGCGCAGCTCGTGCAGGCGCGCGCCGCTCGTCGCGTCGAAGACGAAGACACTGCCGTTCTTGGCACCGGCGACGAGGCGCGTGCCGTCGGGGCTCCAGGCCAGCGCGTCGACGGCGCTGTACAGCTCACCGCGCTTGGCGGAGGGCTCGACGAGCAGCGCGCCGCTCGCCACGTCCCAGACGTGGACGGCCTCGTCCCAGCAGGCGGCGGCGATCTTCGAGCCGTCGGGCGAGAAGCGGATCATCGCGATCGGCTTGACCCCGCCGCGCAGCAGCGCGACCTCCTGCAGCGTCTGCGCGTCGACGAGGCGCACGAGCCCCTCGAGCTTCGGCTTCTCGAGCCACTGATACGAACTCACCGCGTAGAGCCGCCCGTCGCGCGTGATGTCGCTGCAGGACGTGACCTGCTTCCACTCCCAGGCGATCCCGAGCGACTCGCCGGTCGCGGCATCCCACACGCGCGCGGTCTTGTCGCCGGCGGCCGTCAGCACGCGCGTGCCGTCGGGAGAGAGCGCCGCCGACCACAGGCCTTCGGTGTGACCTGCAAAGGTCGCGAGTCGCGCGCCGTTCTGCGCGTCCCAGAGCGCCGCGGTCTTGTCGTAGCTGGCGGTGGCGAGGCGCCGGCCGTCGGCCGAAACGCGCAGGCCGAAGACCACCGCCCCTGGGTGCGCATCGATGACGAGCGCCGCTTCGTCGCAGCGAGCCGAGACGTGGCGCCACTCCCAGCCGCGCGGACCGGTCGGCGCCTCGTCGAGCCAGCGCCGCGCCGCGAGCGTGTCGTGCAGGCGCAGGCTGGCCTCGGCGGCGGCGAGGTGCGCGCGATAGCTCTGCAGCTCGGCGTCGGGTACGGCTGGCGCGGCCTCCGCCGGGGCGGCCGGCGGACTGGCCTGACCGGCGGCGCACGCGGTGACCAGGCCGGCGAGCGCGCAGGCGGCGAGCAGACGGGACGCATGCGATCGGGGAGCGTTCATGGCGTGGCCTTCTTCTTCTGGGTGAGGGCGGCAGAGGCGAGCAGCAAGTCGAAGTAGCGGCGCAGGTGCGCCACCGAGTCGTCGAAGGCCTGCAGGGTGCCGCTGGCGCGCGCCTGCATGATGCCGCCCTCCATCGTCGTGAGGACGCAGCGCGCCAGGCCGCGGCGGTCGAGGTCGGCAGGCAGGCGCGCGCCGACGCCCTCGATCCAGCCGGTGACGACGTCGAGCCAGTTCTCAAAGTTGGCGTGGATCAGCGGCCGCACCTCGGGATGGCTGTCGGCGAGTTCGAGCGCGAGATTGCCGACGGGACAACCCATCGTGCAGTGCGTCATCTCGAGCATCTGCCGATAGCGGCCAAGCAAAGCGAACACGCGCTCGATGCCGTCTTCGGTCTCGGCCTCGCACGGGTCGGTGACCTGCGGGCGCAGCTCGCGCAGTCGCCACTCGAGCGCGCCGCGCAGCAGGTCCTCCTTGCTCTTGAAGAAGTGGTAGAGGCTGCCGCTGTTGACCCCGCTCTCGCGCAGGATGGTCGCGATGCCCGTCGCCTCGTAGCCCTGCTCGTGGAACAGCCGCGCGGCGGTCTCGAGCAGGCGCGTGCGGGTGTCGGGGGGAGTCACGGACGAGAGTGCCGGCCGGGGGACGAGCGAGTTGATTGAGCGATCAATCAACACGATTCCCGCCCGGCCGTCAAGCCCCGAGCACGGCCAGGCAGGCGGCGACGAGCGGTTCGGTGGCCGACCCGTCGGTGCGCAACTCGAGCCGTGCGCCCGGAATGGGCTCGGCGCGCGCCGCCAGCTCCGCGTGCAGCTCCGGGCTGCGGTTGGCCGCCCGGTGGCGGCCGGCCGCGCGGTCGGCGGCGATGCGGGCGCGGGCCAGCTCGGGCGCACAATGACACTCGACGATCAGCAGCCGCGCCGACAGCGACGCGGCGACCTCGCGCAGGCGCACCACCGTGGCGGCGCGCGTAAAGGTGCGCCCGTCGAGGATCACGTGCCGCGCGCCCGCCGCCAGCAGCCGGCCGGCGCGCGCATAGACCTCCTCCATGACGTCATCGTCCTGTGCGGGGCTGTACTCGACCCGCGCGCCGTGCCGTTCGGCGCGCACCGCGTCCTTGTCGAGGACGGGTGCAGAGAGCGCCCGCGACAGCGCCCCCGCCAGCGTGCTCTTGCCCGTTCCGGGCAGGCCGGCCATCGCGATCAGCCACATGGGCGGCAGCGTAGCGGAGCGTCCGGTGCGCGTTCCCCGAAAGCGGGCACAATGCCCGCCATGAACACCCCCGCCCGTGCCCGTGCCCGTGCCCGCGTCCGACGCCTGCCCCGCGCCCTGCTGGCCCTGTGCCTGGCGACCCTCGCGCCCGCCGCCGCCGGCCAGGCCTTCACCGGACTGCCCGGCCACTTCGAGGTGCTCACCCTGCCGGGCACCTTCAACGTGCCGGTGGGTCTGTGCTTCGCCGACGACGGCACGCTGTTCCTGCTCGAGAAGCCGGGCGTCGTGCGCGTGCTGAGCGACGCGGGCAGCCAGCAGCCGCTGCCCTTCCTCGACCTGAGCGCCGAGGTCAACAACGACTGGGACCGCGGGCTGCTCGGCATCGCGCTGCACCCGGGCTTCGTGCCCGACGGCGGCGCGACGAGCTGGGTGTACCTGCTCTACACGGTCTCGCCCGTGCCGCCCGCCGACAACGGCTTCAACCAGAACAACAAGTACAGCTTCTCGCGGCTCACGCGCTGGCGCGCGGTCACGAACGGCGCCTCGATCGTGGCCGACCTCGCCTCGCGCCAGGTGCTGCTGGGCAACCAGCTTCCCGACGGCAGCGTGCCCGACGCGATCGCCTCGCTGCACAACAGCCACAGCAACGGGTCGCTGCGCTTCGCCGACGACGGCACGCTGCTGCTCGCGACCGGCGACGGCGCGCACTACGACTTCCAGGACAACGGCGGCGCCGACAACCCGGGCTTCGACGACTTCGTCCACCCGCAGACGCTGCTCAAGGGCCCCACGCCGAAGATCCAGGACGAAGGCGCCTTCCGTTCGCTCGACCCGCGCAGCCTCGCCGGCAAGGTGCTGCGGATCGACCCGGCGACGGGCCTCGGCCTCCCCAGCAACCCGCTCTGGAACGGCGACGGCGCCAGCAACGCCTCGCGCGTCTGGGCGCTGGGGCTGCGCAATCCCTTCCGCATGGATCTCGCGCCCGGCACCGGCGCGCGCGACCCGGCGCTCGGCCAGCCGAACGTCGTGCTGCTCGGCGACGTCGGCTGGAACATCTGGGAGGAGCTGAACGTCGCGCGCTTCGGCGGCGAGAACTTCGGCTGGCCCTGCTACGAGGGCATCCCCGCGCAGAACGGCTACCAGGCGTACACGACGGGCAACCCGAACAAGGTCACCTGCCAGACGCCGCTCGTCGGCACGCTCACTCCGCCGGCGCTCGCCTGGCACCACAGCAACGTCGCGGCCTACAAGCCCGCCGGCGTGCACAAGGACGAGGCCGGCAACGTGCTCGGCGGCTTCCGCGGCAACTGCGCCATCGGCGGCCCGATCTATTCGGGCGGCGCCTACCCGGGCATCTACGTCGGGCGCATGTTCGTCGCCGACTACGGCCAGCAGTGGATCAAGACGGTCGAGTTCGACGGCGCGTGGAACGTGACCGCCGTGAAGGACTTCGCCTCCGCGACCGGGCCGCTCGTCGCGATCGAGCGCCACCCGGTCACGGGCGATCTGTACTGGTGCAACGTCGCGACGGGCAGGGTGCAACGCCTCAACTACGGCGCCAACCTCACGCCCGTCGCGATCGCGTCGGCCAACCCGGAGTCGGGCGCCGCGCCCTTGAACGTGCAGTTCACCGGCTCGACGAGCAGCGACCCGGACGGCGACCCGCTCTCCTACGCCTGGGACTTCGACGACGGCTCGCCGCCCTCGACCCTCGCCAACCCCCTGCACGTCTACGCGAGCAACGGGCTGTACGACGTCACGCTGCGCGTCACCGACCCCTTGGGCGCGTTCGGCGAGACGACGGTGCAGGTCGCCGTCGGCAACGTGCCGCCGACGGTCTCGATCGTCTCCCCGCAGCCCGGCGCGCTGTTCGCGCCGCCGACCGCGCTGTCGCTGCTGGGCAGCGGCAGCGACCCCGAAGGCCAGCCGCTGCAGTACGACTGGAACATCGACCTGTACCACGCCACGCACGTGCACCCCGGCACGTTCCAGGCGAGCGGCGCGAGCGCGTCCTTCCCGATCGACGTCTCGCCCGAGGACCTCGAGCTGCTCTACTACCGCGTGCAGCTCACCGTCACCGACGTCGGCGGGCTCTCCAAGAGCGCCGCGGTCTTCGTCTACCCGCAGGCCAACCACCGCGACATCGCCGGCACGGCGCTGCCGATCGCCAAGATGCACGAACTCTCGCCGCCCGAGCCGACCGGCGGCGGCAACCACGACATCGAGGTCATCCGCGACGCGCTGCTGCCCGCGGTCGGCAGCGCGCTCAGCGCCCAGCAGTACGACACCTTCCACGGCGGCGCGCAGGGCAACGACGACTGGATCGGCTACGCGCTGCCCGCGCCGCCCGGCGAGGAGTTCCGGTTCACGCGCGTCGAGTTCCAGGAGGGCAAGCACTTCGTCGACGGCGGCTGGTGGGAGGACCTGCGCGTCGAGGTGCGCCAGGGCGGCACGTGGAGCACGGTGCCCGGCGTAACGATCACGCCCGCCTATCCCTTCGCGCTCGCCGGGCAGGCCTTCTTCGACGGCGTCAACTACCAGTCGTACGTGCTGCGCTTCGATCCGGTGGCGGGCGACGCGCTGCGCCTGCGCGGCAACCCCGGGGGCAGCGCCAACTTCACGTCGGTCGGCGAGCTGCGCGTCTTCGGCATCGAGGGCCTCACGCCCGACGGCTACGCCGACATCACCGCGAGCGGCACGATCATCGCCAAGCTGTTCTCGATGGTGCCGCCCACGCCGCAGGGCGGCGGCAACCAGGACCCGCAGACCCTCCGCAACGGCACGCAGCCGCCCGTCGGCAGCACCAGCTTCCACGCGCAGTTCGACACGTTCCACGGCGGCGCGCAGGCCGGCGAGGACTGGATCGGCTACGACTTCGGCGCGCCGACCACGATCGCGCGGCTGCGCTTCCAGGAGGGGCGCAACAACACCGACGGCGGCGCCTTCACCAACGTCGCGGTGCAGGTGCAGACGACGGCCGGCGGCCCCTGGACGAACCTTTCCGGCGTGAGCGTCAGCCCGCCCTACACCGGGCTCAACGGCGTGCACTACGAGACCTTCGTGTTCGACTTCGCGCCGGTCTCGGCGCGCGCCATCCGCCTGCGCGGCGCGCCGGCCGGCAGCAACCAGTTCATCAGCGTCGGCGAGCTGCGCGCGTACGCACCCGCGCCGGCCGGCTGCGGCTGGCAGGCCTTCGGCGCGCCCGGCGGCAGCAACACGCTGCAGTTGCACGGCGAAGGGTCGCCGCTGCTCGGCTTCCCGATCGAGATCCACGGCACGGGCGCGAGCGGCCCCGCGTCGGGCACCCTCGGCGTGGCGCTGGCGGCGGCGGCACTGCCCTTCAAGAACGGCACGCTCCACCTCGACCCCGGCACGCTGCTGCTCTTCGGCGCGAGCTGGGACGGCGGCGGCGAGCTGCACCTGCCCGCCGTGCTGCCGAACGACGCGGGCCTCGCCGGCCTCTCGATCTGGCTGCAGGCCTTCGCGTTCGGCCAGCCGCAGCCCTGGCCCGTGCGCCTGAGCAACGGACTGAAACTGACCTTCTGCGGGTCGTGAGCGCGCGGCGCGCCGAGTAAAGTGCGGCCCGCTTCCGCGAGTCCGCCGATGTCACCCGCACCCCGCACGACGGACCACGTCGACCACAGTCACGGCGGCCGGGCCGGTCATGTGGCGCGCCGGCTCGTCCACGTCGGCATGGCGGCGATCCCCTGGGCCTGGTACGCGCACGGCGCGGCGCTCGAGCGGACGACGGGCGTGCCGCGCGACGCGCTCCTCGGCGGCGCGCTGCTCGCGATCGTGGCGCTCGAGGCGCTGCGCATCGCGCGCGGCCTGACCGTCTTCGGCATGCGCGCCTACGAGGCCCGACAGGTCTCGGCGGTCGCCTGGGGCGGCGCCTCGCTGTGCCTCGTGCTGCTCTTCGCGCCGCCGATCGGCGTGGCGGGCGCGGCGATCGGCGCGCCGATCATCGTCACGCTCGCGCTGGCCGACCCGCTCATGGGCGAGCTGCGCCGCGCGCGGCGGCCCGCGCGCGCGGTGGCGGGCGCGGGACTGCTCGTCGCGGCCGCCGTCTGGGCCGCCGCCGCGTACTGGCTGGGCGGGCCGGGCTGGCTCGTGGCCGTCATGGCGCCGCTCGCCGTGGCCGCCGAGTGGCCCAAGCTCCGCTGGGTCGACGACAACGCGACGATGACGCTCATCCCGCTCGTCGCGTGCCTGCTGCTCGACCTCGCGCCCGGCCTGGCGGCGCCGGTCGGCTGACGCGGGAGCGGCGCCTCGCGCACGCCCCGCGGAGCCCTTCCCGAACGCACGCGCGCGCCGCGCCGCAGGTCTCGCTAAGATGTCCGCCGTCCGCTAGGGGTGCCCGACCGGCGCGTGGCCGGCGGTGCTGAGAACAGACCCTGGAACCTGATCAGCGAGTCGGCGCGACTGCGGCCGGCGAGCTGCGGAGGAAAGCGATGACGAGCGCGACGCGCCACGGCGACAGGCACACGAACGGCCACGAGACCGGCTCCGACGGTCACGACGCGCTGCACGAGCGGCTGCCGCCGCTCGGCGACAACCCCTCGACGCGCGCCGAAGGCACCTCGCCCGGCAGCTTCGCGCGGCGCGGCGCGGTCGGCACGCCCTTCACCTACGCCTCGCCCGACGCGCCCGGCATGCCGGCGCCGAGCGACAAGACGGCCTGGGACTTCATGCCCGAGGGCTGGGTCTGCACGCTGCCCCCGCTGCCCGCCGGCGCGAGCGCCGCGCAGCGCGAGGCGCACGCCGTCGCGCGCCGCGACGCGTCGAACTGGCGCGCGCCGGAAGGTTTCGTCGCCCGCACGCAGCTCGAGCACGCGCGCCTCGGCACGATCACGCCGCAGATGCGCCGCGTCGCCGAGCGCGAGCCGCACCTGACGGCCGAGCAGGTCCGCGACGAGGTCGCCGCGGGGCGCATGGTGATCCCCGCCAACGTGAACCACCTCGCGCTCGGCCTCGATCCGATGGCCATCGGCCGCGCGAGCAAGACCAAGGTGAACGCCAACCTCGGCGCCTCGCCCGTCAGCAGCGGCACCGACGAGGAGGTCGAGAAGCTGCGCTGGTCGGTGCGCTGGGGCGCCGACACCGTCATGGACCTCTCGACGGGCGGCCCGCTCGACGCCACGCGCGCGGCGATCCTCGCCGCCTCGCCGGTGCCGATCGGCACCGTGCCGATCTACTCGATGATCGTCGGCCGCCGCATCGAGGACCTCGACGCGGCGATCGTGCTCGACACGCTGCGCCACCAGGCCGAGCAGGGCGTCGACTACTTCACGATCC
>CAZBBB010000014.1:38913-45170 GCA_964490005.1 uncultured Phycisphaerales bacterium | reverse complement strand
GGGCGGGCGGGCCCGCGGCGGGCCGCGCGGCGCCCACCGGCGTCGAGGTGACGAGCAAGCACGCTCCGGGCAGCAGCGGCGCCCCGGGCGGCGCGCCGCGCGGGCGGCCCGCCCGGTCCGCGGCCCCGCCGGCGAAGGGCGGCGCCTGATGGCCGACTTCATGTTCGCCGTGTTCGCGGGTCTGGCGCTGCTCGGCGCGCTCGTGCTGGCCTTTCACCGCAGCATCGTGCACTCGGCCTTCGCGCTGGTGGCCTCGCTGTTCGGCGTCGCCGGCCTGTACTGGGTGCTCGGGGCCGACTTCCTCGGCGCGGCGCAGGTGCTGCTCTACGTCGGCGGCGTGACGGTGCTGCTGCTGTTCGCCGTCATGCTCAGCACGCGCGACACGGCCCGCGTCTCGCTGCTGCGCAACGGCGCGATGGCGATCGTCGTCGGCTACCTCGGCTTCGTGCTCTGGAAGGCCGTGAGCGGCGTGCAGGCCGTGCTCGCGGAGAACGCGCCCGAGGCGCTGGGAGAGGCCGCGCCCACGACCTCCGCGCTCGGCACGCTGTTCCTGGAGCGCACCGGCTACCTGCTGCCCTTCGAGGCCATCTCGGTGCTGCTGCTGATCGTGCTCGTGGGCGCCGTGTCGCTCGCCCGCCGCGGAGGCGAGGCATGAGCCTGGCGCTGCTCTCCGAGCCCGTCGCGGCGTCCGCCGCGCCCGCCGCGCAGCTCGCCGCCGGCGGCCTGGCCGGCTCGCTGCACAACTACCTCGTCGTGTCCTCGCTGCTGTTCCTGCTGGGCGTCGCCACGATCCTCACGCGCCGCAACACGCTCTACGTGCTCATGGGCGTCGAGCTGATCCTCAACGCGGCCAACCTCAACTTCGTGGCCTTCGCGCGCTTCGGCGGGTACGGCATCGACGGCCAGATGTTCGCGCTGTTCGTCGTGATCCTCGCGGCGGCCGAGGCGGCCATCGCGCTCGCCATCGTCCTGCGCGTGTTCAAGGACTTCGGCAGCATCGACATCACCCGCACCGACAGCCTCAGGAACTAGGGGAGACCAGGGCGCGTCATGGAGTTCTCGGACACCAGCATCACGGCGATCGTGGCGGGCATCGTGGCCCTGCCGCTGCTGGCGGCGCTCGCGCTGGTGTTCTTCGGGCGCAGGCTGCCGCGCGGCGGCGACTGGCTGGCGACGACGGCGATCGCGGGCGCCGCCGCGCTCGCGCTGACGCTGTTCACGACCTTCGTCCTCGGCCGCCACGACCCGGCCTTCGCCTGGGACTCGGCCGCGCACGGCCTGAGCTTCTCGTGGATCTCGCTCTCCGACCTCGACCTCACGGTCGGGTTCCACCTCGACAACCTGACGCTGATCATGCTGTCGATGGTCACGGTCGTCGCGACCTGCATCTTCTTCTTCAGCCAGGGCTACATGCACGGCGACCGCGACTACCCGCGGTTCTTCGCCTACCTCAGCTACTTCTGCTTCGCGATGCTGGGGCTGATCGTCGTCGACAACCTGCTGTTCCTGTTCATCTTCTGGGAGCTGGTGGGCGTCGGCAGCTACCTGCTCATCGGGTTCTTCCACGACCAGCCCGAGCCGCCCAAGGCCAGCCTCAAGGCCTTCATGGTCAACCGCGTGGGCGACGTGCTCTTCCTGCTGGGCATCGTCATCGCGTGGCAGCTCTTCGGCACGCTCAACTACGGCGAGCTGTTCGCGGCCCTGGCGGCCGGCGACTTCGTCGACCCGGCGACCCGCGTGCTGCCCGCCTGGAGCAACCACGCCGTGCTCACGCTCTCGGGCGTGCTGATCTTCTGCGGCGCGGTGAGCAAGTCGGCGCAGGTGCCGCTGCACACCTGGCTGCCCGACGCGATGGCCGGCCCGACGCCGGTCTCGGCGCTGATCCACGCGGCGACGATGGTCGCGGCCGGCGTGTTCATGGTCGGCCGCATGTACCCGTACTTCACGCCCGAGGCGCTGGGCGTCATCGCCGGCATCGGCGCGATCACGGCGCTGATGGGCGCGACCATGGGCCTGGTCGCCTACGACATCAAGAAGGTGCTGGCCTACTCCACCATGAGCCAGCTCGGCTACATGATGTTGGGCCTGGGCGTGGGCGGCTTCGTCGCCGGGCTCTTCCACCTCATCACGCACGCCTTCTTCAAGGCCTGCCTGTTCCTCGGCAGCGGCTCGGTGATCCACGCCGTGCACACGCAGGACATGCGCGAGATGGGCGGGCTGCGCCGCAAGATGCCGGTCACGTACTGGACCTTCCTGCTGGCGACGCTCGCGCTGGCCGGCGTGCCGATGTTCGCCGGCTACTACAGCAAGGACCAGATCGTCGCCAACGCGCTGGCCTTCGGGCTCACGAGGGGCGCCGCCGGCTGGATGCCCTTCGTCTTCGGCGCGCTCGGCGCCTTCATGACGACCTTCTACATGCTGCGCCTGGTGTTCATGACCTTCCACGGCGCGCCGGCCGACGCGCACCGTCACGAGCACGCGCACGAATCGCCGCCGGTCATGGCGCTGCCGCTGGTCGTGCTCGCGACCTTCGCCGTCTTCGGCGGCGGCACGCTCAACCCGCTGCCGCACGTCGACGAGCTGTGGTTCAACGAGCTGGTCGTGCCGCCGGTCTCGGCGGCCGAGGCCGGCCTCGGGCTGCACGTCGACCACGAGCACTTCGAGCACGTGCTGCACGGCGCGGCGCACTACCCGGCGCTGGGCGTCTCGGTGCTGGCGATCCTGCTCGGCTGGTGGCTGGCGCGCGCGATGTACCTGCGGCGCAGCATCGACCCGGCGGCCGTCGCGGCGCGCTTCGGCCCGCTGCACGCGCTCGTCGTCGACCGCTACCGCTTCGACGAGATGTACCAGCACGGCCTCGTCGACAACCTGCAGCGCCTCAACCGCCTGCTGGCGGCCTTCGACAAGCACGTCGTCGACGGCCTGGTGAACCTCGTCGGCTGGGTCGCGCGCATCGCCGCGGCGGTGGCCGGCCTGTTCGACACCTACGTCATCGACGGCCTGGTGAATTTCTGGCGCGGCCTGGTCCGCGCGCTCTCCGGCATCTTCCGGCTGGCCCAGACCGGCAACGCCCGTGACTACCTCACCTGGACGCTGCTGTCGGTCCTGGTCCTGGCCTTCTACCTGGCGCGAGGGATCTCTTGAGCAACATCCTGACCCTCATCACCTTCACGCCCCTGCTGGGCGTGCTGGTCCTCCTGCTGCTGCCGAAGGCGAGCCGCGACGTGCTGCGCACGGTGGCGGCGGCCACGACGGCGGTCCCCCTGGTCCTGGCCAGCATGCTCTGGCTGGACTTCGACACGACGACGGCCGCGCTGCAGTTCGTCGAACGCATCCCGTGGATCGCGACGCTGGGCGTCGAGTACTTCATGGGCGTCGACGGGCTGTCGATCCCGCTCGTGTGGCTGACCTGCCTGCTCCTGTTCCTCGGCGTGTTCGCGTCGTGGGGCATCGAGAAGGGCGTGCGCGGCTACATGATGCTGCTGCTGCTGCTCGAGGTCGGCATCAACGGCGTGTTCTGCGCCCAGGACCTGCTGCTCTTCTTCGTGTTCTGGGAGGTCATGCTCCTGCCGATGTACTTCCTGATCGGCGTGTGGGGCGGGCCGCGGCGCGAGTACGCCGCGATGAAGTTCTTCCTCTACACGCTGGTCGGCTCGGTGCTCATGCTGCTGGCGATCGTCGCGCTCTACCTGTGCGTGTACGAGTCCGTCGAGACGCCCTTCTCGATCCCGCTGCTCTCGGAGATGGTGCGCGGCGGGCTGGTCACGGGCGAGAACCTGATCGACGGCGGCGTGCTCTTCGGCTGGCCCTTCCTGAAGTGGGTCTTCGTGTTCTTCTTCATCGGCTTCGCCATCAAGGTGCCGGTGCCGCCCTTCCACACCTGGCTGCCCGACGCGCACGTCGAGGCGCCCACGCCGATCTCGGTCATCCTGGCGGGCATCCTGCTCAAGCTGGGCTGCTACGGCCTGCTGCGCATCAACCTCGGCATGTTCCCCAACGTGGCGCCCGACTTCGCGCTCATCGGCGCGGGCCTGGGGCTGTTCGCGATCGTCTACGGCGCCTTCGTCGCGATGGCGCAGACCGACTTCAAGCGGCTGGTCGCCTACAGCTCGGTGAGCCACATGGGTTACGTGCTGCTCGGCGCCTGCGCCTTCACCAGCGCCGGGCTGAACGGCGCCGCGATGCAGATGTTCACGCACGGCACGAGTTCGGCCCTGCTGTTCCTCATCGTGGGCGTGGCCTACGACCGCGCGCACCATCGCCAGATCGAGGGCTTCGGCGGCCTGGCCTCGGTGGCGCCGGTCTACACCGGCATCACGACGCTGGGCATGTTCGCGGCGCTGGGGCTGCCGGGCATGTCGGGCTTCGTGAGCGAGGTGCTCGTGCTCATCGGCGCCTGGGGCAAGTACCCCGTGCTGGTCTCGATCGCCGTCGTCGGCATCGTGGTCACGGCCGCGTTCATCCTGTGGACCCTGCAGCGCGTCTTCCTCGGCCCGCTCAACGAGAAGTACAAGGACTTCCCCGACGTCACCGGCCGCGAGATCGCGACCATGGCGCCGCTGGCCTTCCTGTGCGTGCTGCTCGGCGTGGCGCCCTTCCTGCTGCTCGACTGGATGAAGCCCACGATCGAGTCGCTGCGCGGCTTGTTCTCCTGATCCGCAAGGCCGAACCCCGATGAACCCCGAGCTGCTCGCCGACGTCGCCGCGATCGCGCCCGAGATGTGGCTGACGGGCGCGATCCTGATCGCGCTGCTGGCCGACCTCGTGCTCGGTCGCAGGCTGCCCGCGCTGGCGGGCCTCGTCGCGATCTCCGGGTGCCTGGTCGCGCTGTGGCACCTGCCGGGCCCGCGCGCGCTGTGCGCCGACCTGGTCGGCCTGGTCGGCGTCTCGCCCGAAGCCGTCGGGACGCCGGCCGAGCACGCCTTCCGCGTCTTCGGCCTGCTGGCGCTCGACGCGCACGCCGACTTCTTCCGCACGCTGGTCATCTCGGCGGTGGCGCTCGTCTGCCTGCACGCGCTCGTCTTCCGCGGCCTGGAGGAGGGCCCGCGGGCCGAGTTCTTCCCGGTCATGCTGTGCGCGGCCCTGGGCGGCTGCCTGCTGGTCTCCACCGACCACATGCTCATGCTGCTGCTCGCGATGGAGATGCTCAGCCTGCCGAGCTACCTGCTCGCGGGCTGGCAGAAGACCGAGCGGCGCTCCTCCGAGGCGGCGCTCAAGTACCTGGTCTACGGCGCGCTGGCGAGCGGCCTGATGGTCTTCGGCTTCAGTCTGATCTACGGCCTCTCCGGCAGCCTGTGGCTCGGCGACGCCGGCGCGGCGCTCGTCTCGGCCTGGGAGTTCGGCGACGTCACGCAGCAGGCGGCGGTGGCCTTCGCGAGCGTGCTCGTCTTCGCCGGGCTGGCCTTCAAGATCTCGGCCTTCCCCTTCCATTTCTGGGCGCCCGACGTCTACGAGGGCGCGCCGACGCCCGTCACGACGATGCTCGCCGTGGCCAGCAAGGCGGCCGGCTTCGGTCTGCTGCTGCGCTTCGTCGACGTGGTCTTCATGGGCGACGTGGCCGTGAGCGGCGACTGGCTGGCGCGCTTCAGCTGGATCTTCGGGGTGCTCGCCGCCGTGACCATGACCTACGGCAACGTGACCGCCGTGCTGCAGCGCAACGTGAAGCGCCTGCTGGCCTACTCGTCGATCAGCCACGCGGGCTTCCTGCTCGTGGGCGTGGCGGTGATGACGCGCGACCCGGGCATGGCGTGGCGCGGGACGGGCATGCACGCGCTGCTCTTCTACCTCGTGACGTACTACGTCGCGACGATCGGCGCCTTCGCCTGCGCGATGTCGCTGGCCAACCGCTTCGGCGCCGAGGACACCGACGACTACCGCGGCCTGGGTTGGTCGGCCCCGTGGACCGGCGCGGCCTTCGTGTTCTTCCTGGTCTCGCTGGTGGGGCTGCCGCCGACGGCGGGCTTCATCGGCAAGCTGCTGCTGTTCCGGGCGACGCTCGACGCCGGCCTGTACTGGCTGGCGGTCGTCGGCGCGCTCAACGCCGCCGTGGCGCTGTTCTACTACTTCAAGATCGGGCGCGCGCTGTTCCTGCGCGGCGAGACGAAGGTCGTGCCGAGCCTCGACGCCCGCGGCCTGCTGCCCTCGCTGGCCACCATGTCGATCGCCGCGCTCGCGCTCGCCACGCTCTGGCTGGGCCTCTCCTTCGACGGCCTCGTCGCCTGGGTCTCGGCCTCGCTGCTCTAAGGCCGGGCTCGACG
>CAZBBB010000014.1:0-38813 GCA_964490005.1 uncultured Phycisphaerales bacterium | reverse complement strand
CTCGACGCCTTCGGTGACGGGAGCGGGCGACGTTGGGACGCCGCAGCCGCCTGCCCCCTCAGCGCGGCAGCAGGCCGCTCGCGCGCAGCCACTGCGCGACGGCCTGGCCGGCGATCGCGTGCGCGGCCTCGCTGGGGTGGCTGTCGTGCGCGTGCACGCGCAGCGCCTTGAGGTCGCGGTCGAGGAAGGCCGGCTCGAGGTCGAAGTACGGGATCTGCTGCTCGGCGAGGAAGGCCATGACCTTGGCGTAGGGCTCGTGGCTCACGAGGCGGTCGCCGATCTGCAGCAGGTCGGGATACATCACGACCGCGAAGGGGATGCCCGCCTGCCGGCACAGCCCCGCGCCGCGCTGCAAGGCCAGCTTGGCGCGCACGAAGCCCGGGTGCACGTCGTCGTAGAGCCGGGCGAAGGTGGTCGGCAGGAAGTGCTCGTGCGCGGACCGGTACAGCCGGTCGCAGATCACGTCGAGCGCCTGGCTCCAGGCGCGGAGGTCCGCGAGCCAGCCCTCGCGGCCGGTCGCCATCCAGCGCACGATGGCCGGCGGGTCGCCGAGGCTCTCGCCCGCCGCGCCGTCGCGCACTGCCGGGTCGTTGAGATACCAGCCGAGGAGCACCAGGTCGGGCTCGTAGGCGAGCACGCGATCGCGCAGCAGCCGCACCTCCTGCTCGGTGTCGTAGGCCGGGATGCCGAAGTTGAGCACCTCGTAGCGCCGACCCTCGTTCGCCAGCGCGCGCTGCAGGTTCGCCGGCCAGGTGTCGTCGTTCCCCACGCCGTGGCCGAAGGTGTATGAGTCGCCGATGGCCGCGATGCGCAGCACGCCCTCGGGCTTGGCCTTCGTCGTCTCGGGCCCGCGGAAGCCGAGGCTGTTGATCGCGTGCACGATCGTGCGCGGTTCGCCCCCGCCCTGATGGAAGAAGGTGAAGGAGCGGCTGCTGCCCGGCTCGAGGTCGAAGCGCAGCACGGGGTCGCTCGACACCCGGCTGGTCGAACCCGTCATCGCCGTGGGCTTGTAGGGCTCGATGCCGGCCAGGCGCACGCCGGCCTCGACGAGGAGCAGGGCCATGGCCAGGCCGCCGAGCACGGCTGCCAGGCGCGCGAAGATCTTCCGGAGAGCAGGGCGCGCCACCAAAGTGGCGGCATCCTACCGCGGCCGCACGGCGCGGGGCGCGCCTCCGGCTCGCGGGTCGGCGAACTTCGCTCCGGCGCGGTCTGGATTCGCCGCGCCTCGCGGCCATGATGCGGCGCCCCTCCCGCTCCCGTGGATGGCTGCCGTGAGATCGCCCGCTGCCCGCCGACCCTCAGCGCCGGTCCCGAAGGACTCGCCGCTCTTCGCCGGACTCAACCCCGACCAGGCCCGGGCCGTCGCCACCACCGAGGGGCCGCTGCTCGTGCTGGCCGGCGCGGGCACGGGCAAGACGCGCGTCGTGACCGTGCGCATCGCGCACCTGCTCGAGCAGGGCGTCGCCCCCGGCGCGGTGCTCGCCATGACCTTCACCAACAAGGCCGCGCGCGAGATGAAGGAGCGCGTCGGGCGGCTCGTCGGCCGCGCGGCGGGCGCCGAGCTGACGATCGGCACCTTCCACGCCTTCTGCGCGCGCTCGCTGCGCGAGCACGGTGCGCCGCTGGGCCTGTCGCGCGACTTCTCGATCTGCGACGCGGGCGACCAGCTCGGCGCCGTGAAGGCCGCGCTGCGCGACCTGAAGATCGCCGAGGCGCGCCTCAACCCGGCCGTCGCGCAGGCGCGCATCTCGCTGCTGAAGAACCGGCTCTCGAGCCCGCAGGCGGTGCTCGACGCGGCGGTCGACGACCACGACGAGCTGCTCGGCCGCGTCTGGGCCCGTTATGAAGAGCTCCTGCGGCGCGGCCGCTCGCTCGATTTCGACGACCTGCTCGGGTTCATGGGGCGCCTGCTCGCCGAGCACGCCCCGACGCTGGCGGCCTTCCGCGCGCGCTACCGCTACGTGCTCGTCGACGAGTACCAGGACACCAACGGCGCGCAGTACGCGATCGTGCGCGCGCTGGCCGCCGAGCACCGCAACCTGTGCGTGGTCGGCGACGACGACCAGTCGATCTACGGCTGGCGCGGCGCCGACGTGCGCCGCATCCTCGAGTTCGAGAGCGACTTCCCCGGCGCGGTCGTCGTGCGCCTGCAGACCAACTACCGCTCGACCGGGCCGATCCTGGCGGCGGCCAACGCCGTCATCCGCCACAACCCCGCGCGCCACGACAAGGAGCTGCGGCCGGCCTCCGACGGCGGCCACGCCCCGACCGTGCGCCGGCTGGAGGACGAGACCGAAGAGGCCGAGTTCGTCGTGCGCGACCTGCTCGCGCGCGTGCGGGCGCGGGAGATCGCGCCCGGCGACGTCGGCATCCTGTTCCGCACGCAGCAGCAGCCGCGGCCGCTCGAGTCGGCGCTGCGCGCCGCGCACGTGCCCTACGTGCTCGTCGGCGGGCAGTCCTTCTTCGACCGCAAGGAGGTGCGCGACGTGCTCGCCTGGGTGAAGCTGCTGCACGACCCCGACGACGAGACCTCGCTGCTGCGCGTCGTGAATCGCCCGGCGCGCGGCATCGGCGACGCCTCCGTGTCGGCCGTGCTCGAGCTCGCGACCGAGCGCGGCGTGCCGGTGGGGCAGGCCTTCGACGCCGCGAGCGCCGAAGGCCTGGTCTCCAGGGCCGCGGCGGCGGGCATCGCCGAGTGGCGCGCCACGATCAAGCGCTTCGCGCAGGGCGTCTCCGGCGCGCACCTCGTGCCGCACGTCGCGGCGCTGCTCACGGCCGTGAACTACCGGGCGGAGGTCGACCGCTGCTACCCCGACGAGCGCACGCGCCACGACCGCTGGGCCGCCGTGCTCGAGGTGCTCGACCTGGCCGAGAACTACGTCGCGCGCGCCGCGCGGCCCTCGCTGGGGGAGTTCCTCGAGCGGCTGGCGCTCACGGCCGGCGACGACGCCACCGCCGAGCAGCCCGAGCGCCGTCAGGCCGTCACGCTCATGACGCTGCACGCCGCCAAGGGCCTGGAGTTCCCGCACGTGTATCTGGTCGGCGTCGAGGAGGGCCTGCTGCCCCACCAGCGCTCGCTCGACGAGGACAGCGTCGAGGAGGAGCGCCGCCTGATGTACGTCGGCATCACGCGCGCCCGCGAGCGGCTGACGCTCACCTGGGCCGGCTCGCGCAGCCGCTGGGGGCGCCGCGAGGAGTCGATGCCCTCGCGCTTCCTCTACGAGATGAACGGCGAGAGCCCGCCGAAGAGCTGGCGCGCGGCCCGGCCGCGCGCCGCGCCGCAGCCGGCCGGAGCGGGCGCCGAGCGTCCGGCGATCAAGCCTTCCCGGCCAGCACCGTCATCGCGACGCCGAGCGCCGAAGTGACGAGCACGAGCGCGACGAACAGGCCCGCGAGCGCGCGGTGACGGGCGCGCGCGGCCGGCTCGGCCGCCCCGCGCGCGCGGGCCAGCCGCACGCCCGAGACGACCAGCGGCAGAAAGCTCGCGAGCGTCAGCACGACCACGACCATGTGCACGCCGTGCACGGTGCCCGCCAGGCCCTCGAACACCAGGCCCTCGCCGTAGCGCTCGGCGGCCCGGATCGCCAGCGCCAGGCAGCCGAGCAGCACGAGCACGAGCGCGTAGTGCAGCGTGCGGCGACGGCTCGCGCCCGACCAGATCACGGCCGCGAGCGCCACGATCGTGGCCGCCAGCCAGGTGACGAGCGCGGTCATGCCTCGTCGCTGTCGGGCGCGGGCGAGGCCTTGCGCCGCGCCGCCGCCTTGCGGGCCGGCGCCTTGCGCGCCGTCTTCTTCGCCGCGCCCGCCTTGGTCTTCGCCTTGCCCTTCGCGGGCGCGCCCTCCGCGCCCGGTTCGCCCGCACCGTCGGCAACCTTGCCGGCGCGTTCGCGCGGCGCCGGCGGCGGCAGCAGCACGTCGGGATGTTCGGGGCAGCGCATCAGCCCCGGCCCGCCGGGCTCGGTCATCGCGGCATCGCAGGTCTTGCCGGTCCGGCTCTCGTGCGTGCACTTGGGCGGATTGAGCGTGCCGCGGCACTTGGGATAGCCCGGGCAGGCGAGGAACTTGCCGCGCCGGCTGCGCTTGACCGAGAGCATCCGCCCGCAGTTCGGGCAGGGGACCTCGGTCTCGACCGGCCACAGCGGCTCGCCCTTCACCGAAACCGAGACGGCCCCCTTGCAGTCCTTGGTCTTGAAGCCGGTGCAGGCGAGGAAGGGGCGGCCCCAGCGATTGACCTTCTTCTCCATCGGACGGCCGCAGAGCTCGCCCTTGTCGTTGCGCGCCCGGCAGGTGTGCTCGCTGAGTTCGGCCGCCGCCGCGCGCACGCCCGAGAGCGGCAGGTTGTAGCTGCAGTCGGGATAGCGCGAGCAGCCCAGGTAGGCGCCGCCGCGATTGAACAGCACGACCATCGGTGCGCCGCAGACCGCGCCGGTGTCCTTGTCGACGTTGCCGCACGTGATGTCGGTGGCGACGAGCGGGTGCTCGCGGTAATGCGCCATGCCTTCGCGCGCCGCCTCGAGGTCGGAGGCGAAGCGTCCGTGGAACTCCTTCACGACCGACAGCCAGCTCACCTCGCCCTCGGCGATGCGGTCGAGGTCGGTCTCGAACTTCGCGGTGAAGCCGGTGTTCACGATGTCGGCGAACTGCGGCTCGAGCAGCCGCGTGACGACCTCGCCGAGGCGCGTGGCGTGGAAGGCCGACTTGCGGCGCGCCCGCGGCCCGCCCCCGTACTCCTCGCCGTCGGCCGCGGGCGCCTCGGCTTCGTCGGTCGCCTCGCCCTCCTCGTCGGCGAGCGCCTGCGCCGAGGCCCGCGCCGCGGCCTCGCCCTGCAGCTGCGCGCGCAGCGCCTCCTGCTCGGCCTCCTCGCCGTGATCGACGTACTTGCGGTCGACGATGGTCGAGAGGATCGAGGCGTAGGTCGAGGGCCGGCCGATGCCGTGCTCCTCGAGGGCCCGCACGAGCGAGGCCTCGGAGTAGCGCCGCGGCGGCGGCGTGAAGTGCCGCGTCGCGTCGATCGACAGCGCCTGCAGGCTCTGCCCCTCCTGCAGCTCGGGCAGGCCCTGCTCCTCGTCCTTGTCGGTGCCGTAGACGCGCGTGAAGCCGGGGTGCGTCGTGACGCGCCCGCTGGCCGTGAAGGTCGCGCCGCCGCGCTCGATCTCGAGCGTCGTCACGAGGTACTCGGCCGGCGTCATCTGGCAGGAGATGAAGCGCCGCCAGATGAGGTCGTAGAGCTTCCACTGCTCGTCGGTGAGCGCGCGCCGCAGCTTCTCGGGCGTGAAGCGCGGCTCGGTCGGCCGGATGGCCTCGTGCGCCTCCTGCGCGCTCTTGCCCGAGCGGTAGAAGTTGGGCTTGTCGGGCAGGAACTCCCGGCCGTACTGCGACTCGATGATCCCGCGCGCCGCGTCGATCGCGGCGCCCGCCAGGTTGAACGAGTCGGTGCGCATGTAGGTGATCAGGCCGACGGCGCCCTCGCCCGGCACCTCGACGCCCTCGTAGAGCTGCTGCGCGATGCGCATCGTGCGCTTGGCGGTGAAGCCGTAGCGCCCCGCCGCCGCCTGCTGCAGCGTGGAGGTCTTGAAGGGCGGCTTGGCCGACACCTTGCGCGGCTGCTGCTTGAGGCTGGAGAGCGTGAAGGGGCCGCCGCGCACCGCCGGGAGGCGCCCTTCGTCCTCGCCCGCCGGCAGCCGCTCGCCGTCGGCCAGCAGGCGCCGCAGCACGGCCTCGGCGGCGGCGCGGTCGGCCGGCTCGTGCGCCTTGCCGTCGAGCCGCTTGAACTCGGCGGTGAAGGCCTGCTCGCCCTCGCCGAAGACCGCGCCGATCTTCCAGTACTCGCGCGGCACGAAGGCGCGGATCTCGAGTTCGCGGTCGACGACCAGCTTGACCGCCACCGACTGCACGCGGCCGGCCGACAGGCCGCGCGTGAGCTTGCGCCACAGCAGCTCGCTGAGCTGGTAGCCCACGAGCCGGTCGAGGATGCGCCGCGCCCGGTAGGCGTCGACGAGCGCCTCGTTCACCCGGCCCGGCTGCTCGAAGGCCTCCGCGATCGCGGCCTTGGTGATCTCGTGGAAGTGCACGCGGTGCACGGCGACGCCCGAGTTCGTGCGGGCCTTGGTGCCGTCCTCGCCGAGCAGCAGCTCGACGAGGTGCCAGGCGATGGCCTCGCCCTCGCGGTCGGGGTCGGTCGCCAGGTAGACGGTGTCGGCGCGGGCGACGAGCTTGCGCAGCTCGCCCACGACCTTGGCGCGATCCTTGATCGGCTCCCAGTCGGCGGCGAAGTCGTTCTCGGGGTCGACGCTGAGGCCCGAGCGCGGCAGGTCGCGCACGTGCCCCATCGAGGCGCGGACCGTGTAGCCCCCGCCCAGAAACTTCCCGATGGTGCGGGCCTTGGCGGGCGATTCGACGATAACCAGCGGTTTGGACAAGACTTACGGCCGACGGGGGCTGCCCGGCGAGCCGCCGGGCGCTCGCAGGCATAGCGGCGCCGCCGCGGCAGATCAAGCGCGGCCGCCGGCCGGGATCGCTATTCTGGACGATCATGTCACGCCGCTCGCAGCTCGCGATCATCCTCGGAACGCTCGCCGTCACGCTCGGCGTGGCGCTCTACGACGCGCTCCATTCGACCGTCACCGTGACGGCGCTCGACGGCACGCAAGTCGTCATCCGCCTCGACCCCGAAGAGGTCACCGAGTGGTCGGGCGCGGGCGCGATGTCGGCCGACGGCACGCGCAAGTACGGCGTGTCGGTCAAGCCGCCGATGGATCTGCCCGACGGCAACCCCAACGAGATCAACATGGTGGGGACGACCGGCCCGGGCCGCTGAGCCCGCCGCCGGGGCGGCGCGCGGGCAGCCGCGCCGCTCAGCGCGCCGGCAGCAGCGGCGCCAGCGCAGCCGCCAGCGCGCGCGCCGCGATCGCGTTGGCCTCGGCGTCCAGGTGGTGGTCGGTCGGGTCGTCGATCCAGTAGCGCGAGAGGAAGCCCGCCAGCAGCTGCGGATCGACGGGCCGACCCGAACGCTCGGCGTACTCGGCGGCGAGTCGCTCGCGCTCGACGAGAAAGGCCGGCAGCAGGTCGACGAACAGGATGCCCGCCGCGTCGCAGTGCGCCGCCAGCTCGGCGATCGGCTCGGCGAACAGGTAGGGGTCGAGCGCCTCCATGGCGGGCAGGTGCGCGACGAGCAGCCGGCGCCCGTCCTCGGCGACGGCCCGCGCGAGACGCGTCAGCGCCTCCAGCGATTCGGGCCGGTTGTCGGGGTGGCGCGCGTCGAAGTAGCCCTGCCGCGTGAGGTGGCCCGTGCGCGCCGAGAGCGCCGCGCGATACAGCGCCGAGCGGAAGGCCCAACCCTGCACGCGATGGGGCAGCGGGAACGGGTCGACGTACAGCGCGCTCAGTTCCTCGTCCCAGTGGAAGGAGCCGCGCGCGAAGTCGTTGGGGAAGAACACCAGCACCACGAGCGGACAGTCGCCGAGCTGCTCGCGCTCGGCCTCGTACAGCCGCCCCTCCTGCAGCGTGGCGTAGCCGCAGGTGCCGTAGTTGAGCGGACGGATCGCGCCGCCCAGCGCGAGCGCGACCTGCTCGGGCAGCGTCTGCTCGGCGGGCAGCCCCAACCCGTAGGTCGTGCTGTCGCCGAGGAAGGCCACGGCCGGCAGCTCGGGCGCGTGGCGCGGGCCGACGCGCCGCCCGCGCGCGTCGTGCGCGTAGCGCACCGCGTCGACCTGCACGTCGAGGTCGGGCCGGTTCCGGTACGAGAGGGCGGCGTCCGACACGCTCACGAACGGATGGGCGGCGTTGAAGGCGGCCTGGTGCGCCGACGCGATGCCGCGCTGCACGTCGACGAGCCCCAGCAACCGCACGACGAGTTCGCCGGCCCCGACGAGCAGCGCGAACAGCAGCAACGCGAGGCGCAGGCGCGAGCGGCGGCGCGCGCTCATGGCGCGGCCCGCCGCACGCACAGCGGCGTGACGAAGCGCGCGTCGGCGAGCAGCACCTCGACCGTGCCGCGGGCCGGGTCGAGCGCGAGCAGCGCGCCCGGGCCCGTGCCGTGCACGCCCTTGGACGTGCCGTCGGCGCCGCGCCCGAGCGGGTCGGCGTTGGCGTCGGCCACCGCGATCCGGCCGTCGGGCAGCCAGGCCGCCGAGGCGGGGTCGACCAGCGCGCGCGCCCGACCCGCCGCGCAGGGGTCGATCCGCACGTCGATGCTGCCGGTCCGCAGGTCGAGCGCGAGCAGCGCGCCGTCGCCCAGGCAGCCGTCCGTCGTGCCGAAGTTGGCGTCGACGAGCAGCAGCGTGCCGTCGGCCTGCTCGAGCAGCGCGATGGGCGAGGTCGTGATCGTCGGCGACAGGCGCGCCACGAGCCCTCCCTCGAGCACTTCGTAGAGCACGCCCGGCGTCGCCGGCCGGCCGAGCGCGTCGAGCGCGCCGGTCGGGTTGGCGTCGGCGTCCATCACGAACAGCCGGCCGTCGCGCGTGACGAGCAGCGCACCGGGCGTGACGAGCTGCTCGCCGGCGGCCGCGATCTCGGCGCGCCAGCCGCCGTCGGCCGCGCGCCGCAGCGCGAACACCGCGCCCGTGGAGCGCCGCAGGCCGAGCGGATCGGCGGCGCGGTCGCTCACGTACAGCGTGCCGTCGGCGGCGGCCGCGAGCGCGACCGGCTGCCGCAGCCGTTCGTCGGACCACAGCAGCGACACGCGACCGTCGCGCAGCTCGAACAGCGCGCCGCGGGCTTCGCGCGACGCGTCGGGCGCCCAGAGCGCCTCGAGCACGAGGATCGACCCGTCCGCGCGCGCGAGCGCATCGACGGGTTCGAGCCATCGTGCGTCGGTCGCGAGCGGTTCGAGCGCGCCGCCGCCCGCGCCGTCGGGACGCGCGCGGTGCAGCACGCCGAGCCGCTCGCCGTCGGCGTTCGTCGCGCCGCCGTCGGCGTCGAGCACGAGCAGTTCCACGGCGGCGTCCGTCGCGCCCGACGCGCCGCCGCCGCGCGCGCACGACGCCGTCGGCGCGCACAGCGCGAGCGTCGCGAACAGGGCCATCGGCGCGCGCATCGGTCTCGTCCTCGACCAGCTCGGGGCGGGTTTTCAGCCTCGGGGGTCGATGATAGACTCCCCGCGCTCCGCGCCCGCCGCGGCGGGCGAGCGGCCTCGCCGCAGCGCGCCCCGTTCCTTCGACCCTCGCCCGAGTCCACCCATGAAGATCACCAACATCGAGGTTCCCGGCTACGAGCGCGTCGCCAAGGCCGAGGACGCCGCGAGCGGCCTGCTGGCCTTCATCAGCGTGCACGACACGACGCTCGGCCCGGCCCTCGGCGGCCTGCGCATGTGGAAGTACGACACCGAGAAGGACGCGCTCACCGACGCCCTGCGCCTCTCGCGCGGCATGACCTTCAAGTCGGCCGTCGCGCGCACGGGCCTCGGCGGCGGCAAGTCGGTCATCGTCGGCAACGCGCGCACCGACAAGACGCCGCGGCTCTTCGAAGCCATGGGGCGCTTCGTCGACGACTTCGGCGGCAAGTACATCACGGCCGAGGACGTCGGTGTCGGCATCTCCGACCTGGTCAGCGTGCGCCGGAGCACCCGGTGGGTCACGGGCCTGTCGCGCGAGGACGGCGGCTCGGGCAACCCCAGCCCCTACACGGCGCTGGGCTGCTTCGAGGGCATCAAGGCCTCGGCCATCGAGGCCTTCGGCAGCGACCGGCTCGACGGCAAGGTCGTCTCGATCCAGGGGCCGGGCAACGTCGGCTTCCCGCTGGCCGAGATGCTGGTGAAGGAGGGCGCGCGCATCGTGGTCTCCGACGTGAACCCCGACAACGTCGACCGCGCCGTGCGCGAACTCGGCGCGCGGGCCGTGCCGCCGACCTCGATCTACGACGAGGCCTGCGACATCTTCGCGCCCTGCGCGCTCGGCGGGATCCTCAACGACGAGACCATTCCGCGGCTCAAGTGCAAGGTCATCGCCGGCGCCGCCAACAACCAGCTCCTCGACGAGATCCGCCACGCGCAGATGCTGCGCGAGCGCGGCATCCTGTACGCGCCCGACTACGTCATCAACGCCGGCGGCATCATCAACGTGGCCATGGAACTCGAGCCGGGCGGCTACGACGAGGCCAAGGCGGTGGCCAAGATCCGCAACATCTTCGAGGCGCTCGCGAGCGTCTACGAGACGGCGCGCGAGCGCAAGATCACCACGCACGCGGCGGCGCAGGAGGTGGCGGAGGCCAACCTCGCGGCCGCCGGCGCGACGGCCTGAGCCGCCACGCGGCGCGCCGCGGCGGCCGCGCGACCGCCTCTTGATCGGTGACGGGCGCCCGGTCAGCTTGGGCGCCGTGAGCGGCACCGGTCCAGGCGGCGAGGAGCGCGGCATGCTGCGCTCGGCACGGACCGTGTCGGCGCTGACGCTGCTCTCGCGCGTGCTGGGCCTCGCGCGCGACAGCGCCACGGCCGCGCTGCTCGGCAACAGCTGGGTCAACGACGCGCTCAACTACGCCTGGACCCTGCCCAACGCCTTCCGCCGGCTCTTCGGCGAGGGCGCGCTCAGCTCGGCCTTCGTGCCGGTCTTCTCGGGCGTGCTCGAGAAGGAAGGCAAGGGTGCCGCGAGCCGCGTGGCCGGCACGGTCATCACGACCATGGGCCTGCTGCTGCTGCTGCTCTCGGCGGCGCTCGTGGCCGCCGTCGGCCTGCTGCCGGCCGAGACCCTGGCGCGGCTGTTCGACATCGACGAGCCCGACCGCGCGCTGGTGCAGGCCCGCTACATCCAGATCGTGCTGCCCTACCTGGCCGGCGTGTGCGTCGTGGCGCAGTTCATGGCCGTGCTGCACGTGCTCGGCGAGTTCACCGTGCCCGCGCTGGCGCAGGTCATCGTGAACCTCGTCTGGATCGGGGCCGTGCTCGCCGCCGCCGCCTGGGCGCCCGGCGATCTGCCCGCGCAGGGCGAACTCATCGCCTGGTCGGTGCTCGTGGCGGCCGTGCTGCAGATCGCCTGGCACCTGCCGCGCCTCAAGGCGCTCGGCGTGCCCTTCCGGCTGCGGCGTCCGCAGGTCACGCCCGAGCTGCGCTCGGTGCTCGCGCTGCTCGGCCCGATGCTGCTGGGGCTCGGCGCGGGGCAGATCGCGACGCTGGCCGACAACCACATCGCGATCGTGTTCCTCGGCGAGGGCGGGCGCACGCACATCTACTACGGCATGCGCGTGATGCAGTTCCCGATGGGGCTCGTCGCGGTGGCGATCGGCACCGTGGCCTACCCGCTGCTGGCGCGCCTCGTCGCGCGCGGCGACCGGGCCGGCGCCGCGAGCGCCGCCGGGCTCGCGCTGCGCACCGACCTGCTGCTCACGCTGCCGGCGACCGCCGGCCTGCTCGTGCTCGCGCGCCCGATCGTCGGGCTGCTCTTCGAGCACGGCGAGTTCGGGCCGCGGGCCGCCGACCTGACCGCGCGCGCGCTGCTCGGCTACGCGCTGGGGATCCCGTCGGCCGGCGCGGCGATCCTGCTCACGCGCGCGAGCTACGCGCTGGGCAACACGGCGCTCCCGGTGCGCGTGGGCCTGGTGTCGCTGGGCGTGAACGTCGCGCTCGCGCTGCTGCTCGTCGGCCCGCTGGGCGAACTCGGCCTGGGACTGGCGACCTCGCTCACCTCGTGCGTCGCGGCGGCGCTGCTCTACGCCGGCGTGCGGCGCCTGCTCGGCCCCGACGAGAGCCTGCTCGGCCGCAGCACGGGGCGGGTGCTGCTGGCCGCGGCGCTCATGGCCGGCGCGGTCTGGGGCGCCGACGCGGCGCTCGCCGGGCGCGTGCCGGCGGGCGTGGGCGGCCAGGCGCTGCGCGTCGGCCTCGGCATGGGTCTCGGCGTGGTCGTCTACGCGCTGGCGGCCGCGCGGCTGTGCCCGGACGAGTGGCGGCAGGTCGCGGGCCTGTGGCGGCGCGAGCGCCGCTGAGCGGGCGCTACCATGGGCCCCATGCCCGAGGGCCAGGTCAAGGCGATCGCGGAGGGCGAGCGCGCGCGCGTCGTGGCGATCGTGCGCCCGATCTGCCTCGACGCCGTCATGCAGAAGCTGCACGAGCTGGGTCTGGGCGGCATCGCGATCGAGGCCGTGCGCGGCTACGGTCGCCAGAAGACGCATCTCGAGCTGTACGAGGAGGAGCTGGGCGAGGGCGCGTTCCTGCCCAAGGTGCGCCTGAGCCTGCTCGTCGGCCCCGAGGAGCTGCAGCCGGTGGTCGACGCGCTGCGCGCCGGCGCCCGCAGCGGCCGCATCGGCGACGGCAAGATCTTCGTGAACGTGGAGTGCCGCTCGTGAACGCGCCCGACATCTGGGAGGAGATCGTGGCCTGCCGCCGGCGCGGCGAGGCGGCGGCGCTCGCGACGATCGTCTCCACGCAGGGCAGCACGCCCGGCAAGAACCCGATGAAGATGCTCGTGCGCGGCGACGGCAGCTTCGTCGGCTCGGTCGGCGGCGGCTGCCTCGAGGCCGAGGTCTGGGAGCACGCCCGGCAGGTCATGGCCAGCCTGCGCCCGATGACCGTGAGCTTCACGCTCACCGAGGAGCACTACCCCGACAGCGGCCTGATCTGCGGCGGCAAGGTCACGGTCTTCATCGAGCCGGTGACGCTGCCGCGGCTGCACGTCTTCGGCGCCGGGCACGTCGGCGCGGCGACGGCGCGGCTGGCGAGCGCCACGGGCTTCCACGTGCGCCTGCACGACGACCGCGAGGACCTGCTCGCGGCGGTCGAACTGCCCGAGGGGGTCGAGCGCGTCCCCGGCGCGTGGGAGGACACGGCCGGCGCGGCGGTCGCGGGCGGGTGCGACTTCGTCGTCGTCGTCACGCGCGGTCACCACGACGACGAGCGCGTGCTGCGCTGCCTCGCCGCGACGGGGCGCTCGCCGCGCTTCCTCGGCATGATCGGCAGCCGCACCAAGCGCGGCCAACTGCTCGCGCGCCTCGCCGCCGAGGGCGTGCCGCGGGCATGGCTCGAGGCGGTCGTCTCGCCGGTGGGACTGTCGATCGGCGCGCGCACCGCGCCCGAGATCGCCGTCGCGATCGTCGCGCAGCTCATCGCGCGCGTGCGCGGCGCGGACGCCGCGGCCAGCCACGCACCGCGCCCGGCCGGGGCCGCCGCCGGCCGCCACGCCGCGCCTTGACCCTTCTCGCGACCGGCCTGTAACCTCCACGGGTTCCCCGCCGTATGGCGACCCCGAGATGTCCGGAGACCTCCCCGTGAAGGCCCTGTTCCCGCGCGCGACCCTGTGCGCCCTGCTGCTGGCCGCGCCCGCGGCCGCCGACACGATCAAGCTCGAGGGCGGCACGGTGATCGACAACGTGAAGGTCACGGCCGAGTCGTGGAAGGAGATCGAGTACCGCAAGCCGCGCGTCTCCTCGGTGCAGAAAGTCGAGTCGAGCAAGGTCGTCTCGGTCGAGTACTCGTCGACGACGGCCGACTTCCGCGAGGCGCTCGCCAAGCAGGAGGAGGGCGAGCTGACGACGTCCGCCGCCTACTTCGAGGCGGTGGCCTCCGACGAGTCGGCGCCCAAGTTCCTGCGGGCCTTCTCGCTCGCGCGCATGGGCGACAACCTGCTCGAGAACGGCAACCTGTCCGACGCGACGCAGGCCTATGACCGGCTGCTCAAGGAGCACGCCGACACGCGCCACTTCGGGCGCGCGCTGCTCGGCAAGGGCAAGGCGCTGCTCGGGGAGCGCAAGTTCGACGAGGCCGCGCGCGCCTTCGAGACCCTCCTCAAGGAGGTCGAGACCAAGGCGCTCGGAGAGCAGGTCAAGGTCGAGGCCGAGTTCTATTCGCTGCTCGCGAGCGAGGCGCAGGGCAAGTCGGCCGAGGCCGAGAAGGGCTACGCGGCGCTGCGCGACCGCGTCGCCAAGACGCACCGCGGCATCGCCGGGCGCTGCACGCTGCGGCTCGCGCGCCTCAAGCTCGCGGCGGGCGACGTCGCCGCCGCCCTGCCGCTCTACGAGGAGATCCTCGACGAGCGCCTCGAGATCGATCGAGACATCGTGGCCGAGGCCTTCAACGGCCGGGGCCGCTGCCACTTCGCGAAGGCGCAGGCCGAACTCGAACGCAGCCAGAAGGCCGGCGCCGGGGGCGACAGCGCGCGCGCCGAGCAGTACCGCGCCAATGCGCTGGCGGCCTTCGCCGAGGCGCGCCTCGACTTCCTGCGCGTGGTCGTCTCGTATCCGGCCGTGCAGGGCCAGCAGCCCGAGGCGCTGTACTGGGCCGCGCAGTGCTGGTCGAACACCGACGACGAGGACGCGGCCGTCCAGGCCGCGCGCCTGCTGAAGACCTGCGCCGTCCGCTACCCCAACAGCGAGTGGGGCAAGCGGGCCGCACAGGGCTGAGCGCCGCTCCGTCCATGGTGCGACGCGTCTCGGCGGTCGAGCCGCAGGGCCGGTTCACGGCGGCCGCGCACGAGTTCTTCCGCGACCTGTTCCGCACCTGCCTGCGCCTCGTCTGGCGGCTGCAGGTCAGCGAGGTGCCCGTGCTCCCCGACGGCGCGGTGATCGTGGCCGCCAATCATCGCAGCTTCCTCGATCCGCTCGTGCTCGCCGCGCCCATCGACCGGCGGGTCACGTTCATGATGTCGTCGAAGTACTACGACATGCCGCTGCTCAACTGGTTCTTCCGGATGGCGCGCTGCATCGTCGTCGAGCACGGGCGCGAGAGCGCCGCGCCGCTGCGCGAGGCGGTGCGGGTGCTGCAGGCCGGGCACGTGCTGGGCATCTTCCCCGAGGGGCACATCTCGCCCGACGGGCGGCTCCAGCCGGGGCAGCCGGGCCTGGCGTGGATCGCGCGCCGCACGGGGGCGCCGGTCTACCCGATGCACATCGGCGGCACGCGCGAGGCGCTGCGCAAGGGGCAGGCGATGCTGCGCATGTCGCACATCACGGTGAAGATGGGTGCGCCGCTCTCGATCGGCGACTATCCCGAGGGGGCGGAGGGCAACGCGCGCTTCACGGCCGACGTGATGGCCGCGATCGAGGCGCTCGGCCGCTGAAGGGCGGCGCGGTTACTCGCGCACCTCGCCGGCGTCCTGCCGGGCGCGGTGCGCGACGAGTCGCGCCGGGAAGGGTGGGCGCATGAGCTTCGACGACCGAGAGGCAGGCGAGATCGACGTGCCGGACCAGGTCGACGACGCGGCCGAGCTGGACGACGCGGACGGCCCGGCCGGCACGGACGAGGTGGCCGACTCCGCCGATGCGGGCGACCGTGGCGAGCCGGCCGACGCGGACGAGCCGACCGACGCGCGTGATGCCTGCGGGCCGGGCGAGGGCGCCGAGCTCGACTGGCTGGGCGAGCCGATGCGCCGACGGCTCGTGGCCTGCGCCCTGCGCTTCACGCGCGACCGCTGGGAGGCCGAGGACATCGCCCAGGAAACGCTGCTGCGCGCCGCGCAGTCGCAGCGGCAGTTGCGCACCGCCGAGCGCATGGAGGCCTGGCTGTTCCGCATCTGCCGGCACGCGGCGATCGACCAGGTGCGCTCGCGCAACGTCCGCCGCGGCGTGTGGTGCGGACTGCCTGCGGGCAACGATGCGCCGGCCGGCGGCGGCGAGGCCGACGGCCCGTCCGCCTGGGACGGCGGCTTCGACGCGCTGCCGGACGCCGGGGGCCTGGCCGGCGGATCGATCGCCGAGATCGGGGCGCCCGCCGAGGCCGCGGCCCGGGTCGATCTCTCCTCGCTTCCCGCTCCGCAGCGCCTGTTGGTCGCGCTGCACTACGAGCGGGGGCTGAGCCAGGCCACGTTGTGTCGCATGAGCGGTCTGTCGCCGTCGGCACTGCGCGTGCGCCTGTTCCGGGCGCGCCACGCGCTGACCTGAGCGGCGCCCGGTCGCCCGGCGCGGCCCTTCCTTGTCCCGCCGGCGCGTCGGCGGCCACAATGCGCCGCTCATGACCCGACTCACCAGCAGCCACGATCGCCAGGACAAGCAGGCGCGCACCTCGCGCAACGTCTTCCAGCGCAAGCTCGAGTCGCTCGAGGCGGAGAACGAGGCGTTGCGGCAGGGCGGCGGCGCCAAGGCCATCGAGCGGCAGCACGCCAAGGGGCGGCTCACGGCGCGCGAGCGCATCGCCAGGCTCGTCGACCGCGGCGGCGAATTCCTCGAGCTGGGCCTGCACGTGGCCTGGGGCATGTACGAGGAGTGGGGCGGCGTGCCGGCGGGCGGCGTCGTGGCGGGCATCGGCACCGTCAAGGGCCGGCGCTTCATGATCATCGCCAACGACGCGACCGTGAAGGCCGGCGCGTTCTTCCCGATGACCACCAAGAAGGTCATCCGCTGCCAGCGCATCGCGATCGAGAACCGGCTGCCGGTGATCTACCTCGTCGACAGCGCGGGCGTGTTCCTGCCGCTGCAGGACGAGGTCTTCCCGGACGAGGACGACTTCGGACGCGTGTTCCGCCACAACGCGGTGCTGTCGGCGATGGGCGTGCCGCAGATCGCGGCGATCATGGGGAGCTGCGTCGCGGGCGGCGCGTATCTGCCCGTGATGTGCGACACGCTCATCATGACCGAGGGCAGCGGGTTGTTCCTGGCCGGCCCCGCGCTCGTGAAGGCCGCCATCGGGCAGGAGAACGACGCCGAGACGCTGGGCGGCGCGGCGATGCACAGCGAGATCAGCGGCACGGTCGATTTCCGCGAGAAGGACGATGAGGCGGCGATCAAGCGCATCCGCGCGCTGGCCGACCGGCTGGGGCCCGTGCCGGCCCCCGCCTTCGACCGCCGCGCCGCCAAGGACCCGCGCTTCGACCCCGCCGAGCTGACCGGCATCGTCCCGCTCGAGGGCGGCCGACCCTACGACGTGCGCGAGGTCCTCGCGCGCCTCGTCGACGACAGCGACTTCGACGAATACCGCGCCGACTACGGCCGCACGCTGGTGACGGGCTTCGCTCGGCTCGGCGGCTGGGCCGTCGGCATCGTGGCCAACCAGAAGCTCAACGCCGCCAGCCGCAAGCGCGGCGTCGAGTTCGGCAGCGTGATCTATCCCGAGAGCGCCGAGAAGGCCGCGCGCTTCATGATGGACTGCAACCAGAACCGCATCCCGCTGATCTTCCTGCACGACGTGTCGGGCTTCATGGTCGGACGCGAGGCCGAGCACAGCGGCATCATCCGCGCCGGCGCGAAGATGGTGAACGTGGTGAGCAACAGCGTCGTGCCGAAGATCTCGGTGATCCTCGGCGGCAGCTTCGGCGCCGGGCACTACGCGATGTGCGGCAAGGCCTACGACCCGCGCTTCCTGTTCGCCTGGCCCTCGTCGCGCTACGCCGTGATGGCCGGCGAGGCGGCGGCCAAGACGCTCGTCGACATCCGCGTGAGCCAGCTCGAGAAGCAGGGGCGCAAGGTCGGCAGGGAGGAACGCGACGCGCTCACGCAGGACACCGTCGCGCGCTACGCGACCGCCCTCGACCCGCGCTACGCCGGCGCGCGGCTGTGGTGCGACGCCATCATCGACCCGGCCGATACCCGCAAGGCCCTGATCACCGCCCTCGACGTCGCCGCCCACAACCCCCAGCTCCCCGACTTCAAGACCGGCGTCCTCCAAGCCTGAATTGGTGTCAGGCACAAGAGCGCGGTTTTTCGCAGTTCCGGTGCCAGGATGTCACGGCGCGGGACGCGGCGCGGCGCGCGCGCCGGCCGGGCGCCGGGCAGGCGCGCCCGACCGGAGGCCCCGCCTCGCGGTGCTGCCTATGATGGCGCCGTGAGCGACACCGTCCGCATCGTCGAGACCCTGCGCGACGCCTGGCAGGGGCTGGCGCGCGCGCCCGCCACGCCCGACAAGATCGCCTTCGCCGCGCGCCTGCTCGCCGCGGGATTCACGCGCCTCGACGTCGGCAGCTTCGTTTCGCCGCGCCGCGTACCGGCCATGGCCGACACCGCCGAACTGCTCGCCGCGCTGCGCGCCCCGCCCGGCGCGACCCTGACCGCGCTCGTCGCCAGCGCCTCGGGCCTCGACCGCCTGCTCGCCGCCGCGCACGTCGCCGAAGTGCTCTATCCCTTCTCCTTGAGCGAGCGCTTCCAGCGGCGCAACACCGAGCGCAGCCGCGCGCAGGCCTTCGCCGACCTCGTCGACCTGACGGCCCGCGCCCACGCGGCCGGCCGCACGCTGTACGTCACGATCTCGATGGCCTTCGGCAACAACGAGGGCGACGGCTTCGATCCGTCCGAACTGCGCGACTGGATCGCCCGCCTGCACCACGAGGCGCGCGTCGACCGCGTCGGCCTCGCCGACACGACCGCGCAGGCCGACGGCGCGACGATCGCCCGCGTCTACGCCGCCGTCCTGCGCCGCGCCGACTGGCCCGTGCCCGCCGCCCACCTGCACGTCACTCCGGCCAACCAGGACCAGCTCGTCGCCGCCGCCCTCGACGCGGGCTGCCGCGACTTCGACGCCGCCCTCGGCGCCCTCGGCGGGTGCCAGTTCGCCAAGGGCGCCGTCAGCAACGTCAGCACGGCACCGCTCGCGGCCCAACTGCGCGCGCGCGGCCACGCCGTCGAGCTGCCCGACGCCCCCGTGCTCGCCGCGCTCGACGCCGAGGCCCGCGCGCTGGCCCGCCGCAGCGAGGCGCCGCCGGCGTGAGGCTGCCCGGCAGCCTGCTGCTGCTGATCGTCGCCCTCGCGGTCGCCCTGCTCGCGCCGCGCAACGAATGGTTCGAGCTGCTCGACATCCCGGCCGCCATACCCGAGAGCGACTTCCAGCTCCACTGGGCCGCCGGCCGCGTGCTCGCCGAGGGCGGCGACGCCTGGGACAGCGTGCAGGTCAACGCCGTCGGCGCGCGCACCGGCCGCGCCTTCACGCCCTTCTGCGCCGCCAACCCGCTGCTCGCCCGCCTGTTCGGCCTCTCGCCGGGTACGCCGCGCGCCGACGGCTCGCTCGACATCGCGCCCGCCTACCGCCGCTGGCTCGCCGTCAACTTCGTGCTGCTCGCGCTGAGCACGCTGCTGCTCGCCCTGTGCTGGCGCGGCGCCGGCGCGCCCCTGTCCGCCGCGCTCGCGCTCGCCGCCGCGCTGCTGCTGCTGTGCGACGGCACCTGGATGGCCACCTGGTACAACCAGCTCAACGGCGTGACGATGCTGGCCGTCTTCGGCGCGCTGCTCGCCGGCCAGCGCGGCCGGCACGCGCTTGAAGGCGCGCTGCTCGCGCTCGCGACCTTCGCCAAGCTGAGCCCGGGCCTGCTGCTGGTCGTCGCGCTGCTCGCCGGCCGCCGCCGCACGGCGCTCGCCGGTCTGCTCACCGGCGCGGCGCTCGCCGCCGTCTCGCTCGTCGCCCTCGGCCCGGAGCCGCACGCGCAGTGGCTCTCGGCCATGTCCTCGCGGCTGGGCTACGAGGCCTTCGTGCCCGCCGGCGAGTTCAACAACTCGCTGCACGCCTGGAACTTCGCGCCCAACGGCCTGCTCTCGCGCGCCGCCCTCGCCGCGGGCTGGCCCGCCGGGGTCGCGCGCGCCGCGGCCTGGGGCGTCTCGGCGCTCGTGCTCGGCGTGCTGTTCGCGTGGCTGCGCCGGGCGCCGACCGCGCGCCGCATCGAGGCGCAGTACGCCGCCGCGCTCGCCGCGACCTATCTCGTCTCGTCGGTGACCTGGGCCACGCACCTCTCGCTGCTCGCGCTGCCGGCCGGCTGGCTCGTGCTGCGCGCATGGGTCGAGCCGTCCGTGCCGCGCCGCTTGGCCCCGCACCTGCTCGGCGCCCTCGCCGTGACGATCCTGATGCTCCCGCTCGGCTCCTTCGGCGACCCGCAGGACATGGTCGCCGACACGCGCCTCAAGGCCGGCGCCTGCCTCGTGCTGTGTGCGCTGCTGCTCGCGCCGACCGCGGCGCCTCAGCGCAGGTAGCCGAGCTGCTCGAGGGCCTCGCGCCCGGCCTCGTCGAGCGGCGCGGCGCGGCCGGGACCGGCCGGCTCCCAGCCCGCCAGAGCCTCGAGGCGAGTCCGCCAGCGCAGCCGCTGCTCGCCGCCCGGCGCCGGCCCCTCGCCGCCGTCGCGGCGCAGGACTTCGATCGCCCCGGCCGCGTCGCGTCGCACGAACCAGGCGTCGTCGACGAGCGCGACCTCCGCGCTCTCGCCCGGATAGCGCCGCCCGGCGATCGTGATCGGCGGGCGCTCGTCCGTCGCGCGCGCCGCCTCGCCGCCCGCCGTCGCCGGCGCGACGAGCCACGCGGCGAAGCTCTCGCCGTCGGACGCGACGGGGGCCGCCAGACCGGCCAGCTCGACCAGCGTGGCGTGCACGTCGACGGTGCCGACCGGCACCGCGACCCGTCCCGGGCGCACGCCCGCGCCGGCGACGATCAGCGGGACCTGCGCGTGCTCGGGCCAGACCGCGCGCCCGTGCCCGTAGTGGCCGTGCTCGCCGAGCCCCTCGCCGTGGTCGGATGTCACGACGAGCAGCGTGTCGCCGCGCGCGCGCAGCTCCTCGAGCCAGGGCGCGATCGTCGCGTCGATCGTCGCCAGCCCGGCGCGGTAGAGCAGCGCGAGTCGCTCGCGCTCGCCGTCGGCCGGCAGAAAGCGCTCGTCGTTGGCGGCGAAGCCGAGCGCGCGGTCGCCGGGGGCCGGCGCGCCGCCGCCCAGCCGCGCGAGCATCTCCGGCGCCGGGTCGTAGGGCGTGTGCGGACGCCGCAGGTGCAGATAGAGAAAGGAGGGCTGCTCTCCGCGCGACGCGACCCATTCGTCGACGCGGGCGCGCAGCTCGGCCCACTGCCCGCCCTCGCCGGGGCCGAACCCGCGATGCTCGTGGAAGCCGCGCGCCAGGCCGTGCCGCGCGCCGGCGAAGGGCATCTGCACGAGGCTCGTCGTGTGCCAGCCGGCGCCCGCGAGCCGTTCGGCCAGCGTGGCGAAGCGCTCGTCGAGCACGTCGTCGTCGCGCGCGACGCCGTGCCGCTCGGGCAGCAGGCCCGACATGAGCGAGGCCGTGCTCGGCAGCGTCCACGTCGCGTGGCTGTAGGCCGCCTCGAAGACCACGCCGGAGCCGGCCAGCGCGTCGAGCGCCGGACTGACGTCGGCCCCGCCTCCGTAGCAGCCGAGGGCCGCCGCCTGGCAGGCATCGAGCACGAGCACGACGATGTGCCGCGGAGCGGGCGGCGCGCCTGCGGGCGCCTCGTCGCGGCCCGGCCCGCAACCCGGCAGGCCGCACGCCAGCAGCGCGAGGCCGAGCGCCGCGCGCCTCACGCGCCGCGGCGCCTCACGCGTGGGCCTTCTCGCGCTTCCAGCCGCCCTTGTCGGCGCCCTCGACCGGGCGCACGTAGGCCTCTCCGGCGACCGAGCCCTCGCGCAGATAGCAGTTCACGCAGATGTCGTGGCAGCGCGGCGTGTAGACGTTCGCGCGCATCCGCTCGTAGGCCGCGCCGCGCCAGATGCTCCAGAAGTCGGGCGCGCGCCCCATGTGCCCGAGCGCGACGCCGCCCGAGTTGCAGCAGGGGAACACGCTGCCGTCGGCCTCGAAGAAGGCCTGGTCCCACAGGTAGGGGCAGCGGCCGCGATACGCGACGGGCGGCAGCTCCTCGGGACGCGCCACGCCGCGCGGGATCGCGCCGCTCGCGGCCCAGTCCTCGCCCGAGATCGTGCTCGGGCGCTGCGCCTCCATCGTCTGCGCCGCGCCCACGACCTCGGGCGTCTGCTCGGCGCTCGCGCGCGGGGGCTGCCCGGCGGCCTCGGCCCCGCTCTCGCCCTCGCCGATCGCGAAGTCCTCGGGCAGCACGAGCACCAGGCCGCGTTCGGCGGCCCGCCGCCGCGCCGCCGCGAAGGCGCGGTTGGCGCGCGCCCGGTGGTGCACGAGCGACTGGTCCTCGAGCGGCTTCATGAAGACCTGGATGTGGTTCGTGTAGAGGTGGTCGACGCCGAGGTCCTTGGCGAGGTCGACCATCGCGGGCAGCTCGTCGATGGTCTCCTTCATCAGGATGTAGCGCATGTTCAGCTCGGGCGTGCGCTGGCCGCGCGCCGCGCGCCCGGCCGAGAGCGAGCGCACGTTCTCGCAGACCTTGTCGAACTTCGCGCCCTGCCGCAGCCGCTCGAAGGTGGCCTTGCTGGCGCCGTCCATCGAGATGTTCACGCGCCCGACGCCGTCGAGGATGCGCTCCAGGAAGCCCGGCTTGCTGATGAGCATCGCGTTCGTCGTGAACTCGACGAACACGCCGTACCGGCGCGCCGCGTCGAGCAGCTCGGCGAAGTGCGGGTCGGCGAGCGGCTCGCCCGAGACCGACAGTGCCAGCTTGCGCAGGTAGGGGAAGACCTCGGCGATGATCGCCTGCACGTGGTCGGCCGCCATGTGCGGACGGTTGCTGCCGTCGGGCAGCGCGTCCCACTGGTTGATGCAGAACTCGCAGCGGATGTTGCAGCGCGAGGTGCCCGCGACCGTCGCGAAGCCGGGGTAGGCGTCGAAGACCGCTCGGCCCGCGGCCTCGGCCTCGGCGAGCTTCTCGCCGTTGACCTTCTTCAGCGCCGCGAGGAAGCCCGGGCCCAGGCGCGGCCCCAGGCGGCCCGGCAGCCGACGCAGAGGTCGGCTGGCCATGAGCGCCGGCCAGCTCGCGCGCAGCAGTGTCTCGGTGAGACTCACGATGGTCTTCTGTCGGCTCGCGTTGCGGTGGCGCGCAAGGCCGACCGACGGCGCCGCGCCCATCGGCTCATGCAGGACCGGTATACTAGCCGATGCTGACCTGCCGGCCTTTTGTCGCGCCTGTCGGACGCCCCGAGCACCGATGAAGATCCTCCTCGTCTACCCGCCCGACCGCACGCTGCCGTCGATCCCGTTCAGCAGCCTCGCGGTCCTGCAGGGCTGCCTGCGCGGCGCCGGCCACCAGACCGTCGTGCGCGACATGAACGTCGAGGTCTTCCACCATCTGGTGAAGAAGGAGCGGCTGCTGCACTACGCCGCCCTGGTGAAGGGCTGGTTCGACGAGCTCGACGGCAAGGCCGAACTCACGCCCGCCGAGTTCGACCGCTACCGCTTCCTGGCGCCGATCGCGGCCATCCCGCGCGAGGTGCTCGAGCGCGCCGAGGACGGCATCGCCGTCATGCAGGACGCCGGCCGCTTCTACGACTGGCAGCAGTTCAACCAGGCCTTCGACGACCTGGCGACGATGATCCGCTTCCTGTACGCGGCCAGCCCGATGTACGACGTCGAGGCCGAGGACTTCGTCCCCAACAACCTCGCGATGCTCAAGGCGCCGCTCGGCGACCCGATCGACGAGGCCTACGCCGCGCTGCTCGATTCGGTCATCGCCGAGAAGCCCGACGCGGTCTGCATCACGATGCCCTTCAGCTTCCAGTTCTTCGAGGGGCTGCGCTTCGCGCGGCGCTTCAAGGACCGCCTGCCGAACGTGCCGATCGTGATCGGCGGCTGCACGATCAACGACTACAAGCAGCAGCTCTTCCGCTTCCCCGAGCTGTTCGACGTGATCGACTTCGGCCATGCCGGCGAGGGCGAGGACGCCGTCTGCGAACTCATGGAGGCCCTCGAGGGCCAGCGGCCGCTCGACAAGGTCAGCAACATCATCTGGCGGGAGAACGGCAAGATCCGCTTCAGCGAGCTGCCGCCGAGCTACCCGAACCTCGACACGATCGCGCCGCCCGACTTCGCGGGCGTGCCCTTCGACGGCTACCTCGTGCCCGAGGGCATCGCCAACCTGCAGACCAGCCGCGGCTGCTACTACGGCAAGTGCACCTTCTGCGGCGACAGCTTCCGGCGCAACTTCCGCATGCGGAAGCCCGAGCTGGTCTACCAGGACATCAAGGGCATCCACCAGGCCTGCGACGTCGACTTCTTCCTGTTCTGGGACAGCCTCGCGCCGCCGCGCACGCTGCGCACCGTGGCCGAGGGCATCCTCCGCGACGGGCTGCCGATCTACTGGTTCGCCGAGACCAAGTTCGAGAAGCCCTACGTGAACGCCGACCTGGTGTCGACGCTCGCGCGCGGCGGCGGGCGCTTCCTGCAGTTCGGCTTCGAGTCGGGCAGCCAGCGCGTGCTCGACCTGATCGACAAGGGCAACGACCTGGCGCGCGTCGACAAGATCCTGGAGAACATGCACGCGGTGGGGCTCAAGGCCGGCGTGAGCTGGTTCATCGGCTTCCCCGGCGAGACGCCCGCCGAGGCGGCGACGACCTACGACTTCGTGCAGAGCCGCCGCGACCGCATCGCGATCTCGGTCTACGCCGGCACCTTCATGCTGGGCGCCGACACGCTGGTCTTCGCCGACCCCGCGCGCTACGGCATCGAGGTCGTGCGCAGCGAGACGGGCGGCTGGGACTACAAGCACACGGACGGCCACGTGCGCTACGACCGCACGCCGCTCGACGAGGCCTTCCGCGCGCGCAGCGACCTGCCGCTGCTGTGCCACGGCGCGTATCTGCTCTACGCCACGCACAAGGTCGAGGATCTCGAGAAGATCACCGGCCTCGGGCGCTTCGGCCCGATCGCGCGCGAGATGATCGAGGACGACGGCGTCGTGCTGTCGGTCTGCGACGGCTTCGTGCACCGGCGCTTCGGCTTCGACGCCTTCGCGCCGCGCACGGGCGAGGGGAACGTCCAGCGCGCCGACGTCGACGTCGCCTACCTGCTCAAGAACGGCGCGGCCTACGCGATGGACGCCGACGACCAGAAGCTCGTCGGCCTCGTCGACGAGCGGCGCTCGATCGGCCAGATCCTCAAGGCCAGCGGTCTGCATCCCGACCAGGCGCGGCGGCGCCTCGCGCGCCTCGTCGATCGCGGCATCGTGCTCGCGCCGCGCGAAGCCTCGAGCGCGCCCGTCGCCGGCACCGCGCCCGCCGGAGCGCCTTCGGCGGCCTGAGCGGCGCGCCGGGCCGCGCGCGCGCGGCTCTGCGTACGACTCATGTGGGGCGCATAGAAGTCATGCGCGCAGCGGACGCGATTCGCGTGCGTCCGTGTGGCGCGCCCGCCGGGGGCGAGCCATGATTCCGGCTTCGCCCGTCGCGTCGGGCGGGGCGCGCGTCGCGACGCGGCGGCGCACGTGAACTCCCGAGGGCCCGCCATGAAGTTCCGGATCCTGATCGTCGCCGTGCTCGCCGTCGTGGCGCTGTACTTCGTGAACCGCAGCCTCAACGAGACGCCGCGCTACATCGAGGAGGCGCCCTCGACCGCCGAGCCGCAGGGCGGCGTGCGCAACGAGTTCACCGTCGGCTTCCTGCCCGTGACCTGCCACCTCACCTGCCCCGTGACGAGCTGGATCTCCGAGCACGGCACCGCCGGCACGAAGTTCATGGCGCAGAAGTTCACCGACTTCCCGTCGATGAAGGAGGCGCTCGTGGCCCGCAAGATCGACGCCACCTTCATGATCGTGCCGCTGGCGATGAAGCTCGTGGCCGACGGCGCGCCGGTGCGGATCGTGTACCTCGGACATCGCGACGGCACCGCGCTCGTCGTCGCGGCCGACAGCCCGATGAAGGAGTTCGCCGACCTGCGCGGCAAGACCGTCGCGATCCCCAGCCGCTTCTCGAACCAGAACCTGCTCATGCACCGGATGATGAAGCAGCACGGCATGGGCCCGACCGACATCACCCTCAAGGAGCTGCCGCCGCCCGAGCACCCCAGCGCCCTGGCCGCGCGCGCGATCGACGCCTACATCATCGGCGAGCCGCACGCCGCCAAGGCCGAGATGGAGGGCTTCGGGCGGGTGCTCTACCAGGCCGGCGAGCTGTGGCCGGGCTTCATCTCCTGCGGCCTCGTCGTGCGCCAGGAGCTCATCGAAGAGCGGCCCGAACTCGTGCAGGAGCTGGTCAACGGCATCGCCGCCTCGGGCGAGTGGCTCGACGAGGACCTCGCGACCGGCGCGCAGCACCGCAAGGACGCGGCCATCGTCGTCGGCAAGATGTTCTACAACCAGAAGCCCGAGCTGCTCGAGTTCGTGCTCACGCGGCCGCTCGATCGCGTGAAGTACACCGACCTCGTGCCGCCCCGCGACCGCTTCGACGAGATCATGGACCTCGCGGTCGAGATGGGCGTGATCCCGACGCGCATGGCCTTCGAGGAGTACTGCGACACGCGCTTCGCCCCCGATCTGGGTCTGGTCGACGTGCCCTTCGACCGGCTGCCCGGCGTCGAGGAGGTCGCCGCGCGGTGAGCGCCTGGCCCTTCGTCGCGATCGCGGTCGCGGTGGCCGCGTGCGTCGTCGCGCGGCGGCTGCCGTCGCGCGCGAGCGGCCTGCTGCTGCCGCTCGCGACGGGCGCGATCTTCGTGGCCGCCTGGCAGATCGCCTGCGAGCGCATGGCCTACGACATCGTGAACGCGGTCACGGGCGAGACGCGGCGCATCGAGGTCTTCCCCTCGCCGGGCCAGATGCTCGTGGGCATGCAGGCGCCGGTGCTCGACGGCACGCTGCTGCGCTTCGCGATCGCGAGCGTGTACCGCGTCGCGGTCGGCTTCGGCATCGCGGTGCTGCTCGGCGTGCCGCTCGGGCTGTGGGCCGGCTGGTACGCGCGCGGCTTCCAGGCGATCAACCCGCTCGTGCAGGCGCTGCGCCCGATCTCGCCCATCGCCTGGATCCCCATCGCCGTGCTGTGGTTCGGCGTGAAGGACGCCTCGGCGATCTTCCTGATCGCGCTGGCCTCCTTCTTCCCGATCGTCGCGGGCACGATGACGGCGGTGCGCACGATCCCGCTGGTCTTCGTGCGCTCGGCGCAGAACCACGGCCTGGGCGGCCTCGAGCTGTTCCGGCGCGTGGTGCTGCCGGCCTGCATGCCGCAGATCGTGACCAGCCTGCGCCTGGCGCTCGGCATCGCCTGGATGGTCATCGTGGCGGCCGAGATGATCGCCGTCGATTCGGGCCTCGGCTACCTGATCATGGACGCCCGCAACGCCAACAACTACGACCGCGTGGTCGGCGCGATGCTCGCGATCGGCTTCATCGGCATCGGACTCGACGCGCTCATGCGGCGCCTCGAGCGCATCGACGAGGTGCGCTGGGGCTTCCCCAAGGCGGGCGCATGAGCCGGCCCGCCGCGCCCGCGATCCACGCGCCGCAGCCCGCCCGCGCGGCGCCGGGTCCCGCCGCGCCGGCCGAATCGCCCAAGTTGCGCGTCGCCGACGTGTGCAAGACCTTCGCGCGCCGCGGCGGCGACCTGCACGTGCTGCAGGACATCCAGCTCGACGTCGCCGCCGGCGAGTTCGTCTGCCTGCTCGGCCCCTCGGGCTGCGGCAAGTCGACCCTGCTCAACATCGCCGGCGGCTTCGAAGCCGCCGACTCGGGACGCGTCGAGATCGACGGCCGCCCGGTGACAGGCCCCGACCCGCGACGCATCTTCGTGTTCCAGGAGTACGGCGTCTTCCCCTGGGCGTCGGTCTGGGACAACGTCGCGCTCGGGTTGCGCAAGCTGCCCCGCGCCGAGCAGGCCCGCATCACCCAGCACTACGTCGACCTCGTCGGCTTGCGCGGCTTCGAGAAGAGCTTCCCGGCCGAGCTGTCGGGCGGCATGCGGCAGCGCGTGGCGGTCGCGCGCGCCCTCGTCGTGAATCCCGACGTCGTCTTCATGGACGAACCGCTCGGCGCGCTCGACTCGCTCACGCGCCTGCAGATGCGCGGCGAGATCCTCTCGTTGTGGCAGCGCGAGCGCATGACGATCCTGTTCGTGACGCACGACGTCGACGAGTCGCTGCAGCTCGCCGACCGCGTCGTCGTCATGAGTCCGCGCCCCGGGCGCATCGCCGAGATCGTGCCCGTGGGCCTGCCGCACCCGCGCGACATCGGCAGCCCCGAGTACGGCCGGCTCAAGAACCGGCTCTACGAGCTGCTCGGCGTGAGTCACGCCGTCTGAGCGGCGGGGGCTCGCCAAGCGGTCGAGGCCGTGCGAGCATGCGCGGGCATGCGGACCGGCTCGGACGCGCCGAGGGCGATCGCGGCCGGCGTCTTCGTCGCCGCGCTCGCGGCGGCGGCGGGCGCCGGCGAGGAGACCGTCATCCACGCCTTCCGGTCGGGCCTCGTCGTGGTCGGCGCGGACAAGTCCTGGGGCGGCAACTCGGGTGACGCGCTCGAGGCGGCGGGCGACGTGAACGCCGACGGTCACGACGACATCGTCGTCGCCTGGCCCGGCACGCCGGGTTTCGTGCGCGTGTTCTCGGGTGCGGACGGCGCGATCCTGCACCAGTTCGAGGGCCCAGCGGCCGAGTGGGGCTTCGGGCGCGCGGTCGCCGGAGCCGGCGACGTGAACGGCGACGGCTTCGCCGACCTGATCGTGGGTTCGTCCGTCAAGGTCCGCGTCTATTCCGGGCGCGACGGCGTGCTCATGGCCGAGTTCAGCGATGCGAACCTCGTGTTCGGCGTCTCGGTCGCGGGGGCCGGCGACATCGACGGCGACGGATCGGGCGACGTGATCGTCGGCGCGAAGGGACCGGACTTCAGCGGGTCGAACGAGCCCGTCCGCGCGTACTCGGTGCGGACGGGCGCGCTGCTGCTCGAATGCTCGTCGCCCATGCCTTCGAGCAATTTCGGCTCGTCGGTGGCCGGGGGAGAGGACTTCAACGGGGACGGCGTGCCCGACATCGTCGTCGGCGCGGACCTCGACAGCACGAACGGCTTTCGCGCAGGAGCGGTGTACGTGTTCTCGGGCGCGGACGGCGCGATGCTGCTCAGACTGCTCGGCGTGGACACCGGAGACTATCTGGGCGCTTCGGTCGACGTGATGGGAGACGTGGACGGCGACGGCGTGGCCGAGATCGTCGCCGGCACGCGCTCATGCTGTGGGTCCGACGTCTACGCGCGGGTCTGGTCGGGCGCCACGGGGGATCTCATCCACCACGTGTTCAGCGTGGCGAGAATCGTGAGCGGCCTCGACGACGTCGACGGTGATGGCGTCCCCGACTTCACGTCGCACCGGGAATTGCACAGCGGCGCGACCGGCGCGGTTCTCGCCAGCTTCGGCGACCAGCCCTACGACCGCCCGATTCGGGGCGCGGGCGACGTGAATGCCGACGGCCTGCCCGACATCCTGCGCATGGACTACGGACTCGTCTTCGAGCCGACGACCGTGAACGTGCACTGGACGAAGTTCGTGCCGCCCACGAACTCGATCACGATGCATGAGGAGGGGTGTGCGCCGCCGAGCGGGCCCGCCGGGTACGCGCTGCCGACGCTGCAGGTCACCGGGACGCCGAAGGCGAATGCCGTCGTCGCGCTCACGATCGTGGGCGTGCCGCCGTCCACGACGACGTTCCTGATCGTGGGGACGACGGCGGGCAACCTGCCGCTCAACAACGGTTGCTCGCTGCTCGTCGCGCCGCCCTTCGACATCTACGCGGCGTCGACCTCGGGTTCGTACTGGGGCTTTCTGAGCCGGTCGCTGCGCGTGCCGCCCTCGCTGCCGACGCTCGTGCCCGTCGTCCAGGTCCAGGCCTTCACCGTCGACCCGAGCCTGTTCCTCGGCTACTCGCTGACGAACCGCGTCGAAATCGTCTTCGCCGACGGGTAGCGGCGGCTCAGCCGGCGGGCGGCTCGTCGAGCGCGAAGATGTTCTGCAGGTTGCGCCAGCGACCGTCGTGGTCCATGCCGTAGCCGACCACGAACAGGTCGGGGATCTCGATGCCGACGAAGTCGGCGCGGATGTCGACCGCTCGGCGGCCGGGCTTGTCGAGCAGCACGGCGCTGGCGAGGCTGGCCGGCCTGACGGCCGATATCGCCTCGCGCAGCCGCACCAGCGTGCGCCCCGTGTCGAGGATGTCGTCGACGATCAGCACGTGCCGGCCCGCGAGGCGCGACAGGCCCTCGGCGTGCACGACGAGGTCGCCGCCCGTCGTGTCCGCGCCCCGATACGAGCGCGCCGAGACGGTCTCGATCCGCAGCGGCAGGTCGAGCTGCCGCACGAGATCGGCGGTGAAGAGCAGCGCGCCGTCGAGCACGCACACGACGCTCAACTCACGCCCTGCGAAGGCCTGCCGGATGTTCGCCGCGACGCGCGCGACCGCCGCCCGCACCTCGTCGGCCGTGATCAGGAGCTTGCCCGGGCCGTTCACGAGCCGAGCTCCTCGACGATCTCGCGCGCCCACTCGGGGCAGCCCTCGCGATACGCGGCGAGGTCGGCGCGGCGCGCGAGGTAGTAGCGCGCGTAGCCGCCCTGGTAGAGGACGGCGACGGCGATGAGCGTGGCGTAGACGGCCGTGTTCAGGCCGTCGGCCAGCTTCTCGATGTCGACACCGAGCGCGCCCGTGCCGCCGACCTCGGCCGCGAGGGCCGCGCTGTCGGCGCTCCAGAGGGTGAGCTTGAGCACGCAGTAGCTCGCGATGCACGCGCCGAGCACGAGTTCGCCGCGCGCCAGACGCAGCGGAGCGGACGGGTCGGCGCGCCGCAGCGCCGCCGCGCCCCGGAACTCGATCGCGCCGACGGCCGTGACGAGCGCGCCCAGCGCGGCCGTCACCGCGTCGGAGAGCAGCAGGCCGAGCACCAGCGACAGCACGCCGAAGGCCAGCAGGCCGCCGCCGTTGCTGCGCGCGCGCGCGGCGGCCTTGGCCAGCGGCCGGTGCAGTTCGGCGGCGTGCTGCAGCGCCTCGCGCTCCTCGGGTCCGGGCTCTCGGGCGGTCACGGCGGCTCCAGATGTCGGCGGCGGCAGGGCGGAGCGGGACGCGCCGACCGCTACGATGGCGCGCCGGGCACCGCTCCCGTGCCGTGATCGACCATTCTTCCACGCCGGATGGCAGCAATCCCGTGACGAACAGCGACTTGCTCGTGCAGGCGCCGCGCCTGCTGGCCGAGACGCGCGCGCTGCACGAGGTCGTGCGGCGCGACGTGGCCGCGCTGCTCGAGCGCGCGCGGGCGACCGGCGACGGCGCGCTGGCGAGCCGCCCGGGCGCCTGGGCGGCGGGCGATCTGAGCTACGCCATCGACGAGCCGGCCGAGGCCGCGCTGGAGGCCTTCGGCGAGGCGCTCGGTCGACGGCATCCCGTGACGCTCATCTCGGAGGGGCCCGGCCTCAAGACCTACGGCGCGGGTGCGCCCGGCGCGCCGCTGCGCGTGATCGTCGACCCGGTCGACGGCACGCGCTCGATCATGCACGACATGCGCTCGGCCTGGGTGCTCACCGGCATCGCGCCCGACCGCGGCGACGCGACGCGCCTGTCGGACTGCGTCGTCGCCGTGCAGACCGAGCTGCCCGTGACCTCGGCCGGCATCTACCACGTCCTGACGGCCATCGCCGGCCAGGGCGCGACGATCGCGCGCCACGACGTGAAGACCGGCGCGCTCATCGACAGCCGGTCGCTGCGCGCGAGCGGCGCGACGCGCGTCGACAACGGCTATCTGTGCTTCACGCGCTTCCTGCCCGTCGAGCGCACGGCCATCGCCGCGCTCGAGGCCGCGTTCCTCGAGCGCATCGTGGCGGCCCTCGACCTCTCGCCGCGCCTGCTCTACGACGACCAGTATCTGTGCAACGCCGGCCAGATGTACTTCGTGACGACCGGCCGCTACCGCCTGCTCGCCGACCTGCGCGGCTGGTTGGGGCGCACGCGCGGCATCGCGAACTTCACCTCCAAGCCCTACGACATGGCGGCGCTGCTGGTCTATCGCGAAGCTGGCATCCCGGTGCTCGACGAGCGCTTCGCTCCCTTCGACGCGCCGCTCGACACCGAGACCAGGCTCTCGATCATCGCTTTCGCCAACGAGGGCCTGCGCCGCGCCCTGCAACCGCATCTGGAGGCGGTGCTGCGTGAGGCCGGCGGGGGGCCGCCCGAGCACCCGCCCTCCGGGCCGCCTCGGAAAAAGTCCTAAGAAGCTCCGCGGCCGGTCGTTGGAGGGGCCGCAGTCCCTGTCCGGAGGCGCCGGTTTGACCGACAGCGAATGGATGGCAAGCGCGGTGGCCGAGTACGAGGCCCCGCTGGTCCGTTACGCCTGGCGGATGACCGGCGACCTCGAGCGGGCGCGCGACGTGGTGCAGGACACCTTCCTGCGACTGTGCCGTGCCGACCGCGCCGAGGTCGAGGCGCATCTGGCGCAGTGGCTCTACACGGTGTGCCGCAACCGCGCACTCGATGTCCGTCGCAAGGAGATCCGCATGCAACCCGCACCCGCCGAATCGATCGAGAGGCCCGACGGAGGGCACAGCGCGCCGAGCGCGCGACTCGAACACGACGAATCGTACGGACGCGCCCTGCTGCTGCTCGCCGCCCTGCCGGCCAACCAGCAGGAGTGCATCCGCCTGAAGTTCCAGCAAGGCCTCTCCTACAAGGAGATCGCCGGCATCACGCAACTCACGGTCAGCCACGTGGGCGTGCTCATTCACAACGGGCTGAAGACGTTGCGCGCTCGACTGCCCGAAACGCGGCGCGCTTGAAGGAGGCCGACATGAAGCCTGATGACAGGATTCCCGCCGATGGCGACGCGAAGGCGGCCGAGCTGACGGCCTACGCGCTGGGCGAACTGCACGGCGCCGAGAAGGCCGCGGTCGAGGCGCGTCTGGCGGGCGATCCCGCGGCGCGCGCCGAGGTGGAGGCGATCCGCGAGGTGGCGACGAATCTGAGCACGGCGCTCGGCGCCGAGCCGGCCGTGGGCCTCTCGGAGAGCCAGCGCGCCGCGCTGCGGAGCGCGATCGCGGGCGGCGCCGCTTCGGGCGCCGGCGCGACCATGAGTTCGCTGCGCGCCTGGCGCTTCTCGGCGCTCGCCGCCGCGCTGCTGGTCGCGCTCGTCGTCTGGCAGTACCGTGACACGCTGTTCGGCGGGGCCGATGCGGGCGGCCAGCTGCCGCCGGCGCTGCGCACGCCGCCCGTGACGCGCGTCGACACCCAGACCCGGCCGACGCTGCAGGGCGGTCAAGGCGGAGGCGGGGGAGGCGCGCGCGGCGACACGCTCGGCGGCGCCGAACTCGCCGACCGGGACCGCCTGCTCTACGAGGCCAACGGCATGCGTTCCGAAGTGCTCCTCGACGGCACGCCGTCGGTGAACACCGTGACGCAGAGCGGCCAGCCCGTGGGCGGCGACAGCCCCTTCGCCTACGACCTCGGCCTCGGCGCCGCGACGGCGAACGAGCTGTCCGAGGCGGGAGGCGCGGCGCCCGTCGCCACGGCCGCTCCCGGCACTCCCGCGATGGACTCCGTCGGGCTCAACGACGTGATCGGCGTGGGCGGCGGCGGCGGCCAGAGTCCCGGGAAACTCGGTGGTCCCAGTGCCGGCGGTGCCGCCGCCGCGCCGTCGCGCGAAGAGCTGGCGGTGCTCTCGCAGTTGGGCTACACGAGCAACACGTCGACGAGCAGCAGCGGCCACTTCACCGGCCGCGGCCGCAAGGCGGTCGAGGCCGTCGCTCCCGACGTCGCCGCCCAGTTGCGCGCGCTCGGCTACCTCGACAGCGCGGACGACTTCGAGTCGACCGCCGAGGCCGATGCCTCCAAGGGCCCGTCCGACTCGGCCGGCCCCGAGCTGCGCTACTCCTACGCGCGGCGCCAGACGCCGGGCACCGAGGGCTACCAGCCGATCGTCGAGCAGGGGTTCCGCTCGCCCTTCCTCGAGCCGCTCTCGACCTTCTCCATCGACGTCGACACGGCGAGCTACGCCAACGTGCGGCGCTTCCTGAACGAGGGGCGCCTGCCGCCGACCGACGCGGTGCGCATCGAGGAACTGGTCAACTACTTCAAGTACGACTACCCGCAGCCCGACGGCGAGGTGCCCTTCGCGGCCGACGTCGTCGTGACCGACTGCCCGTGGCGTCCCGAGCACCGGCTCGTGCGCATCGGGCTGCACGGCCGCGAGATCCCGCAGGCCGAGCGCGGCCAGAGCAATCTCGTCTTCCTGGTCGACGTGTCGGGCTCGATGTCGAGCCAGGACAAGCTGCCGCTGCTGGTCTCCTCGCTCAAGCTGCTCGCGCGGCGTCTCGACGAGCGCGACCGCGTGGCGCTCGTGACCTACGCCGGCAACGCCGGCCTCGTGCTCGACAGCACGAGCATGGAGGGCGGGGGCCGCGACAAGCTGCTCGCCGCGCTCGACAACCTGCGCTCGGGCGGCTCGACCCACGGCAGCGCCGGCATCCGCCTGGCCTACGAGACGGCCGTCGCGCACTTCGTGAAGGGCGGCGTCAATCGCGTGATCCTCGCGACCGACGGCGACTTCAACGTCGGCACGACCTCGCGCGACGAGCTCGAGCAGCTCATCGAGCAATCGGCGAAGAGCGGCGTGTTCCTCTCGGTGCTCGGCTTCGGCTCGGGCAACCTGCAGGACGGCACGGCCGAACTGCTCGCCGACAAGGGCAACGGCAACTACTCCTACATCGACACGCTGGCCGAGGCGCAGAAAGTGCTCGTCGCCGAGATGGGCGGCACGCTCGTCACGATCGCGAAGGACGTCAAGATCCAGGTCGAGTTCAACCCGGGGCGAGTCGGCGCGTATCGCCTCGTCGGTTACGAGAACCGCATGCTCGCCGCGCAGGACTTCAACGACGACAAGAAGGATGCCGGCGAGATCGGCGCGGGCCACACGGTCACGGCGCTCTACGAAGTCGTGCCGGCGGGCCTGGGCGGCGTGCCCGGCATCGACCCGCTCAAGTACCAGCAGGCGGCGGCCGCGGCCGAGATCGTCGAGAGCCCCGAGCTGCTCACGCTCAAGCTGCGCTGGAAGGAGCCCGACGCCGACAGCTCCAGCAAGATCGAGATTCCGGTCACCGATCACGGCCGCACGCTGGGCGAGGTCTCGCCCGACATGAGCTTCGCCGCCGCCGTCGCGACCTTCGGCATGCTGCTGCGCGAGAGCGATCAGGTCGGCAGCGCGAGCTGGCAGACGGTGCTCGATCTGGCCGAGGCCGGCCGCGGCCTCGACAAGGACGGCTGGAGGGCCGAGTTCATCCGCCTCGCCAAGAGCGCCCGCGACCTGTCGCGCTGATCGCGGGGACGTCGGCAAGCGACCGGCCGGGTGCGCCGTGCACCGGCCGGTCGCCCGCTTGCGGCGATTCACCTAACATGCCGCCGTGCAACGGGGCGCGCTGATTGCCGGGCTGGCCGTGGTCGTGGGCGGAGCGCTCGCGGTCGGCTGGTGGTTCGCCGGCGACGAGGTGACGACCGCGCGGGAGGCGGCGAGCCTCGTGGTGCCGAAGGAGTCTGCGGCGCCCGCGGCCGCCACGCTGCCCGACGCCCTGCCGATCGCCGAGCCGTCGCGCGCGCGGCCGCTCGCCGAGCCCGAGGTCGCGCTCGACGTGGCGAGCGGCGGCGCCGACGCCAGCGCCGCCGACGATCCGACCGCGCACCTGCCCGGCGACGCGGCGCGCTTCACCGGCCGCGTCGTCGACGAGGCCGGTCGCCCGGTCGCCGGCGCGCTCGTGACGCACGTGCCGAGCCAGGCGGCGCGCTCGAAGCTCAAGATCTACATCAACTCGTACTATCCGGACTTCCCGCGCGAGACCTTTCGCTCGACGCGCAGCGGCGGCGACGGTCGCTTCGTGCTGACGACGCGCGAGATCACGCCGGCGAACGTGGCCCCGGTCGATGGCCGGCGCGGCGAGTTCGCCGGCAAGTCCTTTCCTGCGCTCGTCGTCGAGGGCGAGGGCCTGCGCTGCACGGTCGAGACGCTCTGGGGCTTCACGGGCGGCGATCACGACGCGGGCGACATCGTCACGAGCACCGGCGGCGCGCTCTCGGGCCGCGTGATCGACGAGAGCGGCACGCCCGTCGCCGGCGCCATCGTGCATCCCGCGTGGACGGACGAGAACGGCGGCATGGTGCTGGAGTCCACGGGCGGCTGGGGGCTGGCGCGTTTCGCGCTGCGCGCGACGAGCGACGCGCAAGGGCGCTTCCTGCTCGACGGGCTCTGGCCGCCCCAAGTCGAGCTGTCCGTCACGGCCGATGGCTTCGTTCCGACCCGCGAGCTCCGCAGCGTCGTGCCGGGTCCGCCGCGTTCGGTCGGCGAGATCGTGCTCTCGCGCGGCGACACCATCTCGGGCTGGGTGCTCGGCCCCGGCGACGTCGCGCTGCCGGGCGTCGAAGTGCTCGTGCGCTGGTGGAGCGGCCACCACATCATCAAGGGAGAGGACGCCACCGCGATCGCCTTCGGATTGCGCGTGCGCAGCAACGGGCGGGAGGACGTGCGCACCGTCGCCGACGCGCAGGGCCGCTTCGCGGTGTCGTCGCTCACGCAGCCCGAGTATCTGGTCTACGCGGGGGGCTCGGGCTTCGAGCCGGCCGTGTCCGCCCCGACGCCCGTCGGCAACTCGGACGTCGTGCTGCGACTGATCCCGCAGGCCTCGATCGTGCTGCGCGTGGTCGACGCCGAGACCGACGCGCTCGTGCACGGCGCCACCGTGAAGGGCCGGCGCCTCGGCGGCCTCGACGGACCCGGCGCCCTCCACTACGGGCTGCTGACCGTGCGCCAGGGCGCGGAGGCCGCCGCCGCGCTCGATCTGGCCACGACCGAGCCGAACCTGTTCCTGCTCGGCAACGTCGGGCGCGTGCGCAGCCTGATCTTCGTCGAGGCGCCCGGCTACGCGACGCAAGGCTTCATCGTCGACGGGATCGAGCCGCCCGAGCGCGCGCAGCGCACGGTGAAGCTCAAGCGCGAGGCCGTGCTCGCCGGCAGAGTCACGGATCTCGACGGGCGGGGGCTGCCGCGCGCTCGCGTCAGGGCGAAGCCGCCCTCGAGCCTGCGCGTCGAGCTCGACGAGCGCGTCGTCACGGCCGACGGCGAGGGCGCCTTCCGCCTCGAGGCGCTGCTGCCCGGCGCGTGGGAGCTGCGCGCCGAGGCGTCCGCGCACGTGCCGGGCGAGTGGGTCGAGGCGGCGGTCGCGCTCGGGAAGACCCGCGACGACATCGTCCTCGTGCTGCAGCCGGGCGGGCGCATCACGGGTCGCGTCGTGAACCGCGCCGGTGAGCCTCAGCGGGGGCTGGGCGTCAACGCGCAACGGACCGAAGCGATCACCGCCCAGGTCTCGACGGCTTTGGCGGCCGGCGTTGCGGCGGCGACGCCGGCCACCGGCTCGCACAGGGCGACCGCGACCGCGGACGACGACGGCCGCTTCGTGCTCGAGGGCCTCGTGTCGGGCGAATGGCGCGTGAGCGCCGGGCTCGGCGCCGATCAGCTCGTGCGCGTGACGGCGCCGGAGGCGGTCGACGTCCTGCTCGTGACGCGCGAGGCGCCGGTCGTGCGCGGTCGCGTGCGTCGCGCCGGCCAGCCGGTGGCGGGCGTGGCCGTCGCTGCGAGCTTCGCCCTCGGGGGGGCCGGCTGGGTGAGCGATGCGAGCACGCGCACGGACGAACTCGGCGAGTACCGACTCGTGTTGGAGGCGCCCGGACGCTACGGCATACAGGTCTCGCAGAACAACGACCGCTCCACCGGCGCGACCGTCGACATCGACTGGGACGAGTCCGAGATCGTCGATCTCGAGATGGGCGACGGGCGCATCGAAGGCCTCGTCTCATGGGCCGGGAACGGCGAACCCGTCAAGGGCGTGCAGGTGCTGATCTCGAACGTCTCGCTGCGCGAGCAGGCCGAGGCGGACGGCTGGGGCTTCATGCTGAGCACGACGCGCGCGCGCTCCGACGCCGAGGGGCACTTCGTCGCCGACGGGCTGCTGCCCGGCGTGTACGAGCTCACGGCAGTCGCCGAAGCCGACTGGGGCACGGCGAGCGCGCAGACCACGATCGCCCCCGGCGCCGTCGTGGACGACCTGCGCCTCGCTCTGCTAAAGCAGGGCCCGTGAAGAGCGACGAGCAGCTCATGGCGGGCCTGGCGCGCGGCGAGGAGGCCGCGTGCCGGCAACTCGTCGACCGGCACCACGCCTGGCTGCTGGGCGTGTTCCGCCACCTCGGGCTCGACGAGCACGCCGCCGAGGACTGCGCCCAGAACGCGCTGCTGCGCGCCTTCGAGCTGGCGCCGCGCTACGTTCCGAGCGCGCCGCTGCGCGGCCTGCTGCTGCACCTGGCGCGCAACGTGCTCGTCGACTGGCGTCGCCGCCGCCGCGACGCCGGCCTGGTCCTGCACCCGCCCGACTCGCCGCTGCTGGCGTCCGAGATCGACGGCGCGCTGCCCGTCGGCGAGCGTCTCGACGTGCGCGCGGCCGTCGCGCGGCTCCCCGAGCGGCAGCGCGTCGTCGTCGAACTCGCGGCCTGGGACGGCCTGCGCCAGCGCGAGATCGCGCGCCTGCTCGGCATCCCCGTGGGGACGGTCAAGTCGCGCACGCATGTCGCGCTGAAGAGCCTGCGCACGCTGCTCGGCGGCGGGTCCGGAAGGGGGACCGCGTGAGCGAGCCCCGGATCGAGGGCGTGGCGCAACGCTCGCCGGCCGAGGAGCGGGCGCTGAGCGCGCTGCTCGAGCGCGCCGGCCGACGGCGCGCGCAGGCCCGGCGCAGCCGCCGCCGCGCCGCGCTGGGCGTGGTGGCCCTGCTCGCGATCACCGTCGCGGCCGACGCGTGGCTGGCCGCCTCGCGGCCGACGTCCGGCGACGCAAGCGCGCCGAGGTCGATCGCCTCGAGCGCCGGAGCGGCGTCGATGGCCGCGGAAGCGGCGATGACGCCGGCTGCGCCCGAGAGCTTCCGCTGGTTGGCGGCGCGTTTCGACGCCGACGGGCGCTTTCTGGGCGACGAGGCCGGCGAGGCCGGCGAGGGCGGGCCGTCGGCGCAGGCCCTGGCGCTGCTGGCGCTCGCCCGCGCGCTGCCCGCCGGGGACGCGGCCTCGCTGCAGCACGTGCAGGCCGCCGCAAGGCGCGTCGCCGCCGAACTGCGGGCCGCAGCGGGCGATCACGACGCGCTGTCCGTCGGCCACGGTGCCTTCCTCCCGGCGCTGCGCGTCGCGGCCCTGCTCGAGGCCGGCGACCGCACCGGCGACGACGAGCTGCGCCGCGCGGCGCGCGGCGCGTGGCACGCGCTGCGGGCCGAGCCGATCGGTCTCGCGGGCGGCGACGCGGCCGGCCACTGGCGCCGCGCCGTGCTCGATCGCGGCGCCGAGCTGGCCTGGGT
>CAZBBB010000013.1:0-48399 GCA_964490005.1 uncultured Phycisphaerales bacterium | reverse complement strand
TGCTCAGCGCGCTCCGGCGCCCGCACCGGCCGGCGGCAGGGCCGCGATCGCGGCGCGCACGCGTTCGGCCGCGCGGTCGAGGTCGGCGGCCTGCGCCTGCTTGTCGGCGTTGGCGAAGTTCAAGTCGCCGAGCCGGCGGATGGGGACGAGGTGCAGGTGCACGTGCCGCACCTCGAGCCCGGCGATCATCAGGCCGACCTTCTCGGGCGAGAAGGCCGCCTGCAGCGCGCCGCCGAGCCGCTGCGCCACCGCGAACAGGTGCGCGGCGAGGTCCGGCGGCAGGTCGAGCCAGTGGTCGATCTCGGCGCGCGGCACGACGAGCAGGTGCCCGGGCGAGAGCGGCTCGATCGAGAGGAAGGCGACGCAGCGCTCGTCGCGATGGACGAAGCGCCCGGGCAGCTCGCCGGCGATGATGCGCGTGAACACGGAAGGCATCCCCTCAGGATAACGGTCGGCTGCCGTCGGCCGCCACGCGCGCGGGGCCCGGCGCGCGCCGACGCGGCACGCCGCGATTCCATCCGGGCTCCGCGAACGGGAAGATGGGCCTCATGCAGACCGCCGTCGTGATCGCGTCGATCGTCGTGCTGTGGATCCTCTGCGCGCGGGGCCTCGGGTTCTTCGCCTGGGTGCTCGGCGGCGCCGCGCTGCTCGGCCGCTGGGGCGCCGCGAGCGGCGTCGCCTCGCCGTGGTTCGGCGTGGCGGCGAGCTTCTGGCTCGTGGCGGCGCTGCTCTTCGGCCTGCCGAAGCTGCGCCGCGCGGTGATCTCGCCGCTGCTCATGCGTCTCGTCGGCGCGGCCCTGCCGAAGATGGGCGAGACCGAGCGCATCGCGCTGGAGGCCGGCACCGTCTGGTGGGACCGCCAGCTCTTCTCGGGCCGGCCCGACTGGCGCCATCTGCTCACGTTCCGTCCGCAGCCGCTCTCCGAGCGCGAGAAGGCCTTCCTCGCCGGCCCCGTCGAGGAGCTGTGCCGCATGGCCGACGACTGGGCCATCGTGCAGCGCGGCGACCTCGACGAGGCGAGCTGGGCGCACCTCAAGCGGCACCGCTTCCTCGGGCTGATCATCCCGGAGAAGTACGGCGGCCACGGCTTCTCGGCGGCGATGCACGGCGCGGTCGTCACGCGCCTGTCGAGCTGCAGCGTGACCGCGGCCGTGTCGGTCATGGTGCCCAACTCGCTGGGGCCCGCCGAGCTGCTGCACAAGTACGGCACCGAGGAGCAGAAGGCGCACTGGCTGCCGCGCCTGGCGCGCGGCGAGGAGATCCCCTGCTTCGCTCTCACCGGCCCCGAGAACGGCAGCGACGCCGTCGCGATGGGCGCCACCGGCGTGGTCTGTCACGGCACGTGGGAGGGCCGATCGACGCTCGGCCTGCGCCTCGACTGGGACAAGCGCTACACGACGCTGGGCCCGCGCGCCACGGTGCTGGGCCTGGCCTTCCGCCTGCTCGATCCGCAGCACCTGCTGGGCGCGGACCCCGAGCCGGGCATCACCGTCGCGCTCGTGCCGGCGCAACTGCCGGGCATCGAGATCGGCGACCGGCACGACCCGCTCGGCGTGCCGTTCCTCAACGGCCCCAACCGCGGGCGCGACGTCTTCGTGCCGATCGACGCGATCCTGGGCGGCCCGGAGCGCGCCGGCCAGGGTTGGCGCATGCTCATGGACTGCCTCGCGGCCGGCCGCTCGATCAGCCTGCCCTCGCTCTCGGCCGGAAGCTGCCAGTTCACGGCGCGGCTGGTCTCGGCCTACGCGCTCGTGCGCCGGCAGTTCAACCTGCCCATCGGGCGCTTCGAGGGCGTCGAAGAGCGCCTGGCGCGCATCGCCGGGCTCACGCACCTGGCCGACGCGGCGCGCGTGCTCACGGCCGGCGCGGTCGACGCCGGCGAGAAGCCGGCCGTGCTCTCGGCCATCTGCAAGGCCTGGCTCACCGAGGCCATGCGCGTGGTCGTCAACGACGGCATGGACGTGCTCGGCGGCGCCGCGATCTCGCGCGGCCCGCGCAATCCGCTGGCGCGCGCCTACCAGGCCGTGCCGATCGGCATCACGGTCGAGGGCGCCAACATCCTCACGCGCTCGCTGATCGTCTTCGGGCAGGGCGCCATCCGCTGCCACCCCTTCGTGCACGCGCAGATGGAGGCCGTCGCGGCGCGCGACGTCGCGCGCTTCGACGGCGCCTTCTTCGCGCACGTCAACCACGTCGTGACGAGCGCGGCGCGCGCGCCGCTGCTGGCGTGCGTCGACGGCGGCGCGCCGGCGCTGCCGCACGCGCGCTGGATGCGGCGCGCCTTCGGGCGGCTGGGCCGCTCGTGCAACGCCTTCGCGCTCGTCGCCGACGTGGCCATGGCCACCTTGGGCGGCTCGCTCAAGCGGCGCGAGATGCTCAGCGGGCGCCTGGCCGACGTGCTGGCCTGGAACTACCTCGCGACGGCCGTCCTGCACCGGCACGCGATGCGCGGCGAGCCGGCCGCCGAGCGCGACGTGGCGCGCTGGGCCGTCGAGCACTGCCACGCGCAGTCGCGCGCGGCGCTCGTGGGCGTGCTCGACAACCTGCCGATCCGTCCGCTGGGGGCCGCGCTACGGCTGCTGTGCTTCCCGTTCGGCGCGCGGGCGCGCGGGCCGTCCGACGCGCTCTCGGCGAGCGTCGCGCGCGACCTGCTCGAGGGGCCGCTGCGCGAATCGCTCACGCGCGACGTGTACGTGCCCCCGCCGGGCCAGCCGGGCCTGGGGGCGATCGAGGCGGCGCGTGCCCGCGTGCTCGCCGCCGCGGAGGCCGCGCGCAAGCTGCGCGAGGCGGTCAAGGCGGGGAAGCTGCCCGAGGAGCCCGCCGCCGACCTGCCGTCGCGCGCCGTCGCGGCCGGGGTGCTCTCCGCGGAGGAGGGGGCGCGCGTGGCGGCCGCCGAGACCGCGCGCCACGACGCCATCCAGGTCGACGCCTACGACGAGCGGGCCTTCGCCGCGCTGCGCGGCTGAGCCCGGCCGCACGCGATGACGATCCACGACGACCCGCGCTACGCCGGCCGGCCCGACGACGTGCAGGCCTTCCACGCCGCGGGCGAAGAGCTGCTCGCCGTGCTGCGCGCCTACATCGAGGAGAGCCGCGCGGGGCGTACGCCCGTGCTGCGCCAGCGCCCGCTGCCCGAGTTGACCGAGAGCCTGGCGCTCGACCGCTGGGTGCGCGAGGGCGGCATGACGGCCGGCCAGCTCCCGGCGTTCGTCGCCGACTATCTCGCCGACACCACGCGCCTGCATCATCCCCACTACCTCGGCCACCAGGTGGCGGTGCCGCAGCTGCCCTCGGCGCTGGCCGACCTCGTGCACGGCTGCCTCAACAACGGCATGGCGGTCTACGAGATGGGAGCGCCGGCCACGGCGATCGAGATCGCCGTGCTCGACTGGCTGTGCGAGAAGGTCGGCTGGCGCGCCGAGGGGCGGCCGCTGGGCGAGGGCGGCGCGCCCGCGGGCGGCCCGGGCGGCGTGCTCACGCACGGCGGCAGCCTCGCGAATCTCACGGCGCTGGCGGCCGCGCGCGCCGCCGCCTGTCCCGAGGCCTGGGAGCACGGCGCGCCCTGCGACCTGGCCGTGCTCGCGCCGGCCTCGGCCCACTACTCCATCGCGCGCTCGGTGGCGCTGCTGGGGCTGGGGGCCAAGGCGGTCTTTCCGCTCGAGGTCGACGAGGCCGGGCGCATCGTGCCCGAACGGCTGCACGCGGGCTTCGCGCGCGCCGCCGAGGCCGGCCGGCGCGTCATCGCGCTCGTCGCGAGCGCCGGCAACACGCCGGCCGGCGCCTTCGACCCGCTGCCCGAGATCGCCGACGCCTGCACCGAGCGCGGCGTCTGGCTGCACGTCGACGGCGCGCACGGCGCCTCGGCGCTCGTCTCGCCGCGCGAGCGGCAGCGCCTGGCCGGCGTGGCGCGCGCCGACTCGCTCGTCTGGGACGCGCACAAGCTGCTGGGCGTCTCGACGCTCTGCGCCGCGGTGCTGTTCCGCGACGTGGCGCGGCTCACCGGCGCCTTCCGCCAGCAGGGCAGCTACCTCATCAAGGAGCGCCCGGCCGAGGTGGGCGTCGACCTCATCGCGCGCACCGTCGAGTGCACCAAGTCGAGCCTGGGGCTCAAGCTGTTCCTGGTGCTCGCGACGCTCGGCGAGCAGGGGCTGGCGCGCCACGTCGAGACGCTCTGCGATCGCGCCCGCGCCTTCGCGGCGCTCATCGCGCGCCGGCCGGGCTTCGTCGTGCTGTGCGAGCCCGAGAGCAACATCGTCTGCTTCGCGCGGCAGGACGACGACGACGAGGCCACCGCCGCGCTGCGCGCCGCGATCGTCGCGCGCGGCGAGTTCTACATCACGCAGACCGACGTCGGCGGGCGCCGCTGGCTGCGCCTGGTCGTGATGAACCCGCTCAGCGACGAGGCCGTCATCGAGCGGTTGCTCGGCACCCTCGAACTGCTCGCCGGCGCGCGGTAGGGGCGCGCGGGCCGGCGATCGACGATCATGCCCGGCGATGCCCCCCTTTTCCCGGTCGTGGAGTGCATGCGATGGGCAAGATGAAGTCGTACCCGAGCTTCGACGCGTATCTCGCGGCGCAGAGTCCGAAGCACCGGACGATCATCCGGCGGCTGCGCGCCTTCGTGGCGCGGGCGCAGCCGGCGCTGCAGGAGGCCGTCATGTGGGGCAACGGCTGCTGGCGCAACGAGGAGGGGCCGGTGGCCTACGTCTACGCCGACACGGCCTTCGTGCAGTTCGGGTTCATCCAGGGCAGCAAGCTGAAGGACCCGCGCCGGCTGCTTCAGGGCCAAGGCGCCTTCGTGCGGCACGTCAAGGTGCGCGCGCCGGCGGACATCGATCCCCAAGCCTTCGGCGCGCTGCTCGCGCAGGCCGTCAGGCTGCCGGGCGTGCGCCGCGGCAAGCAGCCGGCGGCGCGCAAGGGCGGCAGGGCGCGCGCGGGTCGCCGCTGACGCCGATGCCGTATGATCGGCCGCCGCGCCCCGCGCCGTTCCGAGACCGGAGCCCGAGATGGACCTGCAGCGCGTCTTCCGCATGAGCTTCGCGAGCATCTACCCGCACTACGTCGCGAAGGTCGAGAAGAAGGGGCGCACCAAGGCCGAGCTGGACAAGGTCCTCCGCTGGCTGACGGGTTACGACGGCCGGGGCCTGTCGCGACAGATCAAGCAGAAGAAGGACCTGCAGGCCTTCTTCGACGAGGCGCCCGCCTTCCATCCCCAGGCCGGCAAGATTACCGGCGTCGTCTGCGGCGTGCGCGTCGAGGAGGTGCCCGATCCGCTCATGCGCAAGATCCGCATGATGGACAAGCTCGTCGACGAACTGGCCAAGGGGCGCGCCATGGAGAAGATCCTGCGCGCCTGACGCGCCGGGGGCGCGTCTCAGGATTCCAGACGGCTCTTGAGCTGCTTGAAGGATCGCCAGCGCTCGGCCGCGCCCGGTTCCTTGCTGCGCAGATACGCGCCCGCCGCGCTGATCTTCTCCTCGAGCGCCGCGCGGTCGCGGCGGGAGCCGGCGCTGTTCGACCAGGCCTGCTCGAACTGGAGGTCGACGCCCCACCCGGTCGCGAGCTCGATCGCCCGGTCCACGTCCGCATCCCCGTCGTTGTGTTCGAACAGGATGTACTTCCAGACGATCTGCAAGCCGTCGCGACGCTGTCGTTCCCGCTCTTCGACGAGCTGCTCCAGGAAGGCCAGAGCGAGATCGATCCTGCCTCCCACGCGGTACTGCACGTACGACTCCTGCCGGACCCCGTCGAGTCCGACGCGGACCGTGTTCACGCCGCTCGCGACGAGGGCGGGGACGTCGACGCGCGGCAAGCTGCCGTTCGTGTCGATACGAACTTTCGGCGGGGACGCGAGTCGCGATTTCAGGTACGCGACCATCGCCGGCACGTCAGGGTTCAGCAGCGGCTCGCCCAAGCCCGCCATGACCACGACCTGGAGGGGGACCGTGAGCGCATCGACCATGTCCCGGAACTCGCCCAACGGAAAGAACCTGCGCTTGGGCGGGGGACCGCCGGCCCAACCTCCCGCTCGCCACGCGGTTCCGGGGCAGGCCGGGCACTCGAGGTTGCAGGCCGCCGACGGCTCGAAATGGATGATGTGCATGACCGTCGGCCGCGGTACGGGCACGCTCTTCGCATTGAATCGCTTCTTGCCGCACGAGCGGCACTCGGCGTAAGGAAAGACGCGATCGGCGAGCGAGGCCCGCAGCGCGAGCATGGTCTCGCCGTGGAAGAAGTCCATGATGTCGCGCCCGCGGATCGTGCCCAGCACCTTGGCCACGCCGGTGGAGCAGTAGCAGCGGACGTTGCCTTCGGCGTCGATGTACAGCCCGTCGGCCATCGGGCACGAGATCGGCGCGTCGAGGGTCGACTCGGCAGCGGCTTGCACCCGGTCTGGCATCTGTCGCGACCTCCCGGCGCGCGCCCGGCAGGCTCGCGCGGAGCCTGCACTTCGCCTGAGTCCTGGCGATGATACGCCGGCGGGTCGGCGCGAGCCACGCTCGGCGCCCCCGCGCCGCGCCGCCCTTCCGGCGCACCGCGCCATGTGCGAGGATCCGCCGCGCGGCGTCCGGCCGCGCGGCCCGCTCCGAGGCGGGCGCGCGAGCGCCGGGCGCGCCGCACCCCGAGGATCCCGACATGTCCGCTTCCGTACCGACCCGTGCCCGGCTCGCCCTGCTGTCCCTGCTCGCGCTGTGCGCCGGCCCGCTCTCGGCGCAGGACGCCGGTCACGCGACGAGCGCCTCGCTCGGCGGCCTGTACGCCGACAAGCCGCCCTACTCGCCCTACGCCGGTCGCAACTACCCCACGCGGCCGATGTTCGGCGACACGCACCTGCACACCTCCTTCTCGATGGACGCCGGCGCCTTCGGCGCGCGCATCGATCCGGCGGGCGCCTACCGCTTCGCGCGCGGCGAGCAGGTCGTGTCCTCCTCCGGCCAGCCCGTGAAGCTCTCGCGCCCGCTCGACTTCCTGGTCGTCGCCGACCACTCCGACGGCATGGGTTTCTTCCCGCGCGTCTACGCCGGGGCGCCCGAGATCATGGCCGACGAGCAGGGGCGCCGCTGGAACCAGATGGTGCACGACGGCCGCGGCGCCGTCGCCGCGCTCGAGATCGTGGGATCGTTCGGGCGCGGCCTGATCTCGCCCTCGATCATGCCTTCGCCGGGCAGCACGCCCTACCGCGACGCGTGGAGCGCGACGATCGCGGCGGCCGAGGCGGCCAACACGCCCGGCATCTTCACCGCCTTCATCGGCTTCGAGTGGACCTCGAACACCAACAGCAACAACCTGCACCGCAACGTGATCTACCGCGACGGCGCCGACAAGGCCGGCCAGATGGAGCCCTACACCACGCTCAAGCCGCTGGGCAGCGACAACCCCATGGACCTGTGGGCCTGGATGGCGGGCTACGAGCGCAGGACCGGCGGGCAACTGCTCGCCATCGCGCACAACGGCAACCTCTCGAACGGCATCATGTTCCCCGTCGTGGAGGCTTTCGGCCGCAAGCTCGACCTCGATTACGTGCAGCAGCGCGCCAAGTGGGAGCGGCTCTACGAGGTCACGCAGACCAAGGGCGACGGCGAGGCGCATCCGCTGCTCTCGCCCAACGACGAGTTCGCCGACTTCGAGACCTGGGACAAGTGCAATCTCGACGCGAGCATCAAGAAGACGCCCGAGATGCTGGAGTTCGAGTACGCGCGCAGCGCCCTCAAGAACGGCCTGGCCCTCGAGCGCCGCCTGGGAGCCAACCCCTACAAGTTCGGGCTGATCGGCAGCACCGACGCGCACACCGGCCTGTCGACCGCGCGCGAGGAGAACTTCTTCGGCAAGGTCTCTTCGGCCGAGCCCTCGCCCGAGCGCCTCACCAAGCCCTTCGTCCACAACCCGGACACCGGCATCACCGTCATGGACTGGGAGGTCTCGGCCTCGGGCTACGCCGCGGTCTGGGCGCACGAGAACACGCGCGCCTCGATCTGGGACGCGATGGCGCGCAAGGAGACCTACGCCACCACCGGCACGCGCATGGTCGTGCGCTTCTTCGGCGGCTTCGACTACGTGCCGGCCGACGCGCACGGCCGCATGCCGGCCCAGGTGGGTTACGCCAAGGGCGTGCCGATGGGCGGCGACCTCAAGGGCGCGCCCGCGGGCCGCGCGCCGACCTTCCTGGTCGCTGCGCTGAAGGATCCCATCGGCGCCAACCTCGACCGCTACCAGATCGTCAAGGGCTGGATCGACGCCGACGGCGCCTTGCACGAGCGGGTCCACGACGTGGCCTGGTCGGGGGGGCGGCAGCCCGATCCGGCGACGGGCAAGCTGCCGCCCGTCGGCAACACCGTCGACGTCGCGACGGCGTCGTGGACCAACACGATCGGCTCGTCGGAACTGGCCGCGGTCTGGACCGACCCCGACTTCGACCCGAGCGAGCCGGCCTTCTACTACGGTCGCGTGCTCGAGATCCCGACGCCGCGCTGGACGGCCTACGACGCGCTGCGCTTCGGTACCGAGCCGCTGCCGGGCACGACGATGGAGCTGCAGGAGCGCGCCTACACCTCGCCGATCTGGTACACGCCGGCCCCGTGAAGCGCTCCGTCCGGCTGCCGGCGCTGCTCCCGGCGCTGCTGCTGGCGGCGGCCTGCGGCGCGATCGAGACCGTCGCCAACGCGCCGGTCGCCGTGACCCGGGCGGTGTTCTCGGGCAGCCAGGAGCAGGGCAAGCTGCCCATCTCCGAGCTGCACGTCGAGCTGCTGCGCAGCGCCGACTTCGCCATGCAGCGGCTGCGCGGCGCGATCGACGAGTTCGCGGTCTCGGCCGGCACGCCGCAGGCGCAGCTGCAGGCGGCCCGCTGGCGCGTGAACGTGACGCGCCGCGTGCTGCAGGCGGCGACCGGCCCCGAGCCGCAGATGGGGATGCTCGACCTGCTGGCGGGGTTCACCGCGGCCGGCTTGCACGTCGAGCACCAGGCGGCCTCCGGCGCCTGGGGCGAGCACGTGGCCCCGATCGCCGAGGCCATCGCCGCCAGCGAGGCGAGCGGCTGGGCGACGCTCGAGAGCTTCTTCAGCTCCGAGCAGGTCGGCGCGCTGAAGGAGGCGCTCGCCTCCTGGAAAGCCAGCCAACTCGGCAAGCAGATGGACTTCGGCGACACGCCGGCGACCTTCCGCGACATCATGCGCTCGATGGAGAAGCAGCCCTCGGGCCTGGGCGGCTTCCTGAAGATCATCGAACTCGACCCCTTCGCCGGGCTCGAGCCGGCGGCGCGCGAGGTGGCGCAGGCGCGCCAGTTCGCCGAGCGCATGCTGTTCTGGGCCGAGCGGCTCTCGATGATGATCGACGACCAGGTCGAGCTGGCGGCGTTGACCGCCCGCAGCGACCCGCAGCTCGTGCAGACGCTGGCCGACCTCGAGCGCATCAGCCAGGCCTCGGCGACGATCGCGCAGGCCACCGCGAGCTTCGTCGAGGACCTGGGGCGCGAACGGCAGGCGGCGGTGGCGCAGGTCTCGGCCGAACTCACGGCGCAGCGCGAGGGGCTCGTGCGCGATCTGCAGGCCAGCCACGAGCCGCTGACGGCGCTGCTGGCCGAGTCGCGCCTGGCCTTCGAGGCGGCCGGCCGCATGTCGGAGCAGACCGAGCAGGCCCTCGCCGTGCTCGACGCCTTCGTCGCGCGCTTCGACGACGCGCCGGGTGCGGCGCCCGAGCCGGACGACGCCGGGCGCCCCTTCGACGTCGTGCAGTACGGCGAGGCGGCGCAGCGGGTGGGCGCGGCCGCCGCCGAACTGCGGCAGTTGCTGGCCGAGCTCGACGAGCGCCTGCCCGCCGTCGAGCGCCTCGTCGACGCGGCCGCCGCGCGCGGCGAGGCGACGATCGATCACGCCTTCTCGCGCGGCCTGCTGCTGATCGGCGCGGCGGCGCTGGCCGTGCTGCTCGTGCGCCTCGCGTCGGCGCGCCTGCCGCGCCGGCCGGGCTGAGCGGCGCTCGGCGCCCTCAGCCGAGGTCGATGAACAGCGACTGGCTGTCGCAGGAGACGTCGTAGACCGCCACCGGGCGCGGGCTGGGCGGCCCGCACTGCCCCGTGCGCACGTCGACCTCCGCGCCGTGCCAGGGGCAGGTGACGGTCGTGCCGGCCACGCTGCCCTGGCTGAAGCTGGCGCCGCGATGCGGGCAGGCGTCGTCGATCGCGTAGTACTGGCCGGTGGCGTTGAAGACGGCGATCTTCTTGCCGCCGACCTCGACGCACACGCCCTTGTTCACGGGGAAGTTGCCGACCGGTCCGATCTTCTGCAGGGCCATGCGCGCGCTCCTCGGGGGGGAAGAGCGCGCGATTGTAGCGGCGCGGCGGCCCGATGCGACCCTCGCCGGGAGCGCGCGGGCGACGCTCAGGTCTCGGCCAGCACGTCGAGCACCGCCGCGCCCAGCGTGCCGAGCATGACCGGCCCGAAGTCGAAGCAGGCGCGCGCCGCCGTGAACAGCTCGGGCAGCGGTCGGCTGCCGCCGAGCGCCAGCGCGCCGCGGAAGGCCGTCAGCGCCGACGTGCCGTGGCGGCGCGCGTTGAGCCAGACCTGCAGCGCGCCGACCTGCGCGATGCCGTACTCGACGTAGTAGAAGGGGGCGCGGAACAGATGCAGCTGCCGCGTCCACTCGGCGGCGCGCCACTCCTCGTCCTGCGACCAGTCGACGTCGGGCTCGAAGCGGCGGCGCAGCGAGAGCCAGTGCGCCGCGCGTTCCTCGCGGCTGTGCTCGGGATAGCCGTACAGCCAGTGCTGGAAGGCGTCGACGGTGGCCACCCAGGGCAGCAGCTCGAGCACGTGCTCGAACTGCACGCGCCGCGCCCGGCGCGCCTCGGCCGCGCCGTACACGGCCTCGTAGTGCTCGCTCCCCAGCAGCTCGAGCGACATCGAGGCCACCTCGGCGAACTCGAGCGGCGGGCGCCGCATGCGGATCTGCGGCAGGCCCCGCGCCGCCAGCGCGTGGAAGGCGTGCCCGCCCTCGTGGAGCAGCGTGCGCACGTCGCCGTGCAGCCCCACCGCGTTGGCGAAGATGAAGGGCAGGCGCGTGTCCTGCAGCGTGGCCTGGTAGCCGCCCGGCGCCTTGCCGGGCCGATTCATCAGGTCGAGCAGCGACAGCTCGCGCAGGTGCGCGAACTGCGCGCCGAACTCGGGACAGACGCGCTCGAACAGCGTCTGGCCGAGGTCGAGCAGTTCGCCCTCGTCGGCGAAGGGGCGCAGCGGGGCGCCGCCGTCGGGGTCGACGACGAGGTCCCAGGGGGCCAGCCGCGGCACGCCCAGCCGCTGCCGGCGCCGCTCGCGCCAGGCGACGGCGGCCGGGACGATCCGGCTCTCGATCGCGTCGTGGAAGCGCTCGCAGTCGGTCGGCGCGTACTCGAAGCGCTCGAGTTCGCGGAAGCGGAAGGTCCGGTAGTCGCCGAGGCCGGCGGCCGCCGCCATCTCGCGGCGCAGCGCCAGCAACTGGTCGAACACGACTTCGAGGCGCGGCGCGAGCGACAGGCGCGCGGCGGACAGCGCGCGGAAGGCCGCCCGCCGGACCTCGCGGTCGCCCGAGTCGAGGAAGCGCGCCATGGCCTGCGGCGTGTGCCGGCCTCCGGCGAAGGGCACGAGCAGCCCGCCGGTGAGTTCGTCGTGGCGCAGCACGAGTTCGGCCTCGCGCGCGGCGAGCTGCACGAGTTCGGGGCGGTGCAGCGCGGCGCGGTTGGCGCGGCTGCGCGCGAAGGTGCCCCAGGTCGCCGCGTCGAGCTGCCCGCGGTGGCGGCTGGCGAGGAAGGCGCCGTCCAGCTCGTGCAGGCGGCGGCGCACCGCGGGGCGGATGCGCTGCGCGACGTCGAGGTGCGCGCGGCGCGCCGCGAGGTCGGTCGTGTCGCGCGTCGCGGCGATGCGCCGCCGCGCTTCGAGCGCGTCGACCGCCGACTCGAGTTCGTCGGCGTCGGCGAGCCAGTCGACGAGTTCGGTGCCGCTGCCCGGGGCGCGGGCGAGCAGCGCGTCGAAGGCCCGGTCGAGCGCCGCCACGTCGCCGGCGTCGAAGTCGGGCGCCAGCGCGCGCCGGACGGGGGCGGGAAACAGCGGCGAATCCGCGCGGGCCGGCATGGGCCCCTCTTGTACGCGATGGACGGCGACCGGCGGGCGCCGCGTCCGTGCGTCCCCTCTGTCGATCCGGTCGCTACAATGCGCCCGGCATGGTCGGGCATGCCGCCCCCGGAGGATCCGCCATGAAGACCAACCGCTGGATGTTGCTGGCCGCGCTGCTCGCGGCCCTGGCCCTGCCTGCGACGGCTGCCGCCCAGGGGCGCGGTGCGGGCGGAGGCGGGGGAGGCGCGTCCGGCGGTGCGCCGGGCGGCAAGCCGCCGGCACCCGAGGACGGCCAGCCGAAGGGCGGCCCGCCCAAGGGCGACACGGGCGGCGGGGCCGCCGACGAGAGCGGGCAGAGCCCGACGGCGCTCGACGAGAAGACGCTCGTCAACGACTTCAACCGGGCCTTCAAGACCTCCGACGCGAACAAGCGCGCGGCGGCCCTCACGGCCCTCGGCGACCTGTCGCGCGGCCTGGCCGACGCCGGCGCGAGCAAGACGGTCGGCAAGGCGCTCGCGCGCGGTCTGGAGGACGACGAACTCGACGTGCGCGCCGCGGCGCTGGTGCAGTTCGCCTGGGGGCGCCACGTCGACACGACCGTGCCGGCCCTGGGCGCGATGCTCGACGAGCTGCGCAAGGACATCCTCAAGCGCGTGACCAACCCCGACGAGCAGGAGCAGGACTGGGCCAAGCGCGGCGTGCGCGTCTACCAGGACGGCGCGCGCATCCTGTCGTACTACCGCGACGACCGCGCGGTGGAATTCCTGGTCAAGGAGATCGAGGCGCTCCCGAAGAACACGAACATGGAGGGACACGCTGCGCGCCTGATCGGGCCGCTGGCCGACGCGCTGCTCGAGCTGGGCAGCGCCGACGCGGTCGAGACGGCCGTGCGCCGCGCCGGCTACTTCACCGGCGAGCACCAGGAGTCGACGGCGCGCGTGCTGCACGCCTCGCTGGCGCGCTTCGCGACGAAGTTCGGCCACGCCGGCCCCGAGTACAGCGAGCTGTACGGCGTCGCGTGGGACGACTGGCTCGAAGAGTGGGGCAAGGACCTGCCGAAGAAGCTGGGCAAGCTCAAGGAGCCGCCGGCCGCGCGCAGCGAGGCCGAGATGATCAAGGACGGCGCGGGTTGGGCCGATCCCGACGACGGCAAGGCCGCACCGCGCTGAGGACGCCCGCGCTTGAGTCGCGCGCCGCGGGCGGTATCCTCGCCCGCGAGGACCCCGGCACGGGAGAGGCATGAAGGCGCGGCTGCTCGCATCCACGGCGGTGTTCCTGGTCGTGATCACGGCGCTGCACGTGCAGCTCAACATCGGCTGGCAGCGCGCGGCCGACGCCCTCGGACGGCTGTGGACCGGCGAGCGCGCCGAGCTGCAGGTCGGCTTCCTGCCCGTCACCTGACACCTCACCTGCCCGGTCACCAGTTGGGTGACCAAGCACGGCGAGGGGGGCTCGTTCTTCCACAGCCGCAAGTTCACCGACTGGGCCACGGTCAAGGAGGCGCTCATCGCGCGCGAGATCGAGGCCGTGTTCATCCTCGCGCCGATGGCGATGCAGCTCGTCGCCGACGGCGTGCCGATCAAGATCGTGTACCTGGGGCACCGCGACGGCACCGCGCTCATGGTCGGCACGGACAGCGACATCCGCGACTTCTCCGACCTGCGCGGCAAGACCGTGGCGATCCCCAGCCGTTTCGCCAACCAGAACCTGCTCATGCACCGCATGATGAAGCAGCGCGGGATGCCCTTCGGCTCCATCGAGCTGCGCGAGTTGCCGCCGCCCGAGCACCCCTCGGCGCTGCGCTCGGGCAGCATCCACGGCTACATCGTGGGCGAACCCTTCGCGGCGCAGGCCGAGCTCGACGGCTACGGCCGCGTGCTCTACCACACCAAGGACATCTGGAAGGACTTCATCTCCTGCGTGCTCGTCGTGCGGCAGGAGCTGATCGACGAGAACCGGCCGCTCGTGCAGGAACTCGTCGACGGCATCGCCAAGTCGGGCAAGTGGCTCGACGAGAGCATGGAGCACCGCATGGACGCGGCCGAGATCGCGGCCACGCAGTACTACTTCCAGAAGCCCGAACTGCTCAAGCACGTGCTCAGCAAGCCGGTCGACCGGGTCAAGTACACGCAGCTCGGCCCGCTGCGCAAGGACTTCGACGAGATCATGGACCTGGGCGTCGAAATGGGCGTGCTCAAGCGGCGCCTGGCCTTCGAGGAGTACGTCGACGACAGCTTCGTGAAGCCGCTGGCGCAGATCGACTGGGGCCTCGACGAACTGCCGCGGCCCGCCGCCGCCGAAGGGAGCAGGTGAGGCGATGACGACCTGGGCGCTGCTGCTGGCCGTCGCGGCCCTCGCCGTGCTGCTGCTGGGGCGGCTGCTGCCGGCCGCGCTGCAGAAGGTCGTGCTGCCCGCGGCCGTGGCCTGCATCGGCCTGGCGCTGTGGCAGCTCGGCTGCGACCTGGCCGGCGCGGACTCCGACACGCCCACGCCGGGTCAGGCCGCCGCGGCCTTCGTGAAGGTGCTGGCCAGCAACCGCCTGTGGGGCGACGTCGTCGCCAGCCTGTTCCGCGTGGGGTGGGGCTTCACGCTGGCGGCCGTCGTCGGCATTCCGCTGGGGCTCGTCGCGGGCTGGTCGCTGCGCGCCTTCTGGGCGCTCAACCCGATCATCCAGGGGCTGCGGCCGGTCTCGCCCATCGCGTGGATCCCCTTCGCGATCCTGTGGTTCGGCATCGGCGACAAGGCCGGCATCTTCCTGATCTTCCTGGCGGCCTTCTTCCCGATCACGGTCGGCACGATGGCGGCGGTGCGCAACATCTCGCTCGTGCACCAGCGCTCGGCGCTCAACTTCGGCCTGCGCGGCGTCGAACTGCTGCGGCGCGTCGTGCTGCCGGCGGCGATGCCGCAGATCATCACCAGCCTGCGCATCGCGCTCGGCGTGGCCTGGCTCGTGATCGTGGCGGCCGAGATGGTCGGCATGGACAGCGGCCTCGGCTACCTGATCAACGACGCCCGCAACATGGGCAAGGCCTACGACCTGGTCGCCGCGACGATGATCACCATCGGCGTCATCGGCATCGTGCTCGACCTGATCATCCGCCGCCTCGAGAACTTCGACGAGGTGCGCTGGGGCTTCGTCAAGCGATGAGCGAGCCCGGCGCGCGCACCAAGGTCGTCTTCGACGGCGTGAACAAGAGCTTCGCGCAGCGCGGCAGCGCGCTGCAGGTGCTCTCCGACATCCGCCTCGAGGTGGGGGAGGGCGAGTTCGTCTGCTTCCTCGGGCCCTCGGGCTGCGGCAAGTCGACGCTGCTCAACATCGCGGCCGGCTTCGAGCGCCCCGACTCCGGGCGCGTGAGCATCGACGGCGAGGAGGTGCGCGAGCCCTCGCCGCGGCGCGTCTTCGTGTTCCAGGAGTACGGCATCTTCCCGTGGGCCAGCGTCTGGGACAACGTGGCCCTCGGCCTGCGCGAGCTGCCGCCGGCCGAGCAGAGCCGCATCGTGCAGGCGACCATCGACCTCGTCGGCCTGACCGGCTTCGAGAAGTCCTACCCGATGGAGCTCTCGGGCGGCATGAAGCAGCGCGTCGAGGTCGCGCGCGCGCTGGCGGTCTCGCCCGACATCATCTACATGGACGAGCCCTTCGGCGCGCTCGACTCGCTCACCCGCCTCACGATGCGCGCCGAACTCATCCGCATCTGGCAGCAGAGCAAGAAGACGATCCTGTTCGTCACGCACGACGTCGACGAGTCGATCCAGCTCGCCGACCGCATCGTGGTCTTCACGCCGCGCCCGGGGCGCATCCGCGAGATCGTCACCGTCGACCTGCCGCACCCGCGCGACCTCGGCAGCGCCGAGTACGGGCGCATCAAGAACAAGCTCTATGAGCTGCTCGGCGTCGCCCACAGCGTCTGAGGGCGGCGGCGGGGACGCGCTCAGGGCGCTCCCGCAGGGAGTGCGCGGCGACTCGGACAGACTCCCTCACGCGGCGGCCTCGCGGACGGCTGTGCCGTCCGCTCTCCGCCGCGCTACGAAGCTCGCCGCCGCGCACTCCCTGCGTGCCGCCCGACGCTGCGTGCCGGGTGCGCTCGTCGTCCTGTGCGTGCTGGCCTGCGCCCCCGAAGCGCCGCGGGTGGTCGACCCCACGGACATCCCGATCGCCGACGCCGACGTGCTCGTTCACGTGCGCAGGGAACCGTACGGCCTCGGCCCCGACAACTTCTGGGAGTGCTGGATCGCCCGGGACGGACGCTTTCGCGTCGTGGCCGACTGGCCAGAGCGAGGACAGTTCCTCAAGTCGGGCGGCCGGACGGCCCGCTCCGTCGACCAGCTCGTCGACGAACTGCAGCGACTCGGGTTCTTCGAGCTCAGCACGGAGGAACTCTTGGTGCCGATCCGCGCTCGGCTCGGAAGCTACCACTGCGGCGTGTACCTGTGCGAGGTTCGCCGCGACGGGGCGCTTCACTCCGTTGAACTCGGCTATGTGGCCGGGTTCGAGACCGAGCTGAACGACGAGCCGCTCGTGGCGCGGGCCGTGGCGTGCTGGCGACTGATCCACGAGTACCTCGACCACTGCTGCCGAATGTAGCGCGGGCCGGGCTCCGCACCGCGCGCCGGGCGCCACGGGGCGTGCGTCGGCGGGCGGCGCGATGGAGGTGCGCGGCGGCGAGCTTCGTAGTCGTTTGGGCTGTCGACGGCGGAGCCGTCGACTTGTCCAAACGACGAGGGAGTCTGTCCGAGTCGCCGCGCACCTCCATCGCGAGCGCCCTGAGCGCCCCGCTCACGCACCCCTCGCCGTCCCGCACTGCTAGAATCGCGCGCCATGCCCGAACGCCCCTTCCACCTCGCGTTCCCGGTGCACGATCTCGCCGCCGCGCGCGCCTTCTACGGCGGGTTGCTGGGTTGCCCCGAGGGCCGCAGCAGCGCGCACTGGGTCGACTTCGACCTGGCGGGGCACCAGATCGTCGCGCACCTGCACCGCGCGATGCAGCCCGGCGGCGTCGGCGCGCGGCAGGAGGTCGACGGCGACGAGGTGCCGCTGCGGCACTTCGGGCTGGTGCTGGAGTGGGGGGCCTGGGAGGCGTTGGCCGAGCGGTTGCGCGCGGCCGGCACGGGCTTCCTGATCGAGCCGCACGTGCGCTTCCGCGGCCAGGTGGGCGAGCAGGCGACGTTCTTCATCGAGGATCCGTCGGGCAACGCGCTGGAGTTCAAGGCCTTCCGCGACCCCGCGCGCCTGTTCGCGCGCTGACGCGCGCCATACGGCGCGCCGTGCGCCCTCAGAGCATCGGCGAGGCCAGGCGCGCCAGGCCGTCCCGGATGCGGATGCCGAGCGGGCGGCCGTCGACTTCGGCCTGCGTGACCGGCCGGCTGGCCGCGCGCGCCTGTTCGGCGTGCCGCGCGAGCTGCGCGACGAAGGCGGCGTCCCAGACCTCGACGTCGAGCTCGAAGTTGAGGCGCAGCGAGCGCGGGTCGAGGTTGGCCGAGCCGATGCGGGCCCAGGTCTCGTCGACGATCATGAACTTGCTGTGCACGAAAGGCGGCGGCTGGTACCAGACGCGCACGCCGGCCTCCAGCAGCTCCCACAGCATGTGGCGCGTGGCCCAGTGCACGATCGGCAGGTTGTTCTGGCCCGGCAGCAGGATCTGCACGTCGACGCCGCGCAGCGCCGCGCCGACGAAGGCCGCCACGAGCGTGCGGTCGGGCACGAAGTAGGGCGTCATGATCACGATGCGCCGGTGCGCGGCGCCGATCGCGGCCTGCAGGATCCACGAGAGCTTGTCCAGGTCCTCGTCGGGGCCGTCGGCGATGGCGCGGCACACGGCCGTGCCGGCGGGCGGCGGCTCGCTGCCGGGCGGGTCGGTCGCGGGCCGGTCGGTGACGAAGGCCCAGTCCTCGAGGAAGACGTCCTCCAGCTGCGCCACGAGCGGGCCCTGCACGCGGAAGTGCAGGTCCACGACGCGGCGCGGGTTGTCGGCGCGCGCCGCGAGGTGCCGGTCGCCGATGTTCATGCCGCCGGTGAAGCCCAGCCGGCCGTCGACCACGAGCAGCTTGCGGTGGTTGCGCAGGTTCATGTGCAGGTTGGGGCGCAGCAGCGAGGGCGGCAGGAAGCGCTCGACGGGGACGCCGCGCGCGCGCAGCAGGCGGCTGGCGCGCGGCCAGGAGTACTTCTCGCCGATGCCGTCGACGAGCACCTTGACGTCGACGCCGCGCGCGACGGCCGCGGCCAGCGCGTCGGCGAAGGCGCGCCCCTCGCCGTCGGTGTCGAAGATGTACGTGCACAGGTGCACGGAGGTCGTCGCGCCGTCGATGGCGGCGCGCATGGCGGGGTAGGCCTGCTCGCCGTCGTGCAGCAGTTCCAGCCGGTTGCCGGAGACGAGCGGGCGGTGCGTGACCGCCTGCGCCACGGCCAGCAGCTTGCCGAGGTCGCCGCCGAGGGCCGGCGGATCGCGCGGCGGCCGCCCGTCGCCCTCGGCGCGGCGCGGCGCGAAACGCTGGCGCAGCTTGCGTCCGCGCGTCTTGATGCGGTTGACGCCGAACAGCCAGTAGAGCAGCGCGCCCGCGAGCGGGAACAGCAGGCAGACCGAGATCCAGCCGAGCGCCGAGCGCGGGTCGCGCTTCCAGAGCAGCGCGTGCAGGGCCGAGCCGAGCCCCAGCAGCAGCGCCGAGACGTCGAAGAGATCGTCGAGGGCGGTCAGCCAGGGCACGTCACGGACGCTGCTCCCAGGCGCGGAAGCTGCGCTCGAGGGTGGCGCTCACGCCGTCGGGCGGGGTCAGTTCGCTGTGCCAGGCGTGGCCCGTCCAGCGCGGCTGCTCGCCGGGCATGCTGGTGTTGCGCAACTGCAGCCGCCAGACGCCGCGGTGCCCGTTCGGCACGCCCTTGTCGGTGAGCATCGGCGAGGGCCCGCTGATCATGATCGTGTCGCCCGCGAGCGAGGCCGTGATCGCCGCCGAGCTCGAGCGTCGGACGAGCAGTTCGGGTTCGCGCGTGCCGCGCCAGTCGAACGAGACCCACAGGCCGTCGCGTTCGGCCTCGGGCGCGGCGGCGGCGCCGATGTTCACGCGGTAGGCCAGCATCGGCAGGTCGGGCATGAGCAGCCACCAGGTGCCGGCCAGGGCATCGGTGCTCGAGGCCGGCGGCTCGGGTTCGGGCTCGGGCGCCACCGGCGCGCCGGTCGGCAGGTTCGGGCCGGCCTCCCGGGCCGCGGCGCCGTCGGCGGCCGAGTCGGCCGCGGCCCGGCCGTTGCCGCAGGCCGTCGCGAGCGTGAGCAGCGCGGCGGCCACCAGCCTCACGGCGACTGCGCGCATCGACTGCCTCCCGAGACCTGCGGTGCGGCGCGCGCCTCTCGGCGCGTGCGCCGCGCGCATGCTACACCAAGGGCCATGCGCGTTCTGCCGTCGCTCGCCGCCCTGACGCTGCTGGCCGCATCGGCCTGCGCGCAGGGCGGGGGCGCGCTGGCGCACGTGCCGCCCGAGATCGTCTTCGTGCACCCGCCGCCGGCCGTGCAGCTCGTCGAGACCTTCGACGGCCGGCGCTTCCAGCGACCGGTCGACGCCGCCCAGGCGCCCGGCGACGCGCGGACCTGGTACGTCGTCGAGCAGCGCGGTCTGGTGCTGCGCCTGCGGCCCGGCGAGGCGGGCTGGGAGTCATTGACCTGGCTCGACATCCGCGAGCGCGTCACGCGCAGCGGCAACGAGGAGGGGCTGCTGGGACTGGCCTTCAGTCCGCACTGGGGCCGGGCCGGCCACCCGCACGTCGGCGCCGTCTACGTGAACTACTCGGTGAAGCCCGGGCCGCTCTCGCGGCTCTCGCGCTTCACGCTCGCGCCGGACGGCGACTCGATCGACCCCGCCAGCGAGGAAGTGCTGCTGGAGGTCGAGCAGCCCTGGCGCAACCACAACGGCGGCGGGCTGGTCTTCGGTCCCGACGGCAAGCTGTACTGGTCGCTGGGCGACGGCGGGGCCGCCGACGACCCGCACGGCAACGGGCAGAACCCCGGCACGCTCCTCGGCGCGATCCTGCGCCTCGACGTCGACCCGCAGCCCGACGGCGCGCCCTACGGCATCCCGCCCGACAACCCGCTGCTCGCGCGGCCCGGCGCGCGCCCCGAGGTCTTCGCCTGGGGACTGCGCAACGCCTGGCGCATCGCCTTCGACCGCGTCACGGGCGAGTTGTGGGCGGCCGACGTCGGCCAGAACCTCTACGAGTACATCTACGTGATCGCGCCGGGCGGCAATCACGGCTGGAACCTCGTCGAGGGCTTCCACCGCTTCGCGCTGCGGCCCGACGAGACCGTGCCGGCGGGTCTCGTGCCGCCGGTCTTCGAGTACCCGCACCCGGCGGCGGTCGAGGGCGAGCTGGCCGCGGGGCGACCCGACGTCGGCGCCGGCCTGTCGATCACGGGCGGCTTCGTGTACCGCGGACGGCGCATCCCAGCGCTCGTCGGCGCCTACGTCTTCGCCGATTACGTCACCAAGACGCTGTGGGCCATCCGGCGGCTGCCCGACGGCCGGATCGAACACGCCACGCTCGCCGCCGACGCCGGGCTGGTGGCCTCCTTCGCGCAGGGCCACGACGGCGAACTGCTGGTGCTCGACCACGGCGGCCCGATCCGCCGGCTGCTGCCCGACGAGCCGGCCGACGACGCGACGCGCTGAGCGGCCTCGCCGCGGGCCGTGCCGGGTGGCGTGCCGACTCAGCCGGTGGCGCGCACCCGCTCCCAGGCCGCGCCCAGCGCGGCGGCCGTGATGGCGTCGTGGCTCGCGTCCCACACGGCCTTTCCCCGACGGAAGGCGATCGCCTGCGGCGACTGGTGCGGCACGCCGCACAGACCCGCCAGGCCGCGCGCGACGGGGCGCTCGGCGATCACGTCCACGAACAGCAGGTCGGCCTCGGGATGGGCCGCGACGAACCGCTCCCACTCGCGCTGCGCGGCGTGGCTCACCGGGCAGATCGGCGAATGCTTGAACAGCAGCAGCGCCGGATGGCGCGCGAGCGCCTTCGTGAAGCCTTCGAGATCGTGCAGGGATTCGATCAAGGGATGAAGCCTCAGTTTTCGATTGAATGGCCGGCCGCCCGGGACTATCTCCGGGGGCTGTCCGGGCGCCGAGCAGGGGCCCGGCGCCGGGTGACTCCATGATCTACAGCGCCACGACCGAGTATGCCATCCGCGCCTTGGCCCACATGGCCACGCTGGGGCCCGGCGAGCGCATCCTGGCGCGCGACCTCGCGACGGCGACCGGCGTGCCGCGCCAGTTCCTCGGCAAGATCCTGCATCGCCTCGGCCGGCTCGGTCTGCTCGACTCGGCCAAGGGCCGCGGCGGCGGCTTCCGCTTCGCGCGGCCGCCCGAGACGATCCAGCTCGTCGAGGTCGTCTCGGCCGTCGAGGGCGAGGACACGATCAAGAAGTGCGTGCTCGGCCTCGAGCTGTGCAACGACAGCCAACCCTGCCCGATGCACGACGAGTGGAAGCTGTTCCGCGACCGGCTCGCCGACCGCATCCACATGGCCAGCTTGGCCGACCTCGGGCGCAACCTCAAGGCCAAGCGCGAGCACGCCGCCGGTCTCACCATGGCGCCGCCGGCCGCCCCGCGCAAGGGCGCCGGCCCCGGCTGAGCACCCCGGCCCGCGCGGCTCAGAAGATCGCCTGGTACTGCACGCGCACGCGCCGCGCGTCGGGCGTGGCGCCGTTCCAGTCGAGCGAGGCCAGCTCAAGCTGCCACTTGCCGTTGTGCCGGTCTCTGTACCAGTTGAGGCCGAGCGCCGTCTCGGTGATGTCGTCCTTGGCGCCGTAGTCGACGGTCGAGCGGCGCGCGACCAGCTCCCAGACCGCCTCGTCGAACAGCCAGCCGGCCTGCAGCGTGAAGCCGTCGTCGTCGACGTCGGGCGCCGCGTCGAAGTGCCCGCTGCGGTCGAACTGCTCGGCGAGGAACGAGAAGGGCCCGGTGAACAGGCCGGCCTCGAGGCCGAGCGTCGTCGTGTCGGCGCCGGGCGTCACGGTCGCGAGGCCCGAGCTGTCGGAGTTGGACATCCACGAGGCGCCGAGGCCGAGGCGGGTCGAGCCGTCCTCGAAGGTCTGGAAGGCCGGGCCGTCGAGCTTGAGCGGGCCGAGCGGATTCCACACGACGCGCAGGCCGTGGCGCAGGCCGTCCGAGGAACTGCCGGCCGAGTTGGGCTTGCCGCGCCCGTCGCCGTTCGAGAGGCCCAACTGCCAGTCGAACGCGCCCTCGCCGAACTGTCCGGCGAGCATCGCGCCGGGCTCGTAGTCGGGCGAGAACTCGACCGAGGCCACCGAGCGGTCGGTGAAGGACAGCCCGCCGCTCGGCGAGAGCATCTCGCGCCCGAAGGGGAAGCGGAACTGGCCGAAGCGCAGGCGCGCGGGCCAGGCGCCGAGCGGCGCGGGGTGGTCGACGTAGGCGTCGCGCAGGCCCGTCGTGCCGGTCTTGGGCGCGGGGTCGGTGGTCTTGCCCGTCGCCGCGTCGAACTCCAGCCGGTAGAGCAGCTCCTTGCCGCCGGCGTTGCCTTCCAGCTCGAGGCGCGAGCGCGGCACGCTGAAGTTGTTCTCGTCCTTCGAGGAGTCGGAGGAGTCGAGCGACTCGAAGCGCGGCACGACGCGCCCCTTGAGCCGCAACGACCAGGCGCCGTCGGCCGACGAGAAGGCCAGCTTGCCGGCCGCGCCGCCGTCGACGCGCACCTCGGGGGCGCTCAGGCGCGCCAGCCGCGCCTCGATCAGGTCGATCTCGGCCAGCGAACTCGCGGCCCGCGCGCGCGCCAGCTCCAGCAGCTCGGCGTACTGCGCGTCGTCGAGCAGGCCCCGCTCGCGCAGGATCTCGATCAGCGCGCCTTCGAGCGAGGTGCCGCCGTCCGACTGCGCGGTGGCCGCCGGCGCCGCGGCCAGCAGGCCGCCCAGCAGCAGCGCGGCGCAGGAGGCCCGGAAGGACACGGTCGAGGCGCGCCTCAGAAGGCCAGCGCGAAGACGAACCCCGCCAGCGCGAAGAGCCCGAACAGCGCGAGGGCCAGGCGCCGCGAGATCTCGCGCCACAGGTAGGTGGCCGGGATCACGCTGAAGGTGCCCAGCGTCGTGAGGAACAGCATCACGTAGCCGGCCGGCACCGCCTGCGCCTGCAGCTGCGCGGCGAACATCACGTCCAGCGCGATCGGGACCGGCATGAACACCGAGAGCAGGCTGAGCAGCGCCGCCTTGCCCGGGCTCATGTCGGCCAGCAGCTCGGTCCACGGCACGAACACCAGCAGCGCGGCCGCCAGCAGGCTGGCGATGAGCATGAGCACGATCGTCGGCTTGACGAGCATCCAGGCATGGCGCAGGAAGTCGCGGCCGACCTCGCGCAGCACGTCGAGGAAGCGCTCCTCGCAGCCGGTCGACGAGAGGGGCACGGCGCACAGCTCGTCCACCGGCCCGGCGGTGAGCGTCGGCAGCGGGCCGCCGCGCTCGAGGCGTCCGATGAGCCAGGGCACGAAGCCGAGGATCACGAACAGCAGGAAGCCGTACTTCGCCAGCGACATCGAGAGCGGCAGCGCGGTGAAGGTCATGGCGACGACGATCGGATTGAAGTTGGGCGAGCTGAAGAGGAAGCCGAGCGCGACCTCGACGCGTCCGTGGCCGCGCGTCACGCCGCAGGCCGCCGGGACGGAGCAGTTGGCGCAGACGCCCATCGGCACGCCCACCGCCGCGCCCTTGAGCGCGTTGAGCGTCAGGTTGCGCCCGATGCGCAGCGGGTAGTAACGCAGCCAGGTGTGCAGCAGCGCGCCGAACAGCACGCCGAAGCTCATGCCGATCTTCATGCCGTCGAGCCAGTTGACGGCCGAGGCCGCGATGCGCTCGAGCGCCGGAGCGTCGCTCGCCACGCGCCACACCTCGCCGCTGAAGGCCATGCTGGGCACCTGCTGCCCGAGGTGATCGGCCTTCTTGAACAGCGAGGGATAGCGCGAGCTGAACCAGAACAGGCACAGCAGCGCGAGCGCCGCGCTCACGAGCAGGGCGGGGCGGTAGTAGCAGGCCAGGCGGCGGCGCGGCAGGACGGCCGTGGTGCTCGACATGGGGTCACCGGGAGAACGGGGAGCGCGCGCGGCGCGGAGTGCGCCGGCAGCGGCGAGTCGCGGAACCATAGCAGGCATCGGCACGAGCGGAAGGCCGCAGGCGCGCCGTTCCGGCGGCGCATCGCGGCCCGCCGCTGCGCTGCGCGTCGCCGCGCATGATCCCTATGCGCGGCTCGGCGCGACGCGGCTCCGTCGGCGCGGCGCGAAGGACGCCGAAAGCGTGCCGGTCGCCGAGCGACGCGCCGCGCGCCCGCCGCGGCCCCGTGAAATCCATGCGGCCCGACCCGCACGATCCATGAGCGGGCCGAAGGACCGAAAGAATTCCTTCAGGCCGGCAGCAGCGCCGCCAGGTTGCCGCCCAGGATCCGGTCGACCTGCGCGGCCTTCGCGCCGGCCTCTTCCAGCGCGCGCCGTTGCGCGGCCAGGATGTCGGCGCGCCAGCCGCGCGGGAAGGTCGAGCTGTCGGTGCCGAACAGGATGCGCTCGGCGCCGAACACCGCCAGCGCACGGCGGAACACGTCGGCGAGCCCCGCGACGCCCGGCACGGCCGCCATCCAGTCGTTGCTCGAACTGGTGTCGACGAACACGTTCTCGCACTGCAGGCCGAGCAGCAGCGTCTCGTGCAGCAGGCCGCCGCCGAAGTGCGGCACGACGAAGTTCACGTCGCGGAAGCGGTTGGCCGCGGTGACGATCTGGAGCGGGTGCGCGAAGGACAGGTCGAAGGGCCGCGGCAGGCCGAACAGGTCGCGCAGCTTCACGCGCAGCGCGCCGCAGTGCACGATGACCGGCGCCCGCGCCGCGCGGGCCGCCTCGAGCACCGGCACCATGCAGTCGTCGGAGACCAGGAAGTGGTGCATGGCCGGAAAGGTCAGCACGCCGCGCATGCCGAGTTCGCCGAAGGCCCGCGCCACGAAGGCCGGCGCGTCGGGCGCTTTGGGGTTCACGAGCGTGTAGGGGATCAGCCGCCCGCCGCTGGCCCGGGCGGCTGCGGCCACCGCCGGCGCCTCGCCCGGCAGGCTGGCGAAGCTCACCGCGCGCGCCACGCCGTGCCGGTCGAGTTGCGCGACCCAGGCCGCCGCATGGGCGGCGATGTCGACCGGGGGCAGTTCCAGGCCGGCCTTCGCGGCGACCTGCTTGGGCGTGGCCCCGGTGGGCGACTGCGCGGCGAGCCCGTCGAAGAACGGGCGCGAGAAGAGGTGCGTGTGGGCGTCGTGGATCGTCATGGCGCGCAGGATAACAGCCGCGCGCGGCTATCCTTGGCGCGATGAAGGCCGCGCGACTCGGGCTGAAGACGGCAGGCTTCCGCGCCTACCTGGCCACGCAGTTCCTCGGCGCCTTCAACGACAACGCCTACAAGTTCCTGCTGCTCTCGCTGATCACGGCGACGGCCGCCGACGACATCGCGCTGCAGGGGCGCCTCAAGGGCCTGGCGCAGGCGCTCTTCGCCCTGCCCTTCGTGCTGCTGGCGCCCTGGGCCGGCGCGCTGGCCGACAAGGTCAGCAAGTCGACGATCTTCGTGCGGGCCAAGTTGGCCGAGATCGCGCTCATGGCCGGCGTCGGCGCGGCGCTGTGGTTCGGCAGCGCCTTCTGGCTCTTCGCGCTGCTGTTCCTGATGGCGGCCCAGAGCACCTTCTTCGGCCCGGCCAAGTACGGCTATCTCCCCGAGACGCTCGACGAGCGCGACCTGTCGCGCGCCAACGGCACGGTGAACATGACCACCGTCACGGCGGTCGTGCTCGGCGGGGTGGCGGGCGGGGCGCTGTACGACCTGTTCGAGCACGAGCTGCAGGTCGGCGCGCTGCTGCTGGTCGCTGTCGCCATCGCGGGCACGCTGACGGCGCGTCGCGTGCCGCGGGTCGCGGCGACCGATCCCGGCCGGAGCATGGGCCGCTCGCTGCCCGACCTGCTGCGCACCGGGCGGCAGATCGCCGCCGACCGCGCGCTGCTGTACACGATCCTGGGCATCGGCCACTTCTACCTGCTCGGCGCGCTGCTGCAGGTGCACCTGTTCAGCTACGCCAAGTCGGTGCTCGGCGCCAACAGCGCCGCCGCGTCGGCCTTCATGGCGACCTCGGTCGTCGGCATCGCCCTCGGCAGCCTGCTGGCCTCGCGCTGGAGCGAACGCAAGGTCGAGCTGGGGCTCGTGCCGCTCGGCGCGCTGGGCATGAGCGTGTTCCTGATCGTGCTCGGCCTGCTGCCCGCGGAAGCCGGCTGGGGCTTCGCGCTGCCCTGCGTGCTGCTCGTGGGCCTCGGCGGCGGCCTGTTCATCGTGCCGCTCAACGCCAACCTGCAGCTGCTCGCCCCGGACAACGCCAAGGGCCGCTTCATGGCCTTCGGCAACCTGGTGTCCTTCGTGGGCGTGTTCCTCTCGGCGGGCGTGCTGTGGCTGCTGGGCGAGCTGCAGCTCGACGACCGGATGCAGGCGCTGGCGATCGCGCTGTTCACCGCCGGCGGCACGGTCATCTCGCTGATCACGCTGCCCGAGGCCTTCCTGCGGCTCATCGCGTGGCTGGCGGCGCATTCGCTGTACCGCATCTCGACGCTCAACGCCGAGCGCATGCCCGAGCGCGGCGGCGCGCTCATCGTGGCCAACCACGTGAGCTGGATCGACTGGCTCGTGATCCTGGCGAGCACGCGCCGGCGCGTGAGCTTCCTGATCTACCGCGAGTACTACGAGTGGTGGCCCGTGAGCTGGATGTTCAAGGTCACCGGCTGCATGCCGCTCAGCTCGAAGGACCCGCCCGACGTGGTCGCCGCCTCGATCGAGGCCGCCGGCCGGCGCCTGCAGGAGGGCCACGTGGTGGTCATCTTCGTGGAGGGTTCGGTCACGCGCACGGGGCACCTCGGCGGCGTGCGGCGCGGCTATCAGCGCATCGTGCAGGGCCGCGGCATCCCGATCATCCCGGTCTATCTCGACGGCCTGTGGGGCTCGGTGTTCAGCCACGAGGGCGGGCGGCTGTTCCGCAAGCTGCCGCGGCGCATTCCCTACCCCGTGACGGTGGCCTTCGGCGAGCCGCTGCCCGACCGCGCCGAACCCTGGCAGATCCGCACCTCGCTGCAACGCCTCGCCAGCGAGGCCTGGAGCGTGCGCCGCCTCGGGCGCCGTCCGCTGCACGTGGCGCTGCTGCACAAGCACCGGCGCGGCACGCGCGCCGCCCTGTTCGAGGACGGCCGGCGGCCGCTCTCGCGCGGCGCGGCCATCGCGCAGGCCCTCGCGCTGCGCGACGCGATCGCGCCCCGGCTCGGCACGGCGCGGCACGTCGGCCTGCTGCTGCCGCACGGCATCGATGCGGCCATCGCGCTGCTGGCCGTGATGTACGCCGGGCGCGTCCCCGTGCCGCTGAACACGACCCTGCCGCCCGACCGGCTGGGAGAGACGCTCGCGCGCGCCGGCATCGAGACCGTGCTCGTGCGCGGCTCGGCCCCCCGGCACGCCGTGCCGGGCGCCGCGCGCGGCCGCCTCGACCTCGACGGGCTCGACCGCGCGCGCCTCGCCCGTTCGGCGCGGCTCTGGCGGCTGCTCAACGTGCTGCTGCCCGACAACGCGGCCGAGGCGCTGGCCGTGCGCGGCGAGCGCCACGACATGGACGGCGTGGCGACGGTGATCTTCTCGGCCGGCAGCACCGGCACGCCCAAGGGCGTCGTGCTCAGCCACCACAACGTGCTGGCCGCCGTGCAGGGCGCCGAGCAGGTCCTCGGGCTGCGCGAGGACGACCGCATCCTGGCGCTGCTGCCGCTGTTCCAGGCGGCCGGCTTCGCGCCCATGTTCTGGATGCCGCTGCTGGGCCAGGCCGGCGTGGTCTTCGTGTCCGATCCGCTCGACGCGCGCGCCGTGGGCGACGCCGTCGCGCACCACGAGGCCAGCGTGATGCTCGCCACGCCGCGCCTGCTCGACCGCTACGTGCACGGCGTGCGTCCCGACCGCTTCGGCAGCCTGCGCCTCGTGTTCAGCGCGGGCGAGAAGCTGCAACCCGTGCTGCGCGCCGCCTTCAACGAGCGCTTCGGCCTGCCGCCCTACGAGGCCTACGCCGCGACCGAGTGCGCCTCGATCGTCGCGCTCAACACGCCCGACGTGCGCGCGCCGGGCGTGTTCCAGCGCGGGGCGCGCGAGGGTTCGGTGGGGCACCCGGTGCCGGGCCTGGCGGTCGAGGTCGTCGATCCGGTGAGCGGCGAACCCTGTCCGGCGGGCACCGACGGCCTGCTGCGCGTGCGCGGCCCCTCGGTGATGCAGGGCTATCTCGACGACCCGGTGCGGCAGGCGGCCGTGCTGCGCGAGGGTTGGTACGCGACGGGCGACCGCGCCAGCATCGACGACGAGGGTTTCGTCACGCTCACCGGCCGCTTCGCGCGCCGCTCGCGCATCGACGGCGAGATCGTGAGCCACGCCGAACTCGAGGACGCCATCGCCTGGCAGACGGGCCGCCCCGACGGGCAGGTGGTCGTCACCGGCGGCGGCGAGGGCCCCTCGGCGCGGCTGAAGGTCTACTACGCCGACGGCCGGCTCGATCCCGAGCGCGTGCTGCAGTCACTGTCGGCCAGCGGCCTGCCGCCGGCCTGGCTGCCGCGCGTGGAGGACTTCATCGCGGTCGACGAGATCCCGCTGCTGCCGACCGGCACGGTCGACTTCGCAGCGCTCGAGCGGCGCGCGCCGCCCGCGCAGCGGGCCTAGAAGAACCAGAAGCGCTTCTTCTTCTTCGTGAGTTCGCGCACGACGTGTTCGGCCGCGCCGAGATAGTCCTTGGCGCAGGGGTGGCAGCCCGAGTTGCAGCAGATCACCGAGCGCGGGTCGGTCTCGCCCGAGACGAGCTTGCGCACCGGCTCGTCGAACCAGTCCTCCATGCCGAACTTGCGCAGGGCGCGGGCGAGCGCCTCGGGGAAGCGCGGGTGGGCGAGCAGCTCGGCGCGCGGCGGTCGTGAGGAGGCGTTCTTCATGGAAGCGCACAGCATAGCGTGCTTGTCGGGCGGGGGCCGCCGGCGCGACACTGGGCGTCGTGACCGTTCCGTCCGGAGATGCCCGATGAAGCGCCTGCTCCTGCTGCCCCTGCTGCTCGCCGCCTGCCTGACCGTGCCCGGCACCGAGCGCAGCCAGTTCATCGTCGTGCCGCAGGTGGTCGAGCTGTCGCTGGGCGCGCAGGCCTACCAGCAGGCGCTCACCGAGGCCAAGCCGGTCGCCAAGGGGCCGCAGGCCGAGATGGTCAAGCGCGTCGGGCAGCGCATCGGCGAGGCGGCGCTGCGCATGTTCCCCGAGCGCAGCGAGTTGTTCAGCTGGGAGATCTCGCTGCTCGACGACCCGCAGACGGCCAACGCCTGGGCGCTGCCCGGCGGCAAGATGGCCGTCTACACCGGCCTGCTGCCGATCACGCAGGACGAGGCGGGCCTGGCCGTCGTCGTCGGCCACGAGGTCGCGCACGCCGTCGCGCGCCACGGCGCCGAGCGCATGAGCCACGACCTGGTCTTCCAGGCGGGGCTGATGGCGGCCGACACGCAGCTCGGCGACCTGCCCGCCGGCGAGCGCGACGAGATCCTGCAGGCGCTCGTCGGCATCGGCACGCTGGGTGCCGTGCTGCCCTTCAGCCGCGCGCACGAGTCGGAGGCCGATCATCTGGGCCTGCTGCTCTCGGCCGACGCCGGCTACGACCCGCAGGCCGCGATCGGCCTGTGGGAGCGCATGGCGGCGGGCAAGACCGGCCCCGCGCCGCTCGAGTTCATGAGCACGCACCCCAGCGAGACGACGCGCATCGCCCGCCTCAAGGAGGTCATGCCCGAGGCCCTCGAGCTGTACAAGGCGGCGAAGAAGGCCGGGAGGTAGGGGGCGGCACGTCGGCCGCGGCGGCTGGCTCGAGGGCCTGCTCGCCTCCGGCCACGTGACGCCTTCGGCTCGCAGGCCCTCGGCCGCGCCGCCGAGGAACGTGCGCCTTGGAGCGGGGGCGGCGGCTGGCTCGTGGGCCTGCTCGCCTCCGGCCACGTGACGCCTCCGGCTCGCAGGCCCTCGGCCGCGCCGCCGAGGAACGTGCCGGGGGGGCAGGGCGCGGGGGGGCGGAGCGGGCGCGAGGCTTGCCGCGGCAGGTCAGGTGCGGGGGCGGAGCAGCCAGCTGAAGAGCGCGATGCCGATCACGGCGAACAGCACGAAGGTCGAGATCGGGAGCGGCGCGCTCGAAGACGGCGCATCGACGGGTGCGGTCGTCGGGTCTGCGGCGGGCGTGGTCGAAGTCGGCGGAGCAGCCTCGAAGGGCGGGCCGACGCGCGGGTAGGGCGCCGGGGCCAATTCTCCGGGCTCGCGCGACGTCGGCGCGCTCTCGGGCAGGGGCAGGTCGAGGCGGCGCCAGTGCGCGCCGGCGTCGACCGAGAGCCACGGGCCGTCGAAACCGCCCGCGAGCAGCGCGCGGTCGTCGGCGAAGGTCGGCGAGATCGCCAGCGCCAGCACGACCCGCGGGCCGCCCTGCGTGCGCTCCCAGCTCTCGCCGCCGTCGCGCGTGAGCCAGACGCCGTCGTTGCTCGGGCCGAGAAAGGCCAGCCCGTCGCGCGCGAAGTCGGGCGACAGCTCGACGTAGACCGCGCGCGGCGTGCCCTCGCCCTCCAGCGCGGTGCGCCAGCTCGCGCCGCCGTCGCGCGAGAGCAGCACGGCCCCCGCGCGGCTCGCCGCCGCGAGGATGTCGGGCTGCCCTTCGGCGCCGCGCGCCACCGACAGGTAGACCAGGCCGACCTCGGGCGAACTCGCCAGCCGCGTGAAGCTCGCGCCGCGGTCCTCGCTCACGAACAGGCCCTCGGGGCCCGTGGCCCAGACGCGTCCGCTGCGCGCGTAGTCGCTGGCGAAGTCGACGTCCCAGGCGATCTGCAGGTTCGTGTCGGCCCAGCTCGCGCCGCCGTCGGCGCTGCGCACGAAGCGGTTGGGCGTGGCGCCGGGGTCGCCGGGCACGTAGGCGAAGGCCGTGCCGCTGACGGCCCAGTCGGGCGCGAAGGCCAGGATGCGCGGGAAGCCGCGCCCGGCCGCGAAGCTGCGCTGCACGCTGCGCCCGCCGTCGCGCGAGAGCAGCACGCCGCCGGGGACGCCGACGATCAGCGTGCGGTCGCGCGTGAAGTCCGGCGACAGCGCCAGTCCGTCGGGGAAGGCCCAGTCGCCGCTCGCGAGCGGCGCGAGCGTCTGCCCGCCGTCGAGGCTGCCCAGCAGCCCGCCGCCGTAGCTCGCGACGCACAGCGTGCCGTCGCGCGCGAAGTCGGGCGAGAGGGCCAGGTTGCGGACGATCGTCGGCGGCAGCACCGAGAGCCAGCGCCAGCCGTCGCCGGCGCTCGTGCTCACGTGCAGGCCCTCGTACATGACCGCGAAGACGGTGCGGTCCTTGGCCCAGTCGGGAGAGACGAGCGTCGCCAGCGCGTGGCGCCGGGTCTGGTGGGTGGGTTCGCGCAGTCCGTCGGGGTTGGCGCGCCAGGGATCGGCGCCGCGGCGCACGAGCAGGCCGCGGTCGGCGCTCGCGGCGTAGAGCGTCGACGTGCCGTCGGCCGCGTCGGCGCGTGCGACGTGCAGCACGTCGAGGCCGGCGAGTTCCTCGCCCTCGCGCGCCCAGTCGGCGCCGAGCGCGCGGCCGCGCCAGACGCCGTCGTTGCGCGTGGCGATCCACAGCGGCCCGCCCGCGAGCACGCCGGGCGCCGCCGTCAGGTGCTGCGCGGCGAGCCCTTCGGGCAGCGCGATCTGCCGGAAGGCGTCGCCGGCATCGCCCGAGACCCACAGCCCGGCGCCCGTGAGCGCCAGCAACTGCTCGCCGTGCGCGGCGTCGAGCGCGAGCACCGGCGCGCCGTCGGCCAGCGCCGTGCGGCGCCAGTGCGTGCCGCCGTCGGCCGAGGCCCACAGGCCGTGCCGGCGCGTGCCGGCCAGCAGCGTGCCGTGCTGCGGCCCGCCGCGCAGCACGGCAAGCGCCGAGATCTCGCGCAGCGCGTCGGGCGTGGCCAGCCGCTCCCAGCGCTCGCCGGCGTCGGTGCTCTTGTACAGGCCGTTGATCTCGAAGCACCACAGCGTGCGGTCGACGGCGAAGTCGGGCGAGATGGCGAGCGCCAGCACGAAGCTCGTGTCGAGCCCGGCGTGCACGGGGACGAAGCTCTCGCCGGCGTCGGTCGAGCGCAGCAGCAGGTTGAAGCGCGAGACGCTCACGAACAGCGTGCGATCGCGCGCGAAGTCGGGCGAGATGACCGCGGCCTCGATCACGTCGTGCGGGCTGTGCAGCGCGGGCATCGAGAGCAGCAGCGCGAGCAGCAGGGCGGGCATCGCGTGATTGTAGGGAGTGGACCCGACGGGCGGGAGCGCGCGCGGCGACCCACCGCGGGCGGACCCCCGGCCGCGTTCCCGCCGGGCGCTCGCCACGACGTGCGCGGCTCAGCGCGGCGACCAGCCTCCGCCGCCGGGCGTGAGCAGTCGCAGCGAGGTCGGCGTGACCTGCTGCTCGCCGAGCTGGCCGGGCGCGGCGCGCAGCCCGAAGGGCGGGCGGGCGCGGCGCTCGGCGAGGATCGTCACGTCGAGCGGCCGCAGGAACTCCAGCTCGCGGATCACGCCGTCGCCGCCGCGCCACGTGCCGGCGCCGCCCGAGCCGCGCCGCACGGCGAAGCGGCGCACGAGCACCGGGTGGCGCGCCTCGAGGATCTCGACGTCGGTCAGGCGCGTGTTGGTCATGTGCGTGTGGACGGCGTGCGCGCCGTGGAAGCCGGGCCCCGCGCCCGCGCCGCCGCAGACGGTTTCGTAGTAGGCGAAGCTCCCGTCGCCGAAGGTCACGTTGTTCATCGTGCCCTGGCAGGCGGCGAGCCGGTCGAGCGCGCCGAGCAGCACGTCCACGAGGCGCTGGCTGGTCTCGACGTTGCCGCCGCACACGGCGGCCGGCGCGACCGGATCGAGCAGGCTGCCGGGCGGCACGACGATCGACACCGCGCGCAGGCAGCCGGCGTTGAGCGGGATGGGGCGCTGCGCGAGCGTGCGCAGCACGTAGAGCACGGCGGCGACGACGACGGCCCGCGGCGCGTTGCGGTTGCCGGCGTGGCGCGGCGCGCTGCCGGTGAAGTCGAAGACCGCGCGCGGGCGGCCCGCGTCGTCGCGGGTCACGTCGATCGCGACGGCGATCGGGCTGCCGTCGTCGAGCGCGTCGGCGAAGGCGTAGCGGCGGCGGTCGTGGCCCTGCAGCAGCTCGGCCAGCACCTCGGACATGACCTCGGCGGCGTTGTCGGCCACGCAGTCCATCCAGCCGGCGACGGTGTCCGTGCCCAGCGCGTCGCACAGCGCGTGCAGCTCGGCGGCGCCCGAGGCGGCCGACGCGACCTGCGCGCGCAGGTCGGCCAGGCGCTCGGGCAGGCCGCGCGCGCCGGCCGCCGCCAGCAGCGCGAGCGTCTCGTCGGGGCGCAGTTCCCCGTCGCGCGCGAGCAGCACGTTGGAGATCAGCGCGCCCTCCTGCGCGATGTGCGTGCTGTGCGCGGGCATCGACCCGGGCACGGCGCCACCGACGTCGGCGTGGTGCCCGCGGTTGGCGATCAGGAAGGCCAGGCGGCCCTCGCGGAAGACCGGCTGCATGACCGTCAGGTCGGGCAGGTGGCTGCCGCCCTGGTAGGGGTCGTTGGAGATCCAGGCGTCGCCGTCGCGCAGCTCGGTGCCGCGCTCGGCGAGCAGCGCCGCCACCGTTTCGCCCATCGCGCCGAGGTGCACGGGGATGTGCGGCGCGTTGGCGACGAGCCCGCCGCGCGCGTCGAAGAGCGCGCAGGAGAAGTCGAGGCGCTCCTTGACGTTCACCGAGTGGGCCAGCCGCCGCAGCCGCTCGCCCATGCGCCGCGCGATCTCCATGAAGCGGTGCGACATGATCTCCAGGCCGAGCGGATCGGCGCGCGAGGGGCGCGCCAGCGTCCCGTCGCCCGCCGCGCCGGCGGCCTCGTCGTGCAGGATCAGCCAGCCGCGCCCGTCGACGCGCGCGGCAAAGCCGCGCTCGACCCAGGTCGTGGCGTGGTCCTCGACGATCAGCGCCGGACCCGCGAGCGTGGCGCCGGGCGACAGCTCGGCGCGACGGTACAGCGGCGCGCGTGCGCCCTCGCCCGCCTCGTGCGGCACCGCCGCGTGCGCGGGGGCCGGCGCCTCGGGCTCGGGCGGCGGTTCGGTGCGCCCGACGGCCTCGACGCGCAGGGCCACGAGTTCGATCTCCGCCTGCTGCAGCACGCCGTGCAGCGCGCGGTGGCGGCGCCGGAACTCGGCGCGCCAGTCTCCGCCCGCCGGCACCTCGAGCACCTCGTCGGCGCCGAGGTAGCGCGCATCGAGCGTGCGGATCAGCAGGGGCTGCGCGCAATCCTCCGCGGCGAGCGCCGCGCGCGCCCGGGACTCGAGGTCCTCGAAGTCGGGGTGCGCCTGGTCGCCCTCGCGCGCCGGGCGCACGACGTGCCGGCGGCGGTCCGCGAGCAGCAGGCCCCAGGCCGACATCAGTCCCGCGAGCGGGTGCACGACGACCGTGCGCATCCCGAGCCGGCGCGCGATGGCGCAGGCGTGCTGTCCGCCCGCGCCGCCGAAGGCGACGAGCGCCGCCTGCCGCGCGTCGTGCCCGTGCGCGACCGAGATCGAGCGGATCGCCGCCGCCATGTGCTCGTCGGCGATCGCCACGAAGCCGGCCGCGGCGCGCGCCGGGTCGTCGGGGTCGAAGGCGGCGAGCGCGGCGGTCGCCGCCCGCACGTCGAGCCTCAGGTGCGGAAAGTGCTCGGGACGGAGCCGGCCGAGCAGCAGGTTGGCGTCGGTGAGCGTGGCCGGTCCGCCGCGCCCGTAGCACGCCGGCCCGGGGTCGGCGCCGGCGCTGTCGGGGCCGACCTGCATGCGTCCGTCGGCGAGGCGCAGGATCGAGCCGCCGCCGGCCGCCACCGTGGCGACGTCGATGGCCGGCACGCGCAGCCGCACGCCGGCCGCGACGGTCTCGTGCACGCGCGCCGGCTCGGGCGCGCAGCGGCAGACGTCGGTGCTCGTGCCGCCCATGTCGAGGCCGATGACGGCGGGCAGGCCGAGCGTGCGCGCGACGTGCGCGACGGCGATCGCGCCGCCGGCCGGGCCCGAGAGCACCGCGTCCTTGCCGCCGATGCGCGCCGCGTCGGCCAGCCCGCCGCCGCTCTGCAGGCAGGCGAGCCGCGCGCGTGGCGCGGCGGCCTGCACGCCGGCCAGAAAGCGCCGCAGCGCAGGCGTGAGGTAGGCGTCGGCCACCGTCGTGTCGCCGCGCGCGACGGCGCCGGGCCCGGGCGCGACCTCGTGGCTGAGCGAGACCTGCTCGAAGCCGAGCTCGCGCGCGATCCGCCCGACGAGGCGCTCGTGCTCGGGGCGCACGCCGGAGTGCAGCAGCAGCACCGCGAGGGCCTGCGCGCCGGCGGCTCGGGCGGCCGCGAGGGCCGTGCGCACGGCCTGCGGGTCGGGCGCGCGCTCCACCGTGCCGTCGGCGCGCACGCGCTCGTCGATCTCGACGACCTGCTCGTGCAGCAGCGCGCGCTTGTCGATCCGCAGCGCGAAGATCTCGGGGCGGTCCTGGTGGCCGATCTCGAGCAGGTCGGCGAAGCCCGCCGTGACCGCCAGCGCCGTGCGCGCGCCCTTGCGTTCGAGCAGCGCGTTGGTCGCGACCGTCGTGCCGATGCGCAGCTCGGCGAGCGGCCCGACGCGCGCCTCGTCGTGCGCCTCGTCGTGCGCGGCGAGGATCGCCGCCGTGCCGTCGACGAGGCCCGCCGACCCCTCGCCGCGCGTCTCGCTCAGCCGCTTGGCCAGCCGCCGCTCGCCCCGCGGACCGAGGGCCACGACGTCGATGAAGGTGCCGCCGCGATCGATCCCGTAGCGCCAGCCGGGCGCGGGCGGCGGGCCGGGGCTCGTCAGTTCGAGGTGCCTCGCAGACCGTTGCTGGCGGAGAACCCGACGGGGCCGCCCGCGTCCGTGACCCAGGCCTGCAGCCAGAGCTGCGTGCCGGCAGGGACGCCCGTCGGCCAGGTGAAGGGCAGGCTCAGCGCGCCGCCGCCGCCGACCGGCAGCCCGAACAGGACCAGGTCGGGCGAAGGCAGCAGCGTGCCGCCCTTGAAGGGCGCGCCCAGCAGCGAGAAGCCGACGAACAGCGCGGCGTTCGATCCGGGCAGCGCGTCGGCGAGCGTCAGGACGTTGGCCGAGTTCGCGCTGAGCGGGCCGCTGCCCGCGAGCGTCGGCGTCAGCGCGCCCGTGCCGGCCAGGCCGCCGCCGAGGTCGACCCAGGTGCCGTCACGGATGTCGCCGACCGCCGCGAGCACGGGCGGGGCGAGGTTGCCGACGTCGTCAAAGAGCGTCCACGTCACGGCCACGCCGTCGGTGGCGCCGGTGGTCGGCACGAGCGCGCGCCACATGCAGCCGCCCTGGAAGGTCGGGCTGCCCGAGCCGGACGCCTCGCTCGCGCCGCCCGCGAAGGTCTCCCAGGCGTAGCCGACGAGCACGTTGCTCAGGCCGTCGTCGACCCAGTCGTCCTGCGCGAAGATGCGGAAGACCTGGCCGCCCGCGACGACGGCGGAGGGCACCTCGAAGGCCAGCACCTTCGGCGGCAGCACGTCGACGGGGCCGTTGTTGTCGTAGATCTTGTTGATCTGCACGCCCGACTCGCCCTGCGCCGTGACGACGTCGTGCCGGCCGTCGTCGTCGAAGTCGCCGAAGGCCAGGTCGAGCGTGCTGTCGGTGATCTGCTGGAAGACGTCGACGCGCGTGAACACGCCGGCCGCGTCCTGCTGGTAGACCTTCTCGCGGTTGGCCGCCAGCGAGCCGACGAACACGTCCAGGTCGCCGTCCATGTCGTAGTCCATGGAGGCCATTTCGTTGTCGTCGTTGCCGTTGGCGCCCGAGAAGACCGTCTCGGCCGGCGGCACGTCGAGCCCCAGGTTCTCGCCCCAGCCCTCGTTGACGCCCGAGATCGACTGCACGGCGGCGTCCCAGTCGCCGTCGCCGTCGAGGTCCGACCAGTCGGCCTCGTAGCTGTTCACCGTGCAGAGCTGGTCGATCGTGGCGTTCGTCGCGAAGTGGCCGGTGCCGTCGTTGACCCACAGGCTCGAGCGCTTGCCGCCGGTCGAGCCGAAGCCCGAATGCGCGATGTCGAGGTCGAAGTCGCCGTCGTAGTCGAAGCAGATGATGTCCTGGCTGTTGTACAGCTCGACGGGCGCGTGCGTGGCGGTCACGTCGGTGTAGTGCCCCGCGCCGTCGTTGAAGTAGATCCTGGCCTGGCCCGGCTGGCCGGTGAAGTTCAGGCAGCCGTCGTTGAAGACCAGGTCGCGGTCGCCGTCGTTGTCCAGGTCGGCGGCGACGACGCACCACGACGACATCGTCGTGGTCGGCATGCGCGTGGGGCTCTCGTTGGTGAAGACGCCCGTGCCGTCGTTGATCAGGATGCGCGGGCGCTGGGTCGTGGCCGGGAAGGGCCCCGAGGGCGCGTAGATGAGGTCCAGGTCGCCGTCGTTGTCGCAGTCGTCGGCGATGACCATCTGCGCGTTGAAGGCCGCGACGTTGAGCTGGGCCGAGACGTTGACGAAGTTGCCCGCGCCGTCGCCGAAGTACAGCACCTGCGGCAGCGCGCCGCCCGGGCCGTAGGTCGAGCCCTCGGCGAAGGCGATGTCCTCGATGCCGTCGCCGTTGAAGTCGGCCACGGCCACGCCGTTGGTCCACGAGGCGGGCGAGACCATCGCCGCCGTGTCGCGCACGAACTGCTGGGCGGGCGCCGACGGGGCGGCGGCGAGCAGCACGAGCAGGGCGGCGAGCGGTGCAGGCGGGGCGAGGGGCGGGCGTGACATGGTGGGCGGTCCCGGGTGGCGGCGTCGGACGGAAGGTCGCGCAGCATACCGCGGGCGCGCGCCGCCGTGGGCCGCGGAACGGCGCGCCGCGGGGCGTTACGATGCGCGCCGATCATGACGACCACGCGCACGCGCCTCGTGATCCTGGTCGTGCTGGCGGGCCTCGGAGCGGCCGGCGCCTGGCTGATCGTGCGCGGGCGGCCGGGTGCGGGCGCCGACCCCGACATGATCACGACCGTCGACACGCGCGCCGACCTCGCGCAGGTGCTCGCCGAGCGAGCGGCGAGCGCGCCGCCCGAGGACGCGCTGCCGCCGGTGCGCGACCCGCGTCTGCGCCGCGAGGAGCTCGATCTCGAGACGGCCCGGCTGTTCTTCCCGCCGGCGGGCAGGAACCGTCCCTACAACACGCACTTCTGGGCGCCCAACGAGCCCAACGTCGAGCAGTGGTTCGACTTCGCCGACCACCCGGCGGGCGGCTTCACGCGCCGCACGAACAGTCTCGGGATGCTGGAGGATGCCGAGGTCCTGCCCGTCAAGCCCGACCTGCGCGTGCTCGTGGCGGGCGACTCGCACGGCGCGGGGCTGTGCGCCAACGAGGAGAGCTTCACCAACCGGCTCGAGGCGCGCCTGCGGGAGGCCGACCCCTCGCGCTCGGTCGAGGCGCTCAACGCCAGCGCCGGCGGCTACCACCCCTACAACTACCTGGGCGTGCTCGAGGCCTACCTCGGGCTGCAGCCCGACGCGTTCGTGATGGCGGTCTACGGCGGCAACGACTTCGGGCCGCTGATGCAGCTCCAGCGCTACTTCCACCGGCGCGGGCCGGCGCGCACGAACGACTGGTCGCCGGAGCTGCTGCGTTCGCTCAAGCCGGTGAACATCGCCTCGCAGGAACTCAGCCAGGCGGCGCACTTCCGCAACAACCCCGAGGACGTCGACCTCGCGATCGAGACGCTCGACGCGATCACGCTGGAGGCCGAGCGGCTGTGCCGCGAGCACGGCATCCACTTCGTGCTGATGTACCTGCCGACGCCGTTCCTCAGCCAGCCGCGCTTCTTCGGCGAGGACGTGCAGCGGTCGCTCGCCGCGACGGGCCTCGACGCGCGCGACCTGCACGTCAGCGACCGCATCGCCAACCGCTGGCTGGCGCGGGCCGCCTCGCGCGGCGTCGACCTGCTCGATCTGCGCGAGACCTTCCGCGCCTCGCCCGAGATGCTCTACAACCGCAAGGCCGACTGCCACATCAACCTGCGCGCCCACGCGCTCATCGGCGAACTGCTGGCCGAGCGCATCCTGGCCGGCCGGCCGCGCTAGGGCGTCGTGCCGCGCACGGCGTTGGTGGCGGTGGCGCCGTTGGGGGCCGAGAAGTCGGAGATCCAGACCTGGAAGTAGAACGGCACGGCCGAGGGCACGCCGCTCGGCCAGCTCAGCCACGGCAGCGTGAGCTTGCCCGCGCCGTTGGTCGCCAGGTTGAAGGTGAGCAGCACCGGGAAGGGCACCAGCGTGCCGCCCTTGAAGGGCGCGTTGCCCGGCGCGAGGCCGACGAACAGCGCGGCGATCGCGGCCGGCGCCGCGCCGCCGACCTCGAGCGAACCGGGCGTGCCCGAGGCGAGCAGGCCGGCGCCCGCGAGCGCCGGCGTCCCGAGGCCGCCGCCGAGCGCCGAGCCGACGTTCGTCCACGGCGTGTTGGCGATCGAGCGCACCAGGTTGTTGGCGCTGTCGCCGACGACCAGCGTGCCGTCGGGGCGCGCCGCCAGGCCCCAGGGGTTGTTGAAGGTCGCGACCACGCCGTTCATCGAGCCCGCCGCGCCGGTGCCCGCGATGGTGGAGACCGTGCCGCCCGCGCTCACCTGCCGCACGGCGTGGTTCATCTGGTCGGCCACGTAGAAGGTGCCGTCGGGGTGCGCGGCGACCTGGCGCGGGCGGTTGAGGCGGGCGGCCGCCCCGAAGCCGTCGACGAGGCCGGGCGTCCCGTTGCCGGCGATCGTCGTGAGCATCCCGGCGGGCGTCAGTTCGCGGATGGCGTTGTTGTTCGTGTCGGCGACGTAGGCGTTGCCGTTGGGCGCGATCGCGATGCCGCGCGGGAAGGCCAGCCGCGCGCCCGTACCCATCCCGTCGAGGAAGCCCGCCGAGGTCGGCTGGCCGGAGATGGTCGTGACGATGCCGCCGACGACGACGCGGCGGATGACGTGGTTGTTCGTGTCGGCCACGAGGATCGAGCCGTCGGCGCGCACGGTCACGTCGCTCGGCGCGAAGAAGCAGGCGATCGAGACCGGCCCGTCGGCGAAGCCCGGGTCGTCGACCATGCCCGCGATGGTGGACACGTTGCCCGCGAGGCTGATGCGGCGCAGGACGTGATTGTTCGTGTCGGCAACGATCAGCGCGCCGCCGGCGTCGAGCGCCAGCCCGGCGGGCGCGTCGAAGCGCGCCGTGGCGACCGGGCCGTCGGCCCAGCCGGCGACGCCCGAGCCGGCGAAGGTCGTGACGTCGCCCGCGGGCGTCACGCGGCGGATGACGTGGTTGTTCGTGTCCGCGACGAGCACGTCGCCGTTGGCGAGCGCGACCATGTAGGTCGGCAGGTTGAAGCGCGCGGCCGCGCCGTTGCCGTTGACGAAGCCGGGCGCGAGGGCTCCGGCCAGCGCGCTCGTCGTGATCGGCTGCGCCGTCAGGGCCGGCGCGAGGGCCAGGGCCGACAGCAGCGCGAGCGCCGCGCCGAGCACGCCGCGGGTGGTCTCGCCACGGGCCGAATCAGGACGGATCGCGGGCAGGCTCATTTCGGTCTCCGGAACGGGGCGCGGGCCGGACCAGCGTACGCGTTGTTCCGGCCGCTGCCCAGCGCGTTCGACGCCGCGGGTTCGCGAGCCTAGTGGGGAGGCAGGGCCGACCAGGCCGTGAGGTCGTCGGCGTCGAGGAAGCCGTTGAAGTCGACGTCGCCGGTGACGGGCCCGGGCGAGTTCGGGTACGCCGTGGCGAAGCCCTGCGGGTCGGTCACGAGCAGCTGCAGCATCGCCAGGTCGACGGCCGTGAGGTGCCCGTCGGCGTTCAGATCGCCCGTGTCGTCGACCGCCGAGCGCGTGATGGTCAGGATCGTGTTGCGCGGCGGGTGCATCACGATCTGGCTCGCGCCGTGCGGCCAGCGCACGACGAGCCAGGCCGGCCCGACCGTCTTGGAGAACGGGCCGGCCGAGCCGCCCGGCCCCGTCGGCCCGACCACCGGCGCGCCGCCTCCGGCGAGGGCCGTGGCGCCGGCCGCCGTCCCCGCGCCGCCGAAGGCGCCGCTGCGCTTGGGCTGCGCCTTCCCGAGGCCGAAGTGCAGCCGCGGCGCGTCCTGCGACTGCACGCTCGAGCCGGTGAAGTGCTCGCGCATCTGGATCACGCCGTTCTGCTTGACGTAGACGCGCGCACCGGTCGTGTCGCGGCTGCCGGCCGACTCGATCAGGTCGACCTGCAGCCAGTCGTTGGCCGACACGAGCGTGTTCTTGAACACGCCGGCCTTCTCGCCCGCGTTGCGCGTGACGACGAGGTCGACGTCGCCGTCGTTGTCCAGGTCGCCGTAGGCCATGCCGTGCGTGTTGTCGCCCACGGGCGAGTCGCTCGCCGACCAGTCGGGCACCAGCGTCCGGATGTCGGCCCACTTCACGCCCGCGTTGCCGTTGAGCATCTCGGGGAACAGGTTGAGGTGCGCGGGGTTGTAGTAGAAGCCGAGCGCCGGGTGGGCCGGGCCCGTCACCGCGAGGTGGTCGACGTCGCCGTCGTTGTCGAGGTCGAGGAAGCCCGTGCCCCAGCCGGTGTTCGAGTCGTGCAGGCCCGATTCGATCGCGATGTCGGTGAAGCTCAGCGCGCCCTTGACCGAGTCGTTGCGGTAGAAGCGGTCGAGGAAGGCGATGTTCGTCAGGTGCAGGTCCTGGTCGAGATCGTTGTCGGGGTCGCCGAGCGCGCTGCCCATCTCGTTGCGGAACTCGGGCGGGTTGCCGTTCAGGCCCACCGCCGTCGCCACGTTGGTGAACGTCCCGTTCTTGTTGTTGATGAACATCTGGTCGAGCGTGGCGTCGCCGTTGATGTGCAGGTCGGGCCAGCCGTCGCGGTTGACGTCCCAGAACTGCGGCTGGTTGGGGCGGCCGCCGTACTCGCCCTCGAGGCCCGAACCCACCGTGGCGTCGATGAAGATGCGCGGCGTGTAGTTGGGGTCGTTCGGGTCGCCGGGCGTCGGGTTGGGCGCGTTGCGGAACAGGCGCCACTGGTCCTGGCTGGAGGTCAGCGAGTCCCAGTTGCTGAAGAAGTCGGGCCAGCCGTCGTGGTTGAAGTCGCCCACGCAGATGCCCGCCGCCCAGCCGAACTTGGTGAGCTTGGCCGTCGACCCGAACACGAAGCCGGCGGTCGCCGTCACGTTCGTGAAGGTGTAGCCGCCGGCGGCGCCCGTATTGCGGAACAGGCGCAGCGCCGTGGGGCCGAGCGGCAGCGTCGACTTTCCGAGGTGGATGGCCGTGAGCAGGTCGAGGTCGCCGTCGTGGTCGTAATCGAAGAACAGCCCGTCGCCGGTCGCCCAACCCGGATCGTCGACGCCGCGCGCCACCGCCTCGTCGACGAACTGGAAGCCGCCGAGGTTGCGGTACAGCCGGCTCGGCGCGTTCTTGTTCTGAGGCAGGAAGATGTCGAGCAGTCCGTCGTTGTCGAAGTCGGCGATCGTCGCGCCGCCCGTCTCGCTCAGGTCGGTCGGCTCGAACTCGACGTAGGTGAAGTCGATGCCGCAGTGGTCGGGCGCGAGCGGGTTGTCGGCCACGTCGACCAAGTCGAAGGGCAGCGACGTGATCTGGGCGCCGACGAGGGGCGCGCACAGCAGGGCGGCGGACACGACCGCGGCCCGGCCCGCGGAACGACGGACGATGGAAGCGAGCATGCCGACCCCGCAACGGAAGCAAGTGGGCGTGTACGGGCCGAGCGCCGCTCGCGGCGCCCGCGCGAGGCGGACGGCGCCGGGAGAGCTGCCCTCGGTCCCGAAGAGTGTGGCAGCGTAACGCATCCGCCCGCCCTGTCCAGCGCCACGCCGGCTCAGGTCGGCGGCCCGGCACGACGCGGTCGGCGGCCTTCGCGCCCGACGCGCGGGTGCTAGGATCGCCGCCACGGCCGTTCCGTCGCCGATCCGTCAGGCCCCGTCCGGAGCCTCCGAATGCGCCGCTGCCTGATCCCGTGGCTGAGTGTCGTGCTGCTCGCCACAATGTTCGCGGCGGTTGCCGGCGCGCAGTCGTCGCCGGCCTCCGACGCGCCGGCGCAAGCCGCAGACGCGCCGCCGTCGACCGCCGACCCCGCGTCGCGCGCGCTGGACTTCTGGGTGGGCGAGTGGGACGTGCATTCGGCCGACGGTCAACGGCTCGGCCGCAACTCGATCACGCGCGACCTGAACGGCCACCAGATCACCGAGCACTGGACCGGCGCGCGCGGCGATACGGGCCGCAGCATCAACTACTTCGACCGGGACGCGGGCCTGTGGCGCCAGGTGTGGGTGAGCCAGGCCGGCCACGTCCTGCAGATGGCGGGCACCTTCACCGACGGCGCGATGCGTCTGGAGGGCGCCCACATGTACCGCGGCGGCGCCACGCTCCCGCACCGCACGACGCTCACGCCCTTGCCCGACGGCCGCGTGCACCAGTACATCGAGGAGTCGCCCGACGGCGGCGCGACGTGGCAGGTCGGCTTCGACGGCTACTACTCGCCGCGCGCAGCGTCGGCGCCGCCCGATTCGGAGCCCGCGCCGGAGGACCCGCACGCCTGGCTCGAGGGGGTCACGGACGCCGCGGCGCTCGGCTGGGTGACGGAGCGCAACGAGCGCTGCACCGCCGAACTCGGCGGCCCCGCCTTCGACGCGCTGCGCGCGCGGCTGCTCACGATCCTCGACTCGAACGAGAAGATCCCGTTCGTCCAGCAGATCGGCGGCCACTGGTACAACCTCTGGACCGACGCCGAGCACGCGCGCGGGCTGTGGCGCCGCACGACGCCTGCCGAGTACGCCCGGAGCGAGCCGGTCTGGGAGACGGTGCTCGACCTCGACGCGCTCGGCGCGGCCGAGGGCGAGAACTGGGTCTGGCGCGGCGTGACGGTGCTCGAGCCGGACGACCGGCTGTGCCTGATCTCGCTTTCGCGCGGCGGGGCCGACGCCAGCGTCGTGCGCGAGTTCGACCTGCAGGCCAAGGCCTTCGTCGCGGACGGCTTCACGCTGCCGGAGGCCAAGAGCCGCGTCGCGTGGCGCGACGAGAACGCGCTGTGGGTCGGCACCGACTTCGGCCCGGGCAGCCTCACCGATTCGGGCTACCCGCGGCTGGTGAAGCTCTGGCCGCGCGGGACGCCGCTGGCCGAGGCCGAGGTCGTGTTCGAGGGGCGCAAGGAGGATGTCTCGGTCGGCGCCGGCAGCGACCGCACGCCCGGCTTCGAGCGCGACTACCTGCTGCGCGGCCTGACCTTCTTCACGAACGAGTTCCATCTACGCGTCGACGGCGCCTGGGTGAAGCTCGACAAGCCCCAGGACGCGCGCGTCGACCTGTACCGCGAGTGGCTGCTGCTCGAGCTGCGCAGCGACTGGACCGTCGGCGGGAGCAGCTTCCCGGCCGGTGCGCTCATCGCGGCCCGGCTCGACGAGCACCTCGCGGGGCGCGGCCGCTTCCAGGCCCTGTTCACGCCCTCCGAGCGCGTCTCGCTCAAGAGCTTCGCGACGACGCGCGGGCACGTGCTGCTGACCACGCTGGACAACGTGCGCAGCCGTTGCGTCGTGCTGACGCCGGGCGAGGGCGGCTGGAAACGGGGCGCGCTGCCCGGCCTGCCCGAGTTCGACACGCTGAGCCTCGCCGCCGTCGACGCCGCCGGTTCCGACGAGTACTTCCTGACCGTGACGGGCTTCACGACGCCCACCAGCCTGCACGTCGGCACGGTCGGCGGCGGCCCGCCGCGCCTGCTCAAGTCGACGCCGGCCTTCTTCGACGCGGCCGGCCTGATCGTCGAGCAGCAGCAGGCCGTCTCGAAGGACGGCACGCAGGTACCCTACTTCGAGGTGCGTCGCGCCGGCCGGCCGCTCGACGGTTCGGCGCCGACGCTGCTGTACGCCTACGGCGGCTTCGAAGTCTCGATGACGCCGTCCTACGGCGCCGCGCGCGGCGCGGCCTGGCTCGAGCGCGGCGGCGTGTTCGTGCTGGCGAACATCCGCGGCGGCGGCGAGTTCGGCCCGCGCTGGCACCAGGCGGCGCTCAAGGCCGATCGGCCGCGCGCCTACGAGGATCTCGCCGCCGTCGCGCGGCACCTCGTCGAGCGCGGCGTGACGCGCCCCGACCGGCTCGGCGTCATGGGCGGATCGAACGGCGGGCTGCTCGTGGGCAACATGATCACCATGTACCCCGAACTGTTCGCCGCCGCCGTCTGCCAGGTGCCGCTGCTCGACATGCGCCGTTACCACAAGCTGCTCGCCGGAGCCTCGTGGATGGGCGAGTACGGCGATCCCGACGACCCGGCGCAGTGGGAGTTCATCAGGACCTTCTCGCCGTACCACAACGTGCGGCCCGACGTCGTTTACCCGCGCACGCTGTTCGTGACCTCGACGCGCGACGACCGCGTGCACCCCGGCCACGCGCGCAAGATGGTCGACAAGATGGAGGCGCAGGGCCACGACGTCGTGTACTACGAGAACGTCGAGGGCGGTCACGGCGGCGCGGCCGACAACCGCCAGCGCGCCTTCATGGAGGCGCTGGCGTACACGTTCCTGTGGAAGGAACTGGCCGAGGTCGAGCCCTGAGCCGCCCGGCCGGGCCGCGCTGAGCGGCGCGGTTCGGCGCGGCTCAGCGGTGGGCGGCGGCGAGGGCGGCGGCCGTCCGCGCCAGGCTGGCGCGCAGCTCGGCGGGCGCCAGCACCTCGACGCGGCCGCCGTAGCGCAGCACCTGCCGCTCGATCTCGAACAGCGCGGCCGACCTGAAGCCCAGCACGACCGAGCCGTCGGCCTGCCGCTCGAGGCTCTGCTCGGCCGACCAGGGCCGCTCGTCGACGAGGTGGCTGGCCTCGGGGCGGAAGCGCAGCCGCACCTCGACGGGGGCGCCGGGGCCCTGCATGGCGTTGAAGCCGGCGCGGTGGAACTCCTCGCTCTCGAAACCGGCGCGCGGCAGAAACTCCTCGTCGAGCACGCGCAGCGAGACGATGCGCGGCAGGTAGTAGAGCAGCTCGCTGCCCGTGGCGGGCAGGTGCGCCACCAGGAACCAGTCGCGCTCGCGCACGAGCAGCTGGTAGGGGTGGATCGTGCGCGTCACGGCCTGCTCCTCGCCCGGTTTGCGGTAGCCGATCTCGAGCACGGTGCGGCCGTCGATGGCCTTCACGAGTTCGGTCCACACGGCGGGGTCGATGACCGGCGGCGGCAATCCGCCGAAGTGGATCGCGCGCCGCGCCAGCTCGTGCGGCGCGCGCACCTCGCCGTCGAGCAGCGCGAGGATCTTGGAGAAGGCCGCGCCGAGGTAGCCGGCCAGCGGCGTGCCCTCGTACTGCGCGACGGCGTTCTCGGCCACCATGAGCGCGAACAGGTCGCGCTCGCCGAGGCTGGCGGCGGGGATGGCGAAGCGCGCGTCGGTGTAGTGGTAGCCGCGGCGCACCGGGCAGTACGCGATCGGCGCGCCGAGTTCGTGGCGCAGCGCGTCGAGGTCGCGCTGGATGGTCTTGGGCGTGACGCCGCACTCCGCGGCGAGTTGCCGCTTGCCCGGACTCTCTCCCGAGCGCAGCCGGCGATCGATGTGGATGATGCGCTTCCAGCGGGAGAGGTAGTCCGACTCGCCGCCCGACAGGTAGATCTTCGGCTCGGTCATCGCGTCCCCCGGCGCGGCCCCTCCGGCCGCGGCGCGCGATTGTGCCTCGCACGGGCGGCCGGCGCGACGGGGGAGCGGCACGACGAACGGGCCGCCGCCGACTGGCATGATGCCTCGCCCCGTCACCCCCGCCCTTTCGCACGAGCCCCGCCCATGTCGCTGATCACGGTCGAAAACCTGCGCAAGAGCTACGGCGCGGGCGTGCTGCTCGACGGCATCGGCTTCGTGCTCGGCGAGGGCGAGCGCGTGGGGCTGGTGGGGCGCAACGGCTGCGGCAAGTCGACGCTGCTGCGCATCCTGGCCGGGGTCGAGACGGCCGAGTCGGGCACGATCGTCGTGCGGCGCGGCCTGAAGGTCGGCTGGCTCGAGCAGGACCCGCAGCTCGACCCGGCCCTCAGCGTGCGGCAGGCCGTGCACGCCGGATTCGCGGGCCGCGAGGGGGTGCTGGCCCAGCTGGCGGCCGTGCACGCCGCGATGGAGAGCGCGCAGGGCCGCGCGCTCGACGAGTTGCTCGCGCGCCACGAACGCCTCGACCAGCGGCTCGAGCAGCTCGGCGGCCACGACGTCGAGCATCTGGTCGAGGCCACGCTGACGGCGCTCGACCTGCCCGACTTCGAGGCGCCGTGCGGTCGGCTCTCGGGCGGCGAGCGGCGGCGCGTGGCGCTCGCGCGCCTGATCGTGTCGCGCCCCGACCTGCTGCTGCTCGACGAGCCGACCAACCATCTCGACGCCTTCGTGACCGACTGGCTCGAGGACTGGTTCCTCGACACGGCCACGCCGCTGCTGCTCGTCACGCACGACCGCTACTTCCTCGACCGCGTCGTCGACCGCATCCTGGAGGTCGATCGCGGGCGCCTGATCGGCTACGAGGGGGGCTACTCGGAGTACGTGCAGGCGCGGGCCGAGCGCCTGGCCCTCGAGGAGCACGCCGAGAGCGCGCGCCTGAACCTGCTGCGCCGCGAGACGATCTGGATGCGGCGCGGTCCGCCGGCGCGCACGACCAAGCCCAAGGCCCGCGTGCACCGCTGGGAGAAGCTCGTGGCCGACGCGCCCGTGCCGATCGCGGCCGATCTCGAGCTGGTCATCCCGCCCGGGCCGCGGCTGGGCACGGCCGTGCTGCGCGCGCAGGCCATCGCCAAGTCCTTCGCCGGCCGGGTCGTGCTGCCGCCGCTCGACCTCGAGATCGCCGCCGGCATGCGCCTCGGGATCGTCGGGCCCAACGGAGCGGGCAAGTCCACGCTGCTGAGGATCCTGCTGGGAGACCTCGCTCCCGACGCCGGCCGGGTCGAGGTCGGCGAGACCGTGCGCTTCATGGGCATCGACCAGCAGCGCAGCGACCTCGATCCGACGCTCAGCGTCGTGGAGGAGGTCGCGGGCCGCAACGACGTGGTGTCCGTCGACGGGCGCGCCGTGCGCGTGGAGGGCTTCCTCGAGCGCTTCGGCTTCCCGGTGGCCATGCAGCACACGCTCATCGGCAACCTCTCGGGCGGCGAGAAGAACCGCGTGCTGCTGGCCAAGCTGCTGTGCGCGGGCGGCAACGTGCTCGTCCTCGACGAGCCGACCAACGACCTCGACCTGGCGACGCTGCGCGCCCTCGAGGAGGCCCTGCTGATCTTCCCCGGCGCGGTGCTCGTGGTGAGCCACGACCGCTGGTTCCTCGATCGCATCGCCACGCACATCC